>CAIXKO010000530.1 GCA_903919925.1 uncultured Bacteroidota bacterium | reverse complement strand
TAACGTATTGAATAATCAATGTTTGGGGCGGAGAATTGATTCAATTGACAAAGTCCGGGATGAAGTAGAAGCTTGGGAGAAAGCTCGCAATGGGTTTGACAAGAAAATTAACTGGCAGTTCACCAAGGAGAAAGCACGAATTAAACTGAAAAGACTTTATCCGTCATATGAGAGTTGACATGACACTAGGACATATATCTTAGTCAAGAAAATTTTAGTGGATTTTTTTAATTTTATTGGATGTATTATGAAAAGAAAAAGTTTAAGATTTTTGATTGGAACGACCTTCCTTTCATTTAGTTTCCTGTTAATATCATTGCTTGCTTTAGGAGATGGACCAGGAGGCCCTAATGGTTGTTATACTGAGGTAACAATTAGGTCCCATGGTAACATGGTTACGAAGAATTGTGGTGGTGGATACTCTGCTGAATGCTGTTTCACTGATCCAAATAGTATGAATTATTGTACAAAACCATCAGGGCAAACGGCATATTTGGAGTGCGGGGGTGTTACACCGATTGGTGAATAACAGTGGTTTTCTCTTTTATAATGAATTTGAATTATCCGTCCCCTTTTTAGAGGTGCAGCTTGCTTGAACTCATATAATACACTATCCGAATATAAATACTTTTGGATCGTTGCAAAACTTTAGGGTATGGTAAATATTTCGGTTTGAACCAAATTATTAACGAATTGTCATTAGAGCTTAGAGACAGGGTTGTCTCTGCTAGGAATGGCGTTCGTATTTTTATACGGACATGCTGGATGTATGGTATTCCGCAATTTCTAAAAGTATATGCATGGATTTACAAGCAACTGGATATAACCGTGGATGGGACCTTTTCAAAGACAACGATATTTGTCATTCTCATTTCGAATCTCTAACTCATAAATTGTTATAAAAATCATTGGTAATGAAATGGTACACAGTTATTTTTTTATTTATTTTAGTTTTCTGGTTTACTAATTGTAACCAGAAACAGAAAATTGGGATCCCCGGTGTAAATCCAGAACAAATTTCCATTAATGATAAACAAGGCGAAAAAGGGTTATTGTCAACTTTTATTGATAGTACACAATATATTAAACTCGAAACTAAGCCCGAGTGTATCATCGGTAGGATCGATAAAATTATTATTCAACGCGATAAAATCTATATTTTACACAATGGGAATAGTCAAATTTTGGTTTTCAATTCAAGCGGAAAATACCTTTTTGGTATAAATTCTAAAGGTAAGGGACCAGGGGAATATATTTCAATTATTGACTTTGATATTGATAAAAGTAGTAACGAAATATTAATTTGTCAAAGTCGCAATCTTATGGTTTTCTCCGAAAATGGAAAATTTTTGAAATCACATAATTTCCCGTTTTTTGCCTATAATATGCACAAAATGGAAAATTTTTATTTCTATTCGCTGGGGTTTGACTTGCCTAATGTTGAAAAGTTCAACTTATATGAAATTGATCGAGAAACATTTTCACTTATACGAGCAACCTTCCCAACTTGTATTAATACAGATCAGTACATAACATCCAATAATAATGCATTTTCTTCTCATCATGACGAATTGTGGTTTCATTACGGAATTAATGACACCATCTATTCAATTAGTAAATCGAAAACCCTTCCCATCTATTCCATTCATTTTGGCCATAATACGACTATTGACCAGGTTGCCAGAACTGATAATTCACATGAAAGAATAACTTTGATGAATAGTCCGGATTTCCTGCATGGTTTTAGCAACTTGCTTTTTAATGAGAGATTTGTTTGGTTCGAATATGGATATCAAGGGAACAACCATTTTGTGCTTTTTGATCGTAAGAACAGAAAGACAAAGGACTATTTGGACCTTAAAAATGATTTTGAAAACAAGTCATTAAAGAGTCCCTTTTATATGGATGATAATTCACTATTCTTTTTAGTTCAGCCATACTCATTTTTCGAGGATATCGATTCAGTCCCTGAGAAAATAAAAAGAAAAATTGGAGATATGAATCTGAAAATTGATGATAACCCACTGATTCTAAAAGCTTATTTTAAATCTGGGCAATGAAAATTATTAATAGGAGATTAGTTATAATTATCTGCTTTGTATTTACCATAATCAATTCATACTTAGTCTATCGCTTTCTGCATATAGAGTCTAATTCAAAGGCTCAGAAAGAAGTTCTTGAGATTCAAGATGAGTCGCAGATTCTACTTAATGAGTTTGATAATAATTCAATAGCATTATCTGGTATTATTTCTTCCATAAAATTGTATAATGGAGTTGATAGTATTTGCATTTCCGAAGTCTTAGGGAATAAGTATTCCATACTTTATTGTTTTTCAAGTTCTGATTGTCATGAGTGTATTTCTGAAGAAATAAACCTCCTGAATGATATTTTTCCAATTAGATCAGTACACTCAGTCAATATAATTATGCAGTCTTCAGAGTCTTTTAATCAACTTAATAAAGCTATTTTCGGCAATCGCTATTTTGAAACAAAAAATAATATTTTACCGATTTTAAGAAAGCAAACAAAGTCGTTCTTTCTTGTGGTAGATGCAAAAACCATGCAAATTGGTTTATTATTTTATCCAAACAAATACTTATCTAAGCGAACGATAAATTATTTGCTCTTGGTAAAAAGAAGGTTTTTTAATTGACTACTATTAATCTGGCCTATAGCATAATGCAAATTTTAGCGATACGTGATAACCCATCTGTTGTAAAGCTAAAGTGACTTATACCGGGTATCAAACTGTTAACTTAAGAAGAAAGTGATAATCACTCCGCCACATTCTCACATGCTATGTGTTAGAAATTACTAAATTCAGGACTGCCATATTTTATCCGATTTGGCAGTGTCTATTAATGTGGCACAAAGGTATTGATCGCATCCTGATGTTTGGTTCAGGATTCCTCGCTCGCTGCGCACGGAACCCGAAGGACTCAAAAAAATGCTCACCGCTGAGACTCAAAAGCAGCGTCCCAAGAACGGTGGCCGGCTAAACCTTCTTTCCGATGGAATTTCTAAGCTTTCCTGGCCGGTGACCGGGCGCTCCGCAGCCATTTTGAAGTGGCAAGTATGGATCCTCCCGAACCGGCGGTTTCTTAAGACTTCATCCCAACGATCCGAATGTAAAGGGGCCACCCCGGCAAACTCATAAGGCATTTCCTGCAACTTCCCAGTTGCAGCGTTACTTTCTACAACGTTCCTACCCGACTTTCTAAGCCTTTCCCTTCGTAGCCCTTCTCATTTTGTCATGACGGTTTTCTATAGCTCAGAAAACATGGCAAAGATAAATCGGCCAATCTAATTCCAATAGTTTTTACGGCATATCCTCCCTCCTTCGTCGGTCCGGTATTCCGCAAACTCTTGTTATTAGCTCAGCTCGATTTAATGAATACAGCCATGTTTCTAAACTATAAAAAACAAAAAACGTCATGACAAAATTTGAGAAGTCCTACATCGGAAAAGGCAAGAAAGTCCAGGGAATGAACATTGTGAAAGTAACTGTGCCTCTGGAAAAGTTGCAGGAAATTGCTTATGAGTACGACGGAGTGGCTTATGTCACATTCGAAATCGCTGAGATGAAGGAAACCGACCAGTTCGGAAGAACCCATGCTTGCTACCACTCCAAAATGTTGCAGGAGGCCCAGGCACCAGCCAAGAAAGCCAAGAAATTGAAAAGCATCGGCAAGAAGGCAAGTCCGGTCGAGCCCCTGCCGTTCTAGGAACCCAGCTTTTAAAAAAGGCCTCAGCGATGAGGCTTTTTTTGTGTCCATCGGTTTCCTACGCAGGGGTCACCTCTTGAAATTCCGGAATTGCTTCGCACGCATTCAGATTCTTTTTCAACTATTATTCTGTTGATATCCAACAATCTGACCTGCGCCATTCACCAAAAATCAGGACTGCTCAAGGTTGTGGCGCAACATTAATCTCAGATTATCAATGGGTGTGCTTGCTACTCATACAAGTCCGAAAGGCATCGGCAACTTTCACATGAGTTATTCAATTCCTTACAGTGTTAATCAGTCGATCCAGGAACGTGACTTCTCTGATCACATGAATGAACTGTTATCTGAAGTGTTGGTATCCTCTAAACGGATGACTGATCTGATCTTCTCTGATACAAAAGAAATTCTGCAACTAATTGAGAATGGATCGGTTGATGATAATGATTAGTTGTTAACTGATCTATCGAGGGAAGCCTGGCGGCTTCCCTCTTTTCTTTTGGCCAGACTGTTCAGTAATGCAGTGGTAATTGATTGCCAATCATATCACTAGAGTAGGACTCGCGTGTCGACGGTATATATATGGTGTGTCGATTACAACACCTCATGTTTGTGCTCATGCTTCGCAGGTTTGCGTGCGGAGTACCGCACTGAATGTAGGACTCGATCCCTGTTCAAATCATGGAATTTTGATTAATGGAATAAGTCCGAAACGTGGAGTGCGATGCCAAAACGTGGAGTCATATTTCCTGAAAATGGAGTCTTTCGCCCTCCAAGTCGGGTTAGGGCGGGGTCGGGTCACAGACGTAACCAGGCGCAGCCTGGTAGCAAAATTGCGGGCCTACATTCTAATCTCCTTATGCTTCGTCGATTTAATGTGCCCCGCAATTTTGCGCTAAAGCGAACTTTTTCTTTCCACGATAAAAGAAAAAGTACCCAAAAAGAAAATCGTTGGAATCAACTGTTTGATATTTTTTCAGCCGCTGCGATCGTTCTTTTTCTTTTCAATTCGCACCGCAAAAGAAAAAGAACCAAAAAGAAACCGGATCAACTGGCCAGCGGTACGTTCCGCATCCCTCTTCGCACCGTAAGGATGTGATAATTATATTATTAATGACTGCACAAAGGTAGTCGCAATCCCGGAAAACCGCTCGGGATCCATGACCACCTCTCCGCCGGTCCACTATTCCCATCCAGGCCATGGATTAGCACACCACGAATTCAGTTTGCGGGTACACAAACTGACCTTCGCCACTCGCTCCAATTCCGTGCTTGCTCCAGGAAGTGTGCATCATTAATCTGGGTGCGCTTGATACTCAAACAAATCCGAAAGGCATCGGTGAACATTTCCATGAAGTACGATTCAGTGATCTCAACTCCCTGGCAGGTGAACGATTCAGCAGCTGCCAAACTGGTCCAGACCGGCACCAGCGCGTTATCAAACATCGAAATTCTGGCCGTGGCAGCTGGAATTTCAGAAGAATGTGCCCGGAACTTATGGGTACTGGCCGGCAACGATTTTCACAATCTGGCAAAAATGTCGCTCAGTATCATGTGCCAGATCGATGGAATCACCACCGCAAGAGCCATCCGTATCGCTGCCATCTTCGAGATCGGCCGAAGAAGAAGATCCACTCCGGCAACCATCCGTCCAAAGGTTAAATGCTCTCAGGATGCCTGGAAAGTTTTGGAGCCCTTAATGTCCGATCTCCAGCATGAGGAATTCTGGGTGCTGTTACTCAACCGATCCAATCAGATCATCGATCAGAAAAGGATCAGCCAGGGTGGAATATCCGGTACCGTTACCGATGTACGATTGATCCTAAACGCAGCGGTAGAAAGGCTTTCATCAGGCATCATACTTGCCCACAACCACCCGTCAGGCAACTTGTCTCCATCGGAAGCTGACCTGAAAATCACTAAGAAAATCAAGGAAGCAGCTGCATTTCTGGATCTGTCGGTACTGGATCACCTCATCCTCTCAGAACAGGGTTACCTCTCGATGGCTGATGATAATTTAATGCCGTAGTCATCATGATTCATACCCTATTCAGCTTCGGCAACAAAAAGCAGGATACCTCAACCGCGATCTTCAACATGACTCCTGCACTTAGCTGCTTTTCGGAAAAACTCGGGCTTTGCCGCAATCCGAAAGTCTGCTATGCCAAATATCCCGAACGAGCTTTCCCCGGTGTTAGAGGTCACCGGAACCATCAGGCTAAGTTCTGGGATATGTGCTCTCCGGAACTTTTCATTTACGAACTGAACAAGTTTGAATTTGAAAAGCTCCGGTCCTCGGAAGCCGGTGATTTCCGGAACCAGGGCGATGTAACTAAAGTGAAAGCAATCGCCCTGCTGCTTGAGAAACCAGTTTGGACGTATACAGCCCGTCGGGATCTCGACTTTTCCAATCTTCCAGGTAATCTTACCGTCTCAGGATCTGGATTCATGCTCGATAATCAGTTCAATGCGGTAAAGGATCCTGACGATTATATCGATGGGGTTACTTGTCCGCTTAACTGTCGGGTATGCGATTATTGCTGTCAGAAAGCCGGCAGACAGATCTATTGCAAAATTCATTAAATCAATCAACCGGGTGTGCTTGATACCCTTACAAGTCCGAAAGGCATCGGCATTTATCTTATGATTTACAAAGACGTTCAGATTTATATCCATGGAAAACAGATCATTCAGGTCAACAAGCGCAAGGCCCGAAAGCTTTACGACGCTGGATATGAGGTTTTCCTGCACCCTTGCAAGATGGCTTTTGATTCCATTTGGAAAGAGCCTTGCGAGATTTCAAAAGAAATACTGACCGATGCGGAAACCAAATTCGACAAGTGGGTCAATCACTATCAGGCATTGAACTGCGATTCAGAACAGGGCCGGTACTGCCGGTATTTTGTCAGAGCAGAACATTTCGATGAATTTAATGCCAAAAACCTATGAATCTGCAAGTTTACCTATGCACTTCCCAGCATTTCCATCCGATAAAGGATCCTCATGCTCCGCTCTGCCTGGTGTGGATAGCTGAGGAAGGATATTACCAAAAGGTTACCTCGAAGGTGTACCGCTCTCACAACTTTGTCGAAATGCTTACTCTGGCCTATAAGATGGCTGACGAAAGGGGAATAAAACTCACCGTGCTTTCGACAAACATTGAACCTGAATTCATTTATCAGTGCGAACAAAACATTTAAGAAATTGTGGGGATTCCAGATCAGATTCAGGGTCGGTCTCCCCTTTTTTCTTTTCCTTGAGCAATTATTCCTGTTACTTAGTTTCTCTACCTTTGGAGATTTTAAGATTGGAAGGATGATATTAAAGCGTTATCCATTGCACCGGTTGACAACTGATTAAATGGCATATCGCATAATTTACTGATTTTTCAACTAATTCAATTTCATGAACCGGTATTTCGATTTCCAGGTTATTGTCACAATGTTTTGTTTGTTGGGTTTTACCCCAGCTCTTCCCCAACAGAAAAGCGCAACCGTTTCACCACAATATCAGCTTTATCAAAATTGCTCTAAAGTTTATAATCTATTCAACCAGGGGAACGACATTAAAGCTAACAACCTTGCTGATAGCATCATTGACTCCAACCAGCTCGGTTACCAGCTTCCGTATTGGGGATATCTCACCAGCTACAAGGGTTCCATTCTGCACCATGGAGGTAATTTCTTTCTATCCAAGAAATATTATCAACTGTCCTCGCTCCTGGCTAACAATCTTCATGACCATTATCTCCAGGATTACATAGTTAACAATTACAGCGGTCTCCTGCTTGAATCATTGGATAGTACCGCTGCCAGGAATACCCTGAATGCCCAAATCATTGGTAAAAACATCCCACCTGGAAGTTCTCTCTTCATTGGAATTCATGGGAATCTTGCCTTGCTGGCCATGGAAAGTCAAGATACCCTGAGCGCTGTCAAGGAATTTAGACTCCTGGAGAAAAATCGGAATGCTCTTAACCGTAGCGATCCTGTCTGGATTGTCGCGGATCGCAATTATGGGAGATTTCTTCAGGGTACCGGAGAGTTTGATAAGGCCCTCTCTTATTTGAGGAAAGCACTCGCCCAGTCGAGGCGACTAAATGGCGAAAATCATTATCAGACAGGGATATGCAATTATGCACTGGGTGGCTATTTTTCAAAAACTAGTCAAAAGGATTCGGCATTCTTCCATTATAACCAGGCGTATAAAATTCTGTCTGCCAGTAATCCGGACACAGTTGGCAAGCCAGGCAGACCTCAATATGAGTTTGTATATCTACAAAGCCTTCTTAAAATCGGAGAACTTAAACAAATGGCGGATGTATCATTGGATGAAGCATTTGGGCTATTTACAAAAGCTATCAACAGAATTGTCGAACTCTCCCATTCTATAACTTCCGAAACCACCCGATTTGTTGTTGCTGAGAAAGGAAGAAGCGCATTTAATCATGGGATTGCCTGTGCGTTGAAACTCTATGAGAAAACACGGAATCAGAAATATCTTGAGACCGCATTCAAATGGTCACTTCAGGCTAAGTCACTTTCGCTCAATTGGCTTGTTGAGAAAGATCTTGTTTATCCGTTGGTCGGAATTCCTGACCATTTGATACGAAGCCTTCAAACCAACAGGCAAATTCTGGAGAGAGTATTGGGTGATACTCTAAACCCGGATACCTCTGTTTCAGCCGATTCCATCATACATGTTTTAAGGGATTATGAAAATTCTGAGAAGCTTATTCAGAGCAGTTACAACCAGATCCGTGAGGCCAACCTTAAAAATCCTGCCCAACTATTTTCGGACTATTCATCCATGAATCCTTCATCACTTGCTGAAAATTATTTAGGGTTTTACGAACTTGATTCCGCAATTGTGGTTTTTGGTTTTAACCGCAAAGAAATATATTATACACTGATTCAGAAAGATAGCCTATTGCTTTCTGAAATCAATCAGTTTAAATTCAACCTCAGAAACAAACCGCTAAGCTCTTATGATTCCGAACAGGTAAAATCATACACTGAAATTGGTTACTCGCTCTTTAAAAAGATCATATTACCGGTTTTAGGGAAATCAAACGGACATAACCTGGTCATTCATCCTGATGGAATTCTGAATGGAATCCCATTTGAGGCACTTGTTACGGCTAATTCTGATGTAAAATTATTCAGGGATCTTCCGTATTTGATGAATAAATATAACATACGGTATGTATCGACATCCATGTTGAACCATATCCCCGGAAAAGTTAGTAGCAATGCGATAACAATCGTTTCCTGTAAAAATTCCGAAGGCATTCCTGAAACGGTTAATGAAATCTCTGAAATCCAAGGAGTGGTTCACGAGTCTGCGATTCATTATATCGATGACCCGGCCAGCACCATTGACTCCGTTTTTAAAAGTCTTTTACGAATTCATATTTTGACTCATTTGCTTATCAATCATCCGGATCCTCTGAAATCCGGACTGGCATGCTATCCATCCGGACCGGCAATTATCAGGTTCCATGATATCCTTTATCTGAATCTTTCAGGGAAACATGTTTTTATAAATGGTTGTGAATCTGGCAATGGCCCGTTGAACCATGGCGAAGGGCTGATGTCTCTTGGCCTGGCGTTTTCTATAGCCGGGTGTTCTTCAGTGATCGAACATTATTGGACCGTATCCGATCGGGCCGCAGTTGAGCTATCCGGAAATTTCTATCGGAATATTCGAAGATTGCCTGATTACCGGGCTTTGCAGAAAGCTAAAACGGATTATCTGAAATCTTCATCCCCAGGTAACGACCATCCATTTTACTGGGCAGGAATTGTGTGTTTCAGCAATTCTCAATCCAATAATCACGGCTTCCTGCTAATCCTTTCAGGTGCTGGATTGCTGACACTAAGCCTGCTGGCCTATTGGCTGTTTCTAAAACGCAGACGCCGGTAGATTTTTGCGGCCTGTTTCCGATAAGGATTGTTCTTCGCTGATTTTATTAACCCGAATTGCTGCCTGGCTACATCAATATTTCCCTGCTTTAAATGTATCATGGCCAGGTACCACTGTGAATTTATTTCAAAAGAACCGCCACTTTTAGCTACCTGGCTTAATAAACTGCCGGCTGCGTCATATTCGCCGGTTTCCATTTTGGTTAACCCTTTTATGAATAATACCTGACTGTTTTTGGGATTCCCTACGAGCAATGAATCAAGCCTCGCTAATGCTCCACTGTAATCTCCCTGATTGTATAAAGCTGCCGCTGCGGAAGTCAGATCCGCTTTTTCAATGCTTCGCGTATTGACGTCGACCTGAAATTTCCGGTAAGCACTGTTAAAAATCGTTTCGGTATTAAGCCTGGTTAAGGATGGTATAATCATCAGCGAAAGAAACAGAACCGCTGCAATACCTGTTACTGTCGCTGACAAGCCTAACACCAGTCGTTTGCGCCGATGCCTTACATAATTATCATAGGATTCCCGGACAAAGCCAAGAGTTTCCCTAATCTTTTCCCGGGATTCAAAAACATCCAACACATCTTCCACAATAATGTCATCAAGCTCTTTCATGACCATTCTTTAAATAATCATTAAATAATTCAGGAAATTCAGGTGCTTCCATCATTATCTCTTTTAACTTCTTCAAACATTCCGACTTCTTTACCAGATATACCTTTGCGGAGCTGAAGCCCATTTCTTCGGCGGCAATATGTGTTCTGATTTCTTTACAAAAGTGCTGCAGAATACGCCGGCATTTATCGGAAATCATATTTAACGACTTGTTAACCAGTATTTTTCGTTCGATCTTCTCAATTACCTCGTATATATCATAATCAGATGGCAATTCATCGAAAAACTGCGCTGGTTTGTTGACATCCTGGATCTTCTGACTTTCTGAGCCCAATTGGTTTTTAGCAATCGAAATTCCGAATGTCAATAAAGATGATGTAAGAACAGGCTCATCCTTCATCAATATGATCGCTGTTAATACCCGTGAACTCAGTTCAATATCCTTATCCCTGGAATATTGGCGTATACTCTTGAGGTACTTTTTAAGTGGCGGGATTAATTTATTCATGAAAAATGCCGATGCCTGCTCATCCTTGCTCCGGATTAAATGCAAAAGTTCTGCATCCCTGTAATTCAAATGTCTACGCTTATTCATGTCTGCCAAATGTACTGTATCTCTCAGAATCCCACAAAGAAGAGAAAAGCAATTTTAGCCGCAAAGTTTTCTTGCTGATATACTGATAATTAGCAGCATTTTTTAAGTACTGCCGGTAATGTTTTGGACTCTCGTCAAATTAATGCCTTTTGAAGGGGCATTATGTCTCTTCTGAAAATTGAAAATTTAACGAATATGAAACCTGAGAAAGAATTTTGTAGAGCACTCGCAGCCGAAATACGCAAGGAAAGGGAACAGGCCAGGAAAACGCAGAATGAAGTATACTGCGAGACCAATATTAACATTGCCCGATTGGAAAAAGGCGACGCTTCAATAGAATTGTTTACTTTCATGTTCATTTGCCGGTATTTCGGCGTGAATAGTGACGAGGTGCTTAAGAGGTTGGAAACCAGTCATACTTATGATCTTAAACGGAGTCCAAGGTCTGGTTTGATAAAGAAAAGTGAGGAATTATCACCAACTTCACTATTTTAGGTGAACCCAATAAATATCCTATGGAACTTTGATCTATGTGTCTATAATTCAACAATATACTTACACCACTTCTTACCAAATGAAAACTTCCAACATCCTTCCTGTAATGAGTTTGTTTCTTATGGCTCTCTTCAGCCACTTTGAAACCGAAGCCCAGAAATCGATTCCCGAATTTGAACTGGGTAAAAATCTGGGGCAAACAACTGAACTCAAGTTGAGTGACCTGGCGACAGAAATCTCTTACATTCCATTGGAGCTGACTACGAAATCTCTTTTGGCCGGAATTAATATTATTCTGCCAGCCGGGAATCTCCTGGTTGTGGCCACCCGCGATAACAAGATAAAAGTCTTTGATCAGAAAGGGAAGTATATCAATGACATAGGCAATATTGGCAAAGGACCCGGGGAGTTTGGTGCAATTAATACGGTGTTTTGGGATGATAAAGCAAATGAGATTATTGTTTACAATAGCACCGAAGCGAACCTGATATTCTATTCTCTTAAAGGAAAGCATCTAAGGAGTTTCAAAGTTCCTTACCCCGCCCAGGAACTATTCCGGACGCAAAACGGTACTTATTTGGGCATTCTTTTCATGCCAGGGCAGATGGGTTCCGCTTTCGGGCGACATTTTATATTTAATACTGAGGGGATGGTCAAACCCTTCATGACCATGCCGTCAGGCGGTAAACTTCAAATCCCACCACTCTACCAATACGCTTCTTTTTGCCGGATGGGTGATAAAGATCTTTTTGTTCCTACCCGGAGTGACACCGTTTATGTTGTAGAAGGAAACGAAGTAAGGCCGTTTGCTGTTGTTAATACCAACGGGAAAATGCTGCCTGATGAATTGTATTATAAAAGTGCAACAAAGGCGGAGAGAAGCAACTATATTTCCAATCTTTCCTTGCAACCTGTTGGTAATAAATCATTTTGCGTTGAATTCCAATATCAGGATAAAGATTACGCTGCAATCTGCAATACGGCCACCGGTAAAATAACGGTTGTGCAGCCTGGTGCAATGGGAATTCCGAATGATCTGGATGGTGGATTTCCATTCCGGTTTGAGAAAAATTACTTAAATGGTAATCTGTATACCGCTATTGAAGCTATCTATCTGATGTCCGCTCAAAAGGAAGGCTGGATTAAGAATCCAAACCAGAAATACCTGGATGTCGTTAAAGGTCTGAAAGAGGATAGTAATCCGGTGATAATCAAGACAAAACTCAAGGAGAATTGAGCTGAATTAAACTTTTGACTGATGACCAGATATTTTATTATTATTCTTTCCCTAATCGGACTGTTCAGCTGCACTTCACCACTATCTACAAACACAAACTATCGCGTCGATCCTAAGAGCTGGCCAACCCAGACCGTTGCGCTGGACGATATCATCAAAGAAATCCGGGTCATCCCTCTGGAAACCAAACCGGAGTGCCAGATCGGATATGTTTATGAAATTAAGTATGCCCCGGGTTTGATTATCATAGCGAACAGCAATGGTTTCAGCTGTTTCGATTCCACCGGGAATTTTCTTCATCCGTTAAGTACAAATGGGAAAGGCCCCGGAGAATACGTTTCAGTAGGCGATATTACAGTCAATGAAGAAAGATCGGAATTGCTCATGAATGACTACCAGATCGGGAAATTGCTCTACTTTAACCTGAAAGGTGAATTCCTTAGATCTGCCAAAACTTCTTTCGAAGGTTATCCATATCAATTGATTAACAAGGATCTCATCGCCGTTCATGCCGGGAGAATGGGTGCAAACAGAGAGAATTTCGAACTTGCCCTCATCAATTGGGATGGCCGGGTTCAACAGCTTTGCTTTCCTTTCCCAAAGCCCGTTGACGGAGATAAGTGCAGGGGATTTGCAGCTGGAACAACTGCAGGATCAGTACTTTACCACAAGGTTTTCGATACCAGGATCTATGAAATCTGGCCTGACCATATCGATACCTTGCTAACCCTTGATTTTGGTTCGTCCGCGATCGATACACTCAAATACTTTTCAACTCCAGGCGATTTTTTTAAATCATACGACGAAAAACAAAAGGTACACGGACTTATTTATCTGACCAATACGCCATCTCATCTGGCTGCCTCGATACGCATGGGAGGTGAACCCCGCGGGACCTGGGTGCTGGATCACCAATCAAAAAATCATCGATTCCTCGCTGCTGACACCTTAAATTCTATTGGAAATTTCAAGGGTTGTCCGGTTAACATCCCCAGGCAGACGAACGGATCGTGGTTTGTTTCAGTTATTGATGGTATTAATTGGTTTGAATCCATCAGTAAACTCACAGAAGCCCAAAAGGTAATTCTGCGGAGAGAGGTTCCGGGGTTTATCCAAGCAGAGAAGGTAACCATGGATGGTAATCCAGTTTTGGTGTATTATCGGTTTAAAGATTTTTAAAGAACTCCAATCAGGATAATAAAATCATTTTTAGATACTTAACCTTATACAATGACAAAAAAGCAAAGTTTGTTCCAGATCACGTTTCTTTTGTTTCTCCTGCTTTTGGGCTTCCGGCAAAAGGATGATGAAACAGTCAGCATCATCCAGCACGGCAAGGATAGCGAGTATCTGATTCATCTTAAAAAAGTTAAGGATTCCCTGTCACTAAAGCTGTCGGATTTTGCGCAAGATTTTAAATTCGTCCGGTTGGAAACGAATAAAGAGTGCCTGTTGGGCGAGGCAACCTATTATGTCACTAAGGATTACATTTTGGCTCAGCAGCCCAAGTTTGGTATTCTCCAGTTTCATTCTGACGGAAGATTTATACGGAAATTGGTTCACGAGGGAAAAGGTCCAACGGAATATATATTTTCAAAATGGGTGGTTGACGAGAAGAATCAGATTTTGTACCTGAATGATTACGCCAAAGAAAGCTATTTTTTAAGTTTTGATTTAAGGTCGGGGAAGTATCTGGGGAACCTGAAGAAGGCATTTTCAGGAATGGATACAGATATAAAGCTTACGGAAGATACCCGGCTGCGGGTGTTACCGGCCGGACCATCAAAAAAAGCTGACGAGAATTGCTATCTGTATGAACAGGATTTATCAGGGAATCTCATTCGAAAAATTGATTCCCCTTTGGGCCTGAATATCAGGATGCAAAGCGTTACATTGTTTAACGGCAAGTTTCTTTTCCGGTATCATGTAAGAGACAGGGATACCATTTACACAGTTCAGGGAAATCAGCTGATCCCATTTATGGTATTTGATCATGGAGATGTAAATCCAGCCAGAGGAATAGCGGGTCACAAAAGTATGTTCCTGAACTTTGAAACGACCGACTGGGTCTCGTTCTACAACTTCTATCTAACTAAAAACATTACATCAAACTCCACCCAGGGAGACATAATAGATTATATCCTGGATAAAAAGGCTGGAAGAGTTTTTAAACAAGGCCCTCTTTATTTCGACCCAACCAATCAATTTATCCCTTCAACCCAGAGTCAGTTTGTTGTTTTTCAGGGAAATGGAATAATGCAGTATGATTACCAGGCCATTGATTTGCTGAAGCAGGCCAAAACCGCTCTGGCTGATCCGAAATTTGCCGAGCCCTATCGCTCAAAATTAAAAGAAACTATTGCCCAACTGGGCGATGCGGACAATCCTGTTTTGATTGTAGGCCGATATAAATAGCAGATAGAGTTTAACACTTTTAAGATTTTACGACATAATTGAATCGTTCGGATAACGTTCTATTTAAACACTTTTTAAAACAAGCCATCCTATGAAAATTGCAAGATCATTTCAGCGAAGGACAATCCAATTTGTCATTTTTGTGATATTTGGAACTTTGTGCAGTTTCCGGTCTTCTAATATTCCGTCAGATGGAAAAATCCTAACCATAAACCTGGAGCAGATCGCCAAATCCTCCGGGTCAATAAAACTCTCTGAAATTGCTACCGATATTTCGTACGTAAAATTGGAAACCACCAAAGATTGCTTTTTTACTCCTTCACAATATATAGTCAGAGGCGATCATATTTTTGCAAAGGACCGGGATAATGGTAAAGTCTTCCTGTTTAACAAGCAGGGGAAATTTATCCGGCAAATTGGCACTATTGGAAAGGGTCCGTTGGAACATCTTGGGGCATTCAATATCCAGGCTTCCCCCACTGGCGATAAGGTCTATCTGTTTTCTAAAAGCTCCAACCACTTGTCGTGCTATTCGGCAGAAGGTCAAAAGCTTAGCGAATGTCCTGTCGCCTATGCAAGTTGGTGGTTCGCGCCATTAGCCAATGATCAACATATCTTTCTTGCGCCATTTGGATATCCGGTTCCGGATTCATCGGCCTTTTTCTATTATCTGCAAGATAAAAAAGGGAATGTGACGAAGAAGTATCAAACCAAAACTAACTTCCCCATTGGAGGTGTTATCGAATTCGGTAATTTCTACATAAACCCCTTAACAAGATTGACCTATCAGCAAATGTGCGATACCGTTTTTGCAATTAGCGACAAGGGAGCCTTCCTGCCCAGGTATGTACTTGATTTTGGCAAAAGCCGTATCCCGGATGAGGTATGGTACGAAAGCGCCAAATACGAAAAAGTGAAATACGATTACATCAATTATATTAATCTGGTTGAAACTAAAAGCACTTTGTTTGTTCGGTTTATTTATCAAAAATCAAACCGGATCGGGTTGGTTTCTCTGAAGGATGGCCAAATGAGTGGGTTTAAAACGGATAAAGGATTAGTTGAAAATGATCTGGACGGGGGACAGGATTTCTGGCCAAAAGAAACCGACGGAGTGAATAAGGTTTACAGTTTCATCCAGCCGGTCAATCTGCTACAACAATGGCAGAGCGGAGAAATGAAAAATAAGAAATTCAAAAGTCAGGCCGATCGTGATAATTTCGTTAAAATGGTAACCAGCTTGAAAGATGATGATAATCCGGTGGTTATGATTGTTAACCTAAAATAGCCGTAAATGCTTTAACTGATGCCTCCATACTGGTCATGAACAAACCTTAACAACCATTATGAAATCTACTGTTCTTGTGTATTTCCGGTCTTTTATATTTGTGTTAATTCTTTCATTTCTGGTTTCATGTCAACCAGCCAAGCAGCACCAAAATCAAAAAGATGTAATCCTTCTGTCAATTGATCCGGCGCATCTTCCACCTATTGCCAAATTGTCTGAAATAGCCAAAAGTATAAGGATTGTACCGCTGGAAACAAATCCGGGATGCCTGATCGGATCCATTCAGAACCTTTATGCCGGTAAAAATTCCATCCTGGTTTCAACATCAGGGGGAGGTGGAAAATCTGGGGGAGAAAGTAAGTTACTGCATTTCACTTCCGGGGGTAAATTCCTGAACAATATCGGAAGAGTGGGTAAAGGCCCGGGGGAATATTCGGATGTCAATGACATGAGTGTTTTTGAGAATCCGCTGAGGGTAATGATCTATCCATCACGGATGCTTAAAATATTGGAATACTCATTCAATGGAACGTTGAATCGGGAAATTCCATTCGGAAATGGTTTAAATAACTGTCGGATTTTTGACGGGAACCGGAGCGCCTTCACAAGTTATATTGATTATAAGGTTAACATTATCAACGCCAAGACTTCAGATACAGCCAGATACATTAAGGTGACAAAGGAAACTCAATCAGGATTTGGCAGTCTTGAGGGCAGCCCGCTCACAGGATTCTTCTATACCGGCGTCGGTATGGATACCATCTGGAGGATTGACCAGGATTCCATGCGACCAAAGATAATTTGCAATTTTGGCTCAGGCCATTATTCAACACAAGATTATATGAGAGCAGTTATTCAAGGTCTCAATTATCCGCCTGGCAAATTAATAATCGGAGTGGGGAGAGTTCTTTCCGGGAGTGGCTATTACCAATTTCTTTTAACGCGGGAAAATGAACAGAAAAGCTACATATGGGCACATGTAATGATCAACGAGTCAGAAAATAAATCATGGCACCTGGAAGAAGGATTAGATAGCGATGATATTCTGTTTTGCACCTCTAAAGTTTTCATGACTGTTGCCTCATCCGGAGAATGGGTTTCGGTGGTCGGGGCAGGAGAACTTATCGAGGCCCTGCCAAAGATAAAAGCCAATAGGAACTTCAGCTATCCACCGGAATTAATTACGCAAATTGAGAAAATGACAGTTGAGGATAATCCGGTGATTGTCTTTTATACGCTGAAGTGAAATATTAAGATCTCCCAATTTCATTTCAAATGATAAAAGCCGATCACCGGATTGTCATTTTCGTTAAGCCCTTTAAGGCTCCCATAAGTATCAGACACAATTTTGGGAACTTTTATTAAATCAATGGCTTCATGAATCACAATTAGCGAACCTTCAAAAAATCCCTCGACATCACCCGATGGCAAGCCATCAATATTATCTTCTAACTGATAGAATACCAATGATTTTTGAGTTCTTTTGTTATATAAGACAGATGGCAAACCCTTTAACCCATCTTTTGAGATTTCAAAGTAGATGCGATTTGCATCTGAGAAAGCAGATTTGACCGCTATATGGTTGTATAATTTTGTTATTTCATTCCCTGCCTCTAAATCCAAAGTTTTGACAAGCTTATTCATAGGTATTCCATAGTTCTTGAAGTCAACAAAATATTTATTAATCCTTTCATCTTCAAATTCGTAAATGGTATCAAGGTATCCTGAATAGAAGGTAATCAAATCCCCGCACTTTGATAATGGCCAGTGAGTTGTCAGACGCTCACAATTATGGTAAAATGGCAAGACTCCTGAGAAGACAGTGTCCTTTAGAGTTGAAAAAAACAATGAATGCTGATATTCGGGTCTGAGAGATTGGTTAATAAATTGATTATAGAGCAAATACCGGCCTTTATTCGATACTGCAAAAAACGATGTTTCCAAAGGCAATCTTTGATTCTTAATAAATCTGCCATCCAGATCGTATTGCAAAAGGTGAAGATTATAACGATCCAGAAGTTCTAACGTATTGTTTGAGTTATTAATAGCAATATCCTGGACGGCAACATACTCACCAGGTCCTTTGCCCTTGCTATTAATACAAAAGATGCCTTTCCCAGACCTGTCAAAGCAAAACACCTTCTGAGATTGAACATCCAAAATATAAATCCTCTGCCCATGGAAAACTATTTTGGAAATGGAGGAAATTAAAAAATCTTTCGAGGTCTCAAGCCTGACGAACTCTATGCGGTCGGTCAGGCTTTGGAGAGGTAACCTGGCAACCTGATTTATATCTGCCTCAATGGTCCTGATTAAATTGTCAGGATGCTGGGAACATGAGGACAGGATTAAAGAAAGTCCACAAATTAGCTTGGTAAATTTCATTATACTGGGATTTGATATTGAAGATAATACGCATGGATACCCTGTATATTGCGACATTTCATGACCATTTTATTTCAAGGTTTTCAATAAAACCAAAATTTCGGTACCACCACCCGTTCGTTCAATGATGTGAATAAACTCTTCACGTTTCTCTGGTAATAACACCTGCTTTCCCCTGATGCAATTTAATACAGCAGTATCCTGTAAATCGGGGGTCCACAAAATTTCTGCATAAATTCCCAAATCCGGATTGAACTTGCGTATTTGAAAAATACCGTACCCGAACAGATCATTCTCGACGCAAGGAATCTGGATTTCCGATTTGTAGCAGTTGTCCGGTGCCGTGAGGCTGAAGGATTCACCGGTTTTTTTTCGATAGGCCAGCTCAAATTGTTCACCAGCAAAACCCCTCATAAAGATATAATCACCGACTTCTACCACATTAAGAACCCTATCAAAGACCTGCGGGTTTGTATTTATATAGACATTATAATCTGAAAGGTATTCCCTGGTAAGCCCGCCCTTACCCACATCAATCCGATAAGCAGGTTTTTCATGGCCATCCGGATAGAGATAATACAATGTATCAAAAAAAGACTCATGGTACAACAATTTGTCCTTCAATCTGAACAGTGATTGATTCGTATTATTATTGATTTTTAGATTTTCATCATTTGCTCGATTCAGAAATTTATGGGTCAAGTTCAGATCAAGGTCGAAAACCGGTACGCTGGAGAAGTCATCAGATGGCTTACCCGTTCTCCTGGCCACCAATCCAAAATGTTCGTCATCGATAAACTCCAAACCATCCAACAAGAATACGGGGATCAGGTCTTTATAGGAAACACTCTTGAGAAACTCTCCCGTTATGGCATACTTTATCAATTGTTTTTGTAAATGATCGGCAACTAGGATGCAACTTTCCTCAGGGTCCATTGCTGAAAGCCAGCATTGAAGATATTCACCGGGACCTTTCCCAACCCGCCCGATCAGCCGGATAAATTTCCCTGACCGGCTAAACAGGATAACCTGATTACGGAATTCGTCGACAACCATGATATGATTTTTACCAACCGATAAGCTTCGAACCTGTTGGAAATAGGCCTCTGGATTCGTCGAATCAAACTCGACAAACTCAACATCAGAAGCCAACTCGCTGAGTTTGACAACTCCGGTATGTTTCAGAGCCTCTTTAAGGTCAATGGTGGTCAGGTTTCCGGTTTCTTTGTTGCTGCATGAAAGTACGAGAATAGTGAATGCGGCAATAACAGGAATGTAGCGATGTTTCATAGGATCGATTTAATGAGTTATTTAAAAATCAGGCACAATTCGAATAATATTAGAGAGTATTCTTAATGAAAGTCTTGCGCGCCGTTACTAAATTGCCTTTAACCAATGGTTTATTTAGCTCTCATCAATACAATAAGCTTCTGGTACCTGGCTTCAGGATTCTTTACCAATTCTATAAAACGATCGCGTAGTTCCGGGAATTTGACCTCTTTTTCACGAATGCATGCCAGATCGTAATAATCGGAAAAAGTTTCCAGGTCGATCAGCGAAATAAAACGGTCAATCTTATTTGAGTAATTTCGCAGCCAGCCCCTACCGGCTCCAAACAGATCATTTTCAAATCCGTATCGACCGGCATACATGGAGGTATCGCAGATTGATTTCTGAACTACCTCGAATATTTCTTTTGTTTTTTGATTGTATAAGGCCGTAAACCAACCATTGCTTTTCCTGCCCAGTATGTGAAAATAGTGCCCGGCATCCATGATCGATACTATCGAGTTTTCGGCATACAGGTTTGGATTGACATTAGTCGTCACAAAATCGTGATCCGGACCACCTTTTGAGAAGCCGATTACATGGGTTGGCTTGACTGATCCTTCTGGTGTGATGGTGTACAGCGTATCTAAAGAAGGCTCCCAAAAGCTCATTCTTCCAGGATTTATTGTTAGTACGGCATGGGGTGCAACATTGATCACCAGATTTTCATCATTTGCCCGCGGAAGGATATCCTTAACATGGTTTAGATTCCTGTCAAAAACCGGGAGAGAGGCAAATCCGTCCATTGGTGCCCAGGGTCGATAATTTACCAGCACAAATTCATTTTCATTGATAAACTGTATGCCGCTGATATATCTTGCCGGAGTTATTTTTTTGATGCCAATCTCTTTGATGAACTGTCCTTCAATCGAAAACTCGACCAGTTTACCCTGGACAACATCATAAACAAAAATAAACTCCTCATCCGGATCCATAATAGAAATACGAGGTTCGATTAATTCGCCGGGTCCTTCCCCTTTCGTTCCGATGGTCCGGATGAATTTCCCCTGTCTGTCGAACAAAACCACATGAGCTCGTTCGGCGTCCCCAACCATCACGTATTTTTTCCCCACTATATAATTTTCTGAATATCTGAACCACGAATCCTTTGTCGATTCCAATGGAATAAATTCAATTTCCCGGATGAATTCACTGAGCTTGACGTTCTTTTGGTTATCGAAAGCTTTGAGTACATCTATTTTGATGATCTCATTTGACTGCTCTTGTTTTGGGCCTGAACAGGCCATCACGAGTAAAGACAATACCATTGTTAATGCTTGATTGGTTTTCATTTTTGAGATATTGCTAAAGGACCAATAATGAGATTATTCTTTTCTTTAAAAATCAATTCTTTGGGATAAGGTGCTTTGGCAAGTTTTTCTCCCAATCAAATATCTCAAACTTGTCGACGATCCTGCCATCCGGACCAATCAGAAAACAGGTGCGGGAGCAATAATCGGGACGATAGTTTTTTGCAAACTCTTTATTATCTGGGGTATCGGCATTAACCAGCCTACCCGGGAGGTTATAGTTTTCGATTTGTTTTAAATATCCACCAGCCCGATCAATCACAATCATATCCAGCTTCGATCCGTATTTTTCAGCCAGATCCTTGTATACTTCCTGACTGCCTGGCACCGAATAACAAGCTGATATATTTGCCAGAAGGACATTCCTGCCTTTGTAATCTTCCAATGAAATTGAATCGCCATCGGTAGTGTGACATTTAAAAGCCGGAGCGATAACACCGATTTGTGTCCCTGATATATCTTGGTAATGATCCTCTCTGACTAAGGTTAAATAACTACCATCATTGGAAAGATCTGCAAATTTATATACACACTCCTTTAACTTTAAATACTCTCCAACTTGCAGGAATTCACCTTCTAAGACCGTGTCTCTCTTAACTCCATTTCCTCCAATTAAAGCAATTTGGGGTTTATCAAAATTGAACCTTGAGTCATACATTTTTATATCAATATCATAACTGGATTTTCCAACTTTAAACTGTACCGAATGGTGCTGGCTGGTGAAGTAGCAAAGATCTTCACCTTCCCAAATACCCATATTGATCCAGCACGACACCTTAACATACTTTTTGCCATTGTATATAGTATAGGCACACTTGATTAGGTTATCTTTTGAAAAAACATCGATATTCTGAACCAGCCTAATCGGGTCATCCCTGAAGTCCTTATTATTATTCTCATCAATAATGAAAACTTCCTCCTTACCTCTCAGGCCTTTAAGAAAACAAACAGAGTTTTCCTTGGTTGAAAGTTCATTTATTGTATCAATCTTGTGTCCTGCAATGAGTCCTTTCCAGTATTCTGATACTCCCTTACCCTTTTCTCTCTTCTGAATAAAATAGCTGTTATAATCGATAACCTCAAATGCAAGCTTGATGTCACTAATATTGGCCGGAAGAATGACATCATATTTTAAGGAATCTTTGATCTTAAACTTTAAGTGATTTATGCCGGTCAGATAGTACATCAATCCTAATCCTTTCTCAAGTTTTGTCTTAAGAATCACGGTATCAGGAAGGTTGGACTGTCCAGAGCAGGGATTCTGGGATTGAATCACGCAGGCTAACAAAGCCAGTAAAATGAGTCCCCTAAAGATTGATTTCATAAACGGTTCGTATTTGAGGAGATTAATTGACGTGCTGTTAAAGGTTTTCATTTTGTTTAATTAATTAAGGCAAAGCAATATACGGACAAAAATCAGCTATCAATACTTTATAATTTGACAGGTATATAAGGCTCATCGAAATTGGGTGTTATCTCTGTTGGTGACTTTCATGACTTCTTTGTCCTCATGCTTATACACCAACCAGTAAATGATTGGCACAATGTACAAGCTGACAAGTGCTCCGATGGCTAAACCACCGACAATCGTGAGTGCCAACGGTCGTTGCAGATCGTTACCCAAACCTCCGAAGAACAGAAATGGAACTATTTCCAGAATCATGGCCAAGGTGGTCATGATGATTGGCTTCAATCGTCGCTGGCCTGCAATATGAATGGCATCCAGTACTTTATATCCGTCGGCCCGGGTCCGGTTGATCGTATCGATCTTGAGGATCGAGTCATTGATGATGATCCCGCACATGACAATGATTCCAATGGCCGACATCAGGTTGATGGTTTCGCCGAATAACCAGAGCATAAAAAGCGAGGCTGAAAGGTCGATCGGCAGTTCAATCAAAACCAACAGCGGTTGTGAAAAGGATTCAAACTGGGCAGCCAGGATAAAGTATAAAAGCAGAAGGGAGATCACCAAAATAACAGCCAGTTGGTTCATCAATAATTTCTGATGAAACCAGGTACCATCAAAATCGGCCTGCAAAACGCTGGTATTCCTGATCCCACCTTTGATCTTGTCAATGATTGCCGGAACCGAAAGGGTTGATGCTTTGGCCACCAATGGTACATATTCCCCATTGCGAGAGGCCCTGATTGTCTTGTACTGCTGTTCCCGTCCGATATTAACGAGCCCCGAAAGCGGATAATCGATTCCATCGCTGTTCCGTACAAATGAATTCTGAATAATGTCGGCTACCGGTCTGCGAACATCGGCAAGGAGGATCGGGATAAACCGCTGATAGGTCTTCAATACCCCCAGCCGTTTCTGATTGAACGCTTTCTGAAGCTGATCGGCTACCGCCGCGAAACTCACTTTGTATAAAAGCAGTCGTTCGGGATCCACCTCAATGACAATCTGGTCGTGAACCGGCACCTGTTCAAAAGTAAGGTTTTCCTTCCTTGCCAAAGAATCGGAGAACGACCAGACCTCCTGAAGAGAAGGCTGCTCCTGACCTTTCATGCTCGATAGGCGTGTTAGCAGTTCAGGGATTTTTTCCGAAAAAATGGCCTCAAATATATTTTCGGGCGGATGAAAGCTGACGGTGGCCACCGGATAATTGGCAGACAGGAATTCGCGGATGTGCACGGCCACCTGATCGATTGAGTCCGGATTGTTCAAACGGAAATAGATTTCGGATTCCGACGCTGTTCTTTCCGCTTCACGATTGATGATAAACTGCTGTTCCCCCACCAGCGATGAATACTGTAACAGGCTATCCGGCAGGGACGTCACCAGCTGCCCCACTCGCCGGGCATTCTCTTCCACGTGGATGGGTTCATTCCAGTCGAGCTGAGCCACCAGCTCAGTTTGTTCGAGTTTGGGCAACTGGCTGACCCCGCACATTTTGTATAAAGGGTAACAGGCCAGAACCAGCAAAGCTGAAACCGTCAGATAGATGGTCCGGTACTTAAAAACATGACTGAATGATTGCTCATAAACATGTTCGTAATTGATCCGGTTGATCCGGCCCAGAATATTATTGGAGGCCGCTTTGGGTTTACGGATAAAAAAAAGTCTGAACAGAGTTGGAATTAAAGTGATGGACACCAGAAAGGCTGCCAATAATCCGATCGTTATCGATAATGCCTGATCATAAAACAAAGCTCCTGCTATGCCGCTCAAAAAGACCAGCGGAATAAAAACTGCGCAGGTCGTCAAACACGACGAGATGAGCGGGCGAATTACCTCGTTGGTTCCTTTCACGCACGCGACATCAATGGGATCACCCATATCCAGATACTGGTTGATGTTGTCGATCACGATGATGGAATCATCGATCATCATCCCGACCGCCAGTACCAATCCGGATAAGGAAATGATATTGATGGACATTCCGAGTAAATAAAATAACAGCAAACTGACGATTACCGATATCGGTACCGAAAAAGCGATCAATACCGGCGACCGAAAATCCTTCAGAAACAAGAACATCACCAGCATAGCCAGCAATCCGCCCAGCCAAAGGCTTTGGGTGAGATTGCCCATCGAATAGGAGAGGATGGTGGTCTGATCTTTTTCAATTTCAAAATCAAGATGCGGATATTCAATCCGGTAAGCGGTGATCATCTTATTGATCTCGCTTCTCATATCAGCCATGCGGGCATCAGCCTGTTTAATGATAGCCAGACAGAGTCCGGTTCGTTCCCTGTTCATGAAGATACCACGACGTTCCTGCGTCCGCACTTCAACCTTAGCCAGGTCTTTCAATTGCATCAACCGGTCGTTCTTTCCAATATACAGATTGCCAATATCTTTCGCGTCCTTCAGGTAATTGGCGAACTTGATCTGGTATTGATAATAGCCGTCCCTGACCATCAGGTTACCAATATTTGTGTTATTGGATTCGAGGGCGTTCAGTATATCCTGATCGGTGATGCCGATACTTTTGAGTTTTTCCGGGTCCGGAGTAATCACCAGTTCCGGTTCCATGGCGCCGGTCATGTCGACCATCGCCACTTCTGGCAGCTGCTCGATGCGCTTGAGGATCACCGATTGCACGAATTCGCTCAATTCCACCATTTTTTCCGGATCGGCCCATTCCGATTTCTGGGTGATCATCAGGTTGAAAACCGGGATATCCGTAGCAGATGCCTTTACCACCCTCGGTCGGTCGAAACCCCGGGGCAATTGGTTCATGGCATCGTCGATCTTTTCATTGCATTCGATGTAGGCATAGTTGATATCAGTGCCGTGTGTGAATTTCATCCGGATAATGCTGTACCCATCCCGTGTTTCACTCTCGATATCCTCCAGATGTGCCACTTGCATCAATTGCTGACGAATCGGTGTTGACACGGAGTTTTCCATTTCGCGGGCCGGGATTCCCAGATAGGTAGCCTGAACGGTTATCTCCGGAATGTCGATATTCGGCATCAGAGAAACTGGCAGCTGGAAAATGGTGACCACTCCCAGAAACAGGATAGCCAGAAAGGACATGATTACTGCGATCGGGCGGTGGATGAGGAAGTTTACCATGGGTATCGGTTATCGTTTACTGGGTATCGTGTGCCGGACAGGAAAGTCGCATCAGTGCTCATTCCCCCCTGTTTCAGGGGGGTTAGGGGGGTACTATTCAGGTTGCCTGGTGAGTTCATTTTGCATTGAACTTAAATTCCAGTTCGGCATCATTCGCCAGGTTAAGATTCCCTTTAGTGATAATGGTATCACCGGCTTTCAATATACCCGCCTTGACAACGCGAATGGTGTAGCTCGTGGAGTTTTCGAGGTCGGATTCCACGTAATTCCAGTAGGAGCGGCCATTGAGAAGCGAGAAAACAACCTGCTGATTGTTGCGGAGCACAACGGCTTCCTTTGGAACGATCAGCCCGCCGGCAACCTTATCCCTGATCAGCGCCTTAACATTCATACCTTCAACCAATCGGCCGTCAGTATTGGGTATACGAGCCTTGATCCTAACATTTCCATGTATATCAATCATGGGATCGATCTCAACGATCCGGCCTGTGTATGTTACAGAGTCAATTGCAAATGGTTTCACAGATACTTCCTGTCCAACCCGCAACCTTGCTATTTCGTTTTCCATCACAGGGAATACGACATAAAACTCCTTATCGTTAAGCAACCAACAAAAAGGTTTGTCGCCTGCCGGAAAGTTTTGTTCCTGGCATTCCAGACCAGCAATGCGACCAGAAATGGGTGCAATCAACCGGCTATATGCATAACGAATCTGAGCCTGTTCGTACGCAAGCTCCGTTTCCCGGTATCCCACTTTGATATTAAAGGCATTAAGGGCATTAGGGGAAACATCCTCCGGACGCTTGGCTCCCACCTGGTGACTGACAATCAGGTCGAGCCGATCGAGTTTAACTTTCTCCAACCGCAGATTTGCCTGTTCCAGATCCAGTTTTTCCATCTGATTGTCCAGCTCCGCAATGAGTTTTCCTTCTTCTACCCAGTCACCGTTCTGGCAATGAATCTTAACTACCTTCTCGCTGTTTCTGAATTTTAGCGATGCCTTATGAAAGGCTTCCAGTTTGCCGTTGCTCACCAATTCGATCGGAAAGTCGCCGTATTCAATGAGCTGGCCTTCCACCTTGATGGGATCGGCTTTAGCTCCGATATCACCAAGTTTATTACCGAATTTGTTCTCCGTCTTCTTCTTGCAAGCTGGTGCGCTGCTTACAAGACATAAAACCAGGAGGTAGTGGATCAGGTTTTTCATATCAAGTTTGTTTTGTTTTAATCATCTCAAATGTTTCCGATGTTTAGGCTTCAGCGGAAGAAATGCGGGCATGAATATCATGATAGCCAGAACCGAGAAAATCAATCCCCCCATGGTTCCGGCTGCAAGAGCAAACCAGAAAGCTTCATCCTCACCGTCCATAATAAATGGCACTAAACCCAATACGGTTGCCAGAACGGTTAAGGCAATCGGAATGATTTTACCCTGGTAAGATTTGATATATAGCCGGGCAGGAGTTAAGTTTCTTGCAGCATCCTTCAGGTAATGATTGTAATCACTTAATATATATAGTGCTGCGTTTACGACAATTCCGCTTAACAGAATAAATGCCGCGAAACCTCCCTGGTCGAAGCTCAGGTTAAAAACAAAAAAAGTAAGGAAAAGTCCCACAAAGGAGATCGGGATCATGGCGACTACCGCTAACGGTTGAATCAATGATTCAAGCAGAATGGCGCAAATCAGATAAATGATTACGATTACCAGGATGATCAGGAGAAATTGCCTGTTTGCTTCCCGTTCCCAATAGTGGCGGTCCGTTTCCTTGATAGAATAACCGATGGGCAGCAGGCCAGAAACCTCATCAATCACTTTCTGCCGGTGCAGCTCAGCCAGTTTGGATGCCCCGATAAAATCATAGGCTACCGTTAACCGGTATTGCTGGTCTTCCTTGCAGATGGCCTTGTTGATCCCTTCCTTTCGGCGATCCCCCAGGTTGTCCAGTCGGATCATAGTTTCTCCGTTTGATATGGGTGTGTGGCCCATCATCCAAACATCAAACCGATCGGATTGCACGGATTTTAGCCTGACCGGTTCGTAGGCACCATTCACAAACAGACGGGCATCTGAAGATTGGTTGATTCCATAGCCTTGAAGATAAGAATAGACCTGTACCGGCGAAATATTCTTAAGCTTGAGTTTCTCCGGATCCATTGAAATAACATACTCGTACAGGGGATCGCGCTGTCCCCAATAATATGAATTGCTTAACGTACTGACTATATCAAACTTGGAAGCTCGGGGATGTTCAGCCACTTTTTTCTTAACCAGCTCGGCGAATTTCATGAGTTCCTCATAGTTGTATCCCAACAGATCAATCTGTTGCGAACCCACCTGTTCAGACAAGGAATTATTGAAGTATTGTCCAACACCGACAACGCTCCAGTCTGGGGCGGTCAGCTTGTTGGCCAGGTCATTTAATTGACTGTATAGGACATACGGAAATGCACCCATCTCAAATTCAGGTTTGAAATTGATGCTCATCGAGGCAGAGCGGGCGCTATTGATGCTGGTCACAAACTGGTCGATCTGTTTATAATCCTTCAAATAACTTTCCACTTCAACCATCAGATCGTTCATTTGCCGTAGGGTAGCGCCTTGCGGCAGCGCCACCGTGATATTGATGGCGGTCCGTTCAGGTTCACGATAACGGTAACGGGAGAAAACCTTGGTATTAAACAAGCGTAAAGTACCTCCAAGAACCTTATCGGAAACTGGCTTGATCTTCTGGACATAGGTCTCGCTGGCTAAAGTGCCACGATACAATTTATGGTACCATTTTTCACCATCCATCTTAGTTGGCAGTTTGCCAACCGGAAGCCCAAAAATCAAAATGGCCAGAATGATGAATATCCACCGGTGCCGCTGCGAGAAACCGATGAATGGCTGATATAGCCTGCTGAATTTAGCTGCAAACCTCAGACTCTTCGGCCTGCGACCCTGTTGGCCGGGTTTAAGGCCGATCAACTCCATCAGGGCAGGAACCAGGAACAGCGCCACCGCCATTGAAACGGTAAGACTCAAAATCATGACTGCCGAGAAGTCTTTCAGTTGAAGGCGCAGCTGCTCACCCATGAACTGAATTACAGATAAGGCGCCTATCGTAGTGGCAGTGGCTGCAAGGATGGCCAGGAATACCTTACGGTTCCCTTTGGTCCGGAGGTGATCCACCATGATGATCGTGTTGTCGATGATGATCCCCAGCGAGACGGTTATCCCCGCCATGGAATAGAGGTTAATCTCCACCTTGAACAGGTAAAACAAAATGGCGGCGATCAATAAATTGGATATCAGGCTGATAAAAATGATTAAAAGGTATCGGAGCCTGCGACTGGTAATCAGGACGAAAAGCATCAGGATACCGAACGAGAAAAGTGTCCTTCGGACCACCTTTTGGATTTCATCGCGGATAAATTCTGTGGAATCGGAACTGAGTAACATGAAATATCCACGTGGGAAAGTGGACGAGAGGGCGATGAGTTCCTTCTTGATATCGTCAGCGACCTGCAAGCTGTTTGCATCCTTTTCCGCTGTAAATACAAGGTTTATGGTATTGTTGCCATTGATCCGGTAATAGCCGGTCGGTTCTTGTTCCACATATCGAATCCTGCACAGATCACTGATCCTGAGTATCCACCCTTCGACCGAGGCCACCGGTATATTCTGCCAGGAACCATCCTTTGAGGTAATCGTTTGTAGGGAAACACTTTTAGGCGATTCCAGGCCCAAGGCATCTTCACGATCGAATCCCATTCCGATCACTTGTTTATGAAAGTAACTTTCAAGCGCCAACCGTATATCAATGCGTGAAAGCCCTATTTGACTCAGTTTCTCTTCATCATATTCCAACTCCCACTCCATAGGCATGGCTCCGAAAACTTCAATATTGTATAATCCTTGGATATTGGAAAGTTTTGGTTTGATGGATTCTACGGCATATTTCTGGATCAATCTCGGGCTTGCCGGTGCATTCAGGGTATATGTCAGCAGTGTTTTTTCCTCGGTGGCGTTGCTGTATGAAGAGATGACCGGATAGCTAACCCAGTCAGGCAATCGTGGAAAGATCTCTCGCACCTTGGAAGCCACTTCGAACCGCATGGCATCCATATCGGCATTCTTATCAAACGCCAGATTGATGTACCCACTTCCGTTCCCTGAAGACGAAGATATTTTAGTTACACCTCGGATGGTATTCAAAAGCCCTTCCAATGGTGCAGTTACTTCTTGCTCTATCAACCTGGGAGAAGCCCCAGACCATGAATATCTGACACTTAAAGACTTCATAGTCCGGGTCGGCTGCAAATGCACAGGGAGTCTGGGAATCAAGGCTGCACCGATGATCATAAGTATCATCGAGATAACCAGGATTGAAAAGGCAGAAGTTTTTCGAATTGTCGACATATTCAAATTAACTTACAATTCTATCAAAATTACATAGAATCATCAAGAACAAATTTGTCTTGATATCTTTTAATAAAAATAATGACAAATTTGTAGAGGTAGGATGAACGACAATCATTAAATTTGTTTAAAATACTGATGGAATATGACAATATGTGTTTGCAACCAAGTTCTATGAAAACAACAGGAAGATTAAAACAACGGAGTTTAAGTATTTTGTTTTTGTGTATTCTAGTTACAAGTATTTGCAGCTGCTCCAAGCACAAAGTGAATACTATTAGAACTATTGACCTCACTGGTGACTTAAATCGAACTGAAAATCTATATCTCAGTGCGATAGCAAGTAAAATTGATTACATAAAATTGGAATCTGGCCCTGCCTCTTACATTTCGCAAATAGATCAAATTAAAATTGGAAAGAAATTTATAATTATCAAGGACAACATGCAGGACTTACTATTTCTTTTTGACATTAACGGCAAATTTATTCGTAGAATTTCTAACAAAGGCAACGGCCCATTAGAGTATAACAAGATACACTGCATTGATTTTGATGAAGAGGAAAAGTTTATTTACATTACAACTTATAATGGTTATATTAAAAAATTTTCGATTGAGGGGGAATTTGTTAAATCACTAAAACTACAGTTCATACCTGGAATTGTAGATTATTGGAATAAAGAGAATTTTGCTCTAATTTTTCCTTATCCTTCAAATTTAAGATTTGATAATTTCACATTTGGTAAAATGAAATTTGACGGCCAAATTTCGCAAAAATTTCTTAAACGCAATTTGAAAATACTAACTGAAACTGTTCCACAGGCTCATCCAACAGATTACTTTTATTATGATACTTTATGTTTCTGGGAAAAATACTGCGACACGATTTATGGTGTTACCAAAGATAATAAACTTATTCCTCGGTGGTATTTAAAGGACAGACAAACGTCAAAAAGTGAAACGGAAAACATTCAAAAAGTTCTAGCCCTAAATCCCAAAAACGGAGATCTATATGTTTATGGATTTATTGAATCGCCTACTCAATTTTTCATTAAGGCGGTTTATGGAGGTAAAAGACACTACATGATTTATAATAAGGAATCCTCCCAGTGTTACAAACTTCCTATAACACAATATGAACCTGGCTATATTAATGATTTGGATGGTGGGTTTCCATTCTTTCCTAATGGGTTCTACGACGGTAAGCTCTATCAAGTCATAGAAACAAGCACTCTAAAACAACTAAAAAGTGAAGGTTACCTGTCAAAAATTCCAATAAAAGATCTAAATTCCGCGAAGGTATTGGAAAATTTACTATTAAAAATTGACATTAATGATAACCCCATGATTACAATTGTGACCCTAAAATAGCTTTTTTTGTAAAATTGTTTTATTATTAACTTTTTAAAAATTACAAGTATGAAAAAACTTAAAGGTTTCCTGCTGGTGTTTACAATGACATTGGCAAGTTTTGTGTTCCAGACTACTTCGGTAGCTGAAGAATCTTCCTGTTCTTTCTGTTTCTCACAATCAAGTTTGCCTCCAGGTAACTTATATGATTTGAAATGGGGAAGTCTCTGTTATGCAGGTCTTGTTTACTGTGGTACAGTTCAGAAGTGCGATCCAGGATCCACTCCTTGCAATGAATTTTCATGCCGAACTACCTGGCCCGGTTGTTCTGCAGCAAATCCTGCAAAATGAAAGTTTTATTCTAATTTGGGTTCTCATTGGGATCACCTAATTGGAGTATTTATTTCGTTGGATGAATGGTAATGGTTTAACAAATTGTTTTTGTTTTGGCATAGGGCCGATTTACTGCCACCAGTTGCTGCCTAAGTTTATGTTGCTTAGTTTTTACTATAATTAAGAAACAATTTGTTTGAATCGCTTGGTTAGAATTATTTTTTTTACAATTTTATTGCACTTATTTTATTTAAATACTCAAAATATGAAGTCCATTATTCTCGGCATTTTGGTTTTGTTTTTGCTCAACATAAATGTTAATCGTGCTGAGTCATCAACCAATTGTCCAAATTGTTTTGTTCAAATTCCAATGGAGCCAAGTCCAATTTATGCGCTTTCATTTGGATCAGTATGCTATTCTGGAACTACTTATTGTGGAACGGTACAGTATTGCAATCCCGGAAATCAATACTGCAATCAGTTTCAATGTCTTGACCTTGGAATCAATGAATGCCATCGGGTTAATCCTTGAACCCTACAACTAGTCCAATGAATACCAATTTGGAGTGGATAAATATTAGAGATCCTTGTGGTTAAGCGCTCTCCAATTTAGTTCTGGAGTTCTGTGATGTATCTATTCAATGAAATACTGATTCTCTAGAAACTTATTTCTTGATTATCAAAGGATTGATTTATTTCCGAATTCTTTAGTATATAATATGAAGCACGTATCTGTTCTAATTATCGTAGTGATATATTTCACTTGTTGCGCATGCAAGAAAAAGGTAGCCCCTTCAGAGAGTAAAGAAGATTCAAACGTTTATAAGCAAGAGTTAGTGCATTCGAATAATTTTCTAAAATTGATGGTTACTAATTCTATAACGAATTTTTGTGATACAGTTAATTTAGATTTATTACTCAGAAATCATAAAGGAGTTACAACAAATTTCAAGGAATTGTTATCCGATCACGAGTACCTTTTTTTTCTGTATTTCAATGAAACAGCCTGTGCCTCATGTGTTCAAAACCAATTTAAAATTCTCCAAAATCATCCCAGGATAGTAAATAATAAAAATTTCAAATTTATTATTGGGTATCGGAGCCAACGAGCTGCTTCAGTTTTTTTAAATTCTTATGGTTTTAGTTCAAATTATTTAAATTTAATCGATCTTAAAATTGGAATAAATACAGATATGCCTCATATCCCGCAATATTTATTCATAAACAAGGAAGGAACCGTTCTTTTCAACTATTTTTGTGATGAGTCCCTTAACGATTTGACTGAGAGCTTCTTATTAACAATTGAAAAGAGGTGGTTTTACTAATTGGATTGAATCATTAAGATCTTCATTAATATATTAAAGATTGAATTGATTCGACTTTTAATGAGATAATCTTGATTTGTTATTGTTCATTATAGGCTATGCTCCTTATCATTCCAGTGAAGGAAGTATTTTCTGACCAACTTAATAAAATAGAGAAAGGTAAGAATTAGACAGAGGATTTTTATAATCAACTGATAAAAAGGTTTTTGAAATTGCCACTGAGATTGCCACTGAGATATAGAAACATAAAGTTTTAAGATAGCCATTGCATTTGCAACAAGATTACCAAGACCAAAGTCGGTCGGTTCTGCATCTGCTTCTATGACTGTAACCTCACCGGTAACAAATAAACCGCTGTTTTTGTGTCCTTTTTTCTAGCCATCCCTCCCAATATCTTGGCAGCAAATCATTCAATATGGCTGCGAAGATCAGAAGGAACTTAATGCTGAAAGCCCTCGATATCAAGGAAACCCCCTCCGGTGACCAGGTATCATTCAGTATGATATTCATTAAAAAAGATGGAGAAAGGGTTTTTGTACCCCGGGCCGTATCAACCGGATTGCCATATTCCTTATCCGCAAACCGGTTAAGGGGAATTCTTCCCATTGATTCCAGCGGCAATAAGATCGGCCATGTTTATCCGGTCTGCATCGACAATATTCTGGAACATAACTCCCTGGAGGTAATACTGTAATGGCCAAAATCCTTTGGAATAAGCAAGGCGATCCGCTGATGGCTTATGGTAAGACGTTTTTCGCAACCACCACCGGTGCTCCTGAGGAAGTGAAACCGGTAAAGCCGGTTGAGGAACTTGATTCCACCGAAATATTCAACCAATATACCGTCAGCCCCTGGGGATCGGGGAACGATTTTCCTATTCAGGCGATGGATATCATCGGTCGCACCGGTGTACTGAACACCGGCTTAAAGTACATCAGGAACTTTACCATGGGACAAGGGATTTTCCCGGTGAGAGTTACTGGTTACAATGACAAGGGTGACGAGATCCTCGAAGTGATAAACGACCCGAAAATTACCTCATTCCTGGAAGGAAGGATAGTTCGTCGCTACATGGCCAACGCCCTGCGGGATTACTTCAAACTGGGAATTTCTTTCGCGGAACTCATAGCCAATGCCGACGGCTCCCAGATCGTGGGGATCAATACCATTAGCGCGCAACATTGCAGGCTCACCCAGGCACAGGGAGGATCGATAAAGAATTGCATAATCCATGGCAACTGGCCGGATCCACCGGCCGAAACTTTCAAAACATTACCGATCCTGGATAATTACGATCCGGAATCAGACTTGATCTCCCGGAGGATAGCCGGGAAAACAGCCAATAAATCCTTTGTTTACCTGATCCGGGATGAATGGGGAAACGAGGATTATTATCCCCTTCCTGCCTGGTATTCCGCATACCGTGCCGGATGGATCGACATTGCCAACCAGGTCCCTATCTTCCTGAAACGAGCGTATTCCAACCAAATCTCCTGGCTCTGGCACATTAAAATACCTTATGCCTATTGGGATAAGCGGTACCCAAAATCTCAGCACAAAGATGAGGTGGCCCGGATGGCATTGATCCAAAAGGACATGGACGAAATCGAAGGATCGCTCACCGGTACGGCCAACGCCAATAAGGCAATCTTCAGCCACTATGCAGCCAATGCATCCGGGAAACCGGAGGAAATGTGGTATATCGAGCCGCTGGATAATAAGTACAAAGAGGGTGATAAACTGATCACCAGCGCTGCTGCGAACTCCGAAATCCTCTTTTCCCTGATGATCAATCCCAATGTACTCGGTGCCGGGATGCCCGGGGGAACATATGCCGGGAACCAGGGAGGTTCGAATATCCGTGAAGCTTTCCTAGTCAACATAGCTAACGCCTGGCTTGATCGGCAGAACATACTGGATCCGATAGAAGCCTATCTAGGATTCAACGGGGTGAAAGACGTTCAGCTCCGGTTCCGGAACACCATTTTAACTACCCTGGATACCGGCGCCGGTACCCAGAAACAAATCAACTGACATGCTTTTCAAATCAACACTGAACGCGAAAATGGAGGAAATCCGGAAGTATGTTCCGGTAAGCGCTGCAACTTCATTCGGGAATATTTCGGCATTTATCCAAAGCTCTGAAGTCAGTTACATCATCCCTTTGCTGGGAGAAGAACTGTACGAACAGATACTTGCCTATTATACCACACCAGCAACCTTACCAACAGGAGTTACCACCGGTAACAAAACCCTGTTTGATACACTGATCGAGTATGCTCAGCGTGCACTGATCAACCTGACCTACTATACCGGTTTTGATTTTATCAATACCACAATGAACGATGCCGGATTTCACCGGCAGGAATCAGATACCGAAAAAGGTTTGTACAAGTACCAGGAGGATGCCGTCAAATCCGGGTTCCGGAATAATGGATTTAATGCACTGGATACGATGCTCCGATACATAGAATCGCATATCGATGTATTCGAAATGTTCAAATCGAGTCCCAATTATACGCTCCGCAGAAAGTCGATCATTCCCGATACGTTTACCTTCGATGCCATATTTGATATCAACGGCTCCCGGCTGGTGTTTTTGAAACTCTGCCGGTTTATTACCCAGGTGGAAGATTTCGACATTGGGGCCCTGCTGGGAACCAAATTGTACAACCTGGTTAAATCCGAAATCATAAAAGATTCTCCGGATGCCAGTATCCTTGCCCTCATTCCACATATCCAGCGGCCACTGGCTTACCTGGCCGTAAGCCGGGCATCCTTTCAGCTTGGAATAAATGTCACCGACAAGGGCCTTTTCTTTGAATCTCAGGCATCCACTTTGCTGAATTCCGCGGTTTCCACACCATTAACGGATCAACAGTATTACCTGCTCGCAACCAAATCCGAAAAAACCGGCAATGAATACCTTGAACTGCTGAGAGGATTCCTGTTCGCCAATGCAGCGGATTACCCTTTGTACGTTTCTCCGGGAGGCTCACCATTTGTCCGTGACAACAAAACCAAAAGCACAACCTGGGTATGACTCCGATTGCATTGGAATATTGCCCCGTTAGATGGCTCCGGTATTCCCGGAAGCTGAATTGCCAGCATCCGGATAATTGGAGCGAATTATCTGCAAAGCAGTTAATCGCAGCCGTCTGGGTCATGCAGGAGACCATCACGGATGATGAATTGATTGCATCGATGCTGAATATCAAAAAGAGACTGGTCAAAAGACTTTCTGCTTACCAAAAGTTCTGCATTATCAATCTTCTGGGGTTTCTGGAAACACATGACCCCTACTACAAATTCATTCTCCCTGCGATCGGTAAGTTCTCACGCCCACAGCCCAGGCTAAAGGACGAAACATTCGGAACCTTCATCTTCGCTGAAACCTATTTCGAGAAATACGCCGCCACCGGCGACAAAGAGTACTTAGCAAAATTCATATCCTGCTATTACCGCACTGGAGTATTCCGGGAAGCCGATATCAAACCCAATTCGGCAATCATTGCGGGTCTCCCGGCTGATGAGCAAGAGGCCATTATCCTCAATTATTATCTGATTCGTCAGTGGTTCGTGGAACAATACCCGAACGTATTCGAGCCAGCCATGGACCAGACTAAAAAAGAGAAATCTTCCTGGATCGATGTATATGATGCCATCGTTGGGGACGACATCGTAAAGGAAGCCGAGTACGCCAACCTTCCGATATCCACGGTACTCCGGTATCTCGATAAACGCATCAAAACCAACAGACATGAAGGCAAAATTCGCTGAACTGGTTTCCTACTTTGAGAATCTGGCCACCCAGCATAGTGCGATCAACCACCAAATCGGGGAGAAACATTTCTTTCGCTTTGAACTCGAAGAAATGTTGACCGGTATGAAGTCAAACCTGAACTATCCGGCCCTCATCCTGGAAGGATATGATTTCGAGTTCGTGGATCACGATTCGGATAACCTCCAAAAGAGGGTTAATTGCGCATTCATGCTCCTTGGCCACGTAAAGGACAAAGGCGATTTCGATGCGATCCATGAACTATGGGATTCCCTGGAAGAGATCGGCGATGAATTGGTGGTCAGGATATTATCCGATAAGCGTCAACATAAGGCAGATTGCCTGGGCTATTTTCATGCGAAAACCATCACCGGAACGCCCATCACGGACATGAACCTGATTCATTACGGCTTCCGGTACGCTTTCGAATTGTCGTGGCCTGTTAATAACGATGTAAATCCGGAGGCCTGGAATGACTCAGATGTCAACGGCTGAAACAGCCTCTTACAATGCCCTGATCGATCAGTGGGGATTCAAGACCCGCAATATGCTCAAGAGCAGTGTTGCCCGGCTGTCCATGAAAGGGAAGAAGGAACTGATGACCCGGCTGCAGTACAAAACCAAAAAGGACTACGGAGAAACAGAAGCTGTGATATTCAACTTCCTCAGGCATGGAGTCTTTTTTCATAAAGGTGTTGGCCGGGGATATATCATGGTGGCCGGAACCGTGGTAAGAGGAAAACGAAAGGATACCAAAGGCCATTCCGCGAACACCCCTCAAAATTCTTTTATTCATCCGGTTCAGGGACCACTCAAACGCCACCCAAAAGAATGGTTCAATCCGGTTTTCACAAAATCAATTCCAATGCTGGCCGACATTATTGCCAAAACTAAAGCGGATCAGATTTTCGATGTTAAAAATCTCAAACTCAATACCTGATGGCCAGAGAATACACCCGGGAGATTTACTTGTATATCAATGGCAAGCAGATCAATAACGATATCAAAAGTATCCGTGCCGAGATGCAGCTTTTGGTGAATGAACAGGCCAAGATGATCGTTGGTTCTAAAGAATACGTGGCTCACGGGGAAAAGATCCGGTCTCTGAAAGGAATTTTGAACGAGCATTCCCTGCAATTGAAAAACATGAACCGCTCCTGGAAAGAAACCATGGGCGCCATGGGCGATTGGTTCAATCGCTTCCAGGCAGTCGGGGTAGCTGCGATAGCCACCATTGTTGGTATTGTGATGGCATTCCGGAAAACCACGGAAGCCTCAATGCTGATGGAGGAACGCCTGGATAATCTTTCGGCCCTCACAGGCTTGACCGGACGTTCCCTGCAATGGCTCGGTCAGAAAGCGAAAGATTCCTCGGTATCCATCACCGAAACCGGAGTCCGGATCAAACAATCGGCCACCGATATTGTGGATGCATACACCAAGATAGGATCCCAGCGACCGGAGCTGCTGAAAAACAAGGAAGCCCTAGCAAAAGTCACGGAAGCAGCAATCGTGCTTTCGGAAGCTGCCAAATCCAAACTCGAACCCGCCACACTGGCCCTCACCACCACGATGAACCAGTTTAATCTTGGAGCGTCGGAAGTCAACCGGATTATTAACGTCCTGGGAGCAGGCGCCCTGGTCGGTGCCGGGGAGATCCCTTACCTCACGGAGGTACTTGAAAAATCAGGTACCACCGCCAACCTGATGGGTATCAGCATCGAACAGATGACCGGGATCATCGAAGGAATTGCTCCAAAATTCCAGATGGCCGAAGTGGCAGGAACCGCGTTGGACCGGGTATTTCTGGAAATGAGAAAACGCGGCATCGGGTTCAAAGAAGGGGTTTTTGATATCAACCGTGCAATTGATGAACTCAGCGCCCGTTACAAGAGCGGAGAATCAGCCGTTAAAATATTTGGGGTGCATCAGGCTAAAATGGGCGAAGTGTTGGTGATGAACCGGGATGCCATCAACCGGTTTACCGAAGGGGTTACCGGAACCAAGGTTGCCTTTGAACAGGCCGGGAAGAATACCGATAACATGGCCGCAAAGCTGGCCCAGGCAAAAAACAAAGTCACCCTCATGTATATTGAGGTGGGTGAAAAGCTGGCCCCGGCCATGATCTTCTCCACCAACGCTCTTAATATTTTCCTCCGGACCATGATGGCGCTCCCTAAAATTATCAGCGATAACCGGGTGCTGATTGTTTCTCTTGTTGGAGCAGTCCTGGCTTACAATGGAGCATTGATTGCTCATATCGCAGTGTCCGCATGGAAACGTACTGCCGACCTGCTGACGATTAAATCTACTGCTCTTCAAATCCTCATGACCGAGGCCCAGACTGCTCAAATAGCAAAACTAACCATCATTCAAAAAGCAGCCGTTGTAACCCAGTGGCTCCTGAATGCAGCCCAGGCGGCTAATCCGGTCGGTTTGGTTATTGCCGGGATCACGGCTCTGATCGCAGCTTCAATGATCTATGCCCGTAACAGTAAGGAAGCCATCGCCATGGAGGCGCGCAAAAAGGAACTGGTTGATTCCTTAACAACCAGCAATCAGGAACTTAGTGCATCGTATGACATGCTATCCGAAGATCAGGATAAACTGAACCGGATGTCAGTGGATCAGAAACGGGAACTAGCGCAGCAGCTGGATGCGACAATAAAACTGGCCGAGGCAAATTATGACCTTCAAAAATCCAAACGGGGTGAACTTCGAGCGGATAACACCCAACTCAATGCCTGGCAATTCCTCACCACCTGGAGCAATTCCGGTAAACTCGAAAAGGCACGAGCCAATGGCCTGAAAGCGGTTGCGGATATTGATGTTGCCCTGGGGAAATCAGGAGACATGATAAAGTCTTTAAAGGATCAAAAGCTAACACTCACCGATATCCTTACGGCAGAAGCCACCGGCGACAAAATCGGTACTGAGTCCATTGTGATGATGGAGGAAAAGTTGGATCGGTACACCCTGGCCCTGAATAATGCCAAAATCGGAACAACGGAATATATCCGGCTGCAGAAAAAGGTTGCTGCTGTTGATGCGGAGCTAAAGAAAGCCCGTGGGTCCAACCTCGATGGTGGGGATGAAGAAAAGTTCAAACGTGCTGAGGCTCTTAAGGATATTGAGCAATTCCACAAAAACCAGAACGCTATCATTAAAGCTCAGTATGCTAAAGGCATTGATGATAAAGACGTTTACCTCGAAAAATTGGATACCGAAGAGGTCCGTTACCTGAATGCCTCCATAGATCGGCTTAAGGAACACGGTCAAAGTACGGCAGACGAAGAAGAAAAGATCCAGGATGTCATTATCGCTGCCAGGGAAGCGGGACAGAAAAAAACTGCTGAGGCTTCGAAGCAGTTATATGAAGAGTATGACAAATTCTATGAAAAATGGGATGAGGACAGCAAGAAATATCTGAAGGAAGCCGGTGAAAACGCCAAGTTACCAGACTGGTATGTCCAGCAGCAATTGGAACTGGATTACTGGATGGAGAAAACTTATGAAGGTCAGAAGGCTAAACTCAAGAAAGAATTGGACGACAAACTGATCGGCTATACCGAATACACTGACAAAATCAAAGCCCTGGATCAGCAAGTGGCAGAAAAGCAGTTTCAGCAAATGGAGGATTGGGCTCGCGGAGCCAATACCATCATGGATGCCGTTACCACTATGTATGAGGCATCCAAGAACCGGGAGCTTGCAGCTGCCGGGCTTACCGACAAACAAAAAGCAGCCATTGAAAAAAAATATGCTCAACGTCAGCAGAAAATCGCCATTGCCCAAACAATTATCGAGGGCGTAATGGAAGTGGCCAGGGTGAACTCCAATGCGGGAGTAAATGCCGATCTGACTCAAACACTGCGTGCTTTCCTGACCGGCGCAGCAATTCTCAGGACTGGAGCCAGCGTCGCGCTGATCCAATCCCAGCAATTTGCAAAAGGGAAATACCCGGTTATCGGAGCAAATGATGGACGAACCTACCAGGCTTCCCTGTTGGGTAATGTCAAGACCGGCTACTATTCAAAACCGACTCTCGGTCTTTTCTCGGAGCGTGAACCGGAGATCGTGATCGATGGGCCCACCACCCGGAATATCAAAGCCAATTTCCCTGAAATACTAGGTGCAATTAACGCTGCCAGGGTAAACCAATATGCCGGGGGAATGTACCCCGACCTCGGGGGAACCAGTCAGCAGTCGGCCATGCAGATAACAGCTCTGCTTCAGGCGAACATGCAGATGATGAGGCAGGTGATCCTTGCACATGAGAAGCCGGGGACGGTCAGTTTTGCTTCCATCCGGGAGACCCAGGCAGAGTTTGATTTCATAAAAACGAAAACCACTTTGTCCTAAAATCTGGCCAATAATCTGTCCTTTTTCGTCAGTCCGGGTACTCCTACTTTCAGCCAATAAACCGGAACTCATGATTGACGCTGGGCAATTGCATCTGATCGAACTTCTACTTTCCATTGCAGGATTCCTGATCCTGTTCCTGCTGGGAATCATCGGATTCTGGATTCAAAAATGGATCCGATCAACAGATGCACTAACCGAAGCACTCAACAATCTCAAAATCCTGTTCGCCGGCACCAAAGCCACGGTCGATGAAATCCAAAAACATTGCGACCACCGGTGTAAAAGCATTGATGACCGGTTGGAAGACCAAACCCGTGCCATTCATAAGAACATCACGGAAATCGCAGTAATCTCTCTAAAGCTCAAACTCAATGAAGATTAGCAAGAATTTTTCCATTCAGGAATTCGTACCGCCGGCTATCTATGAGCATTTCGGCGAGAAATCGATCTGGTTCATCGATCCCAAGATTGTTCAGATGGCACAGTTTATCCGGGATCGGTTCGGGAAGCCGATCACGATCAACAATTACCTCTCCGGAGGAACCTTTCAATACTCCGGATTCCGGGATAATGCCTGCACCATCGGGGCAGAAAATTCACAGCACCGTCATGGCCGGGCCATTGACTTTCGCATCCAGGGAATGTCACCGATGGAAATCCGGGCGGATATCATCAAGAATTTTGAACTGTTCCGGGCATCCGGACTTACCACCATCGAAGGCGGCACCCCAACCTGGACGCACATTGACTGCCGGTTCACCAATATGGATTCATTATTAATCGTACCCTATAAATAATTCAACATCATGGAAGGCACTTTAAACATCAAAATCATTCTGGCATTCGTGCTGGACTTTGTGGCCGATGCTCAGAAAGCAATGGCTGACGGAAAGTTTCAGATCACTGATTCATTCCTGTTCATCGATAACGTGATCCAGGTTCCAAAAGCCATCGGAGCCGCAAAACAGTTTTATACTGAATTCGAGGATATGGACGAGGCCGATGAAGCAGAAATCCTGGCCTACGTTTCGGAAAGGCTTCAGGTCAATAGCGTTAAAGCTAAAGCGATTGTCATGCAATCATTTAAAACCGCTATTACCATATCCGAATTGGTAGGGGATGGTATTGAATTGGCAGCGATCATTAAAGCCGCGTAGCCATGTGGAAGTTCCTGAAATACATTCCCGTTTTTTTAAAGTACCTCATTAATGTCGGACCCATGGTTTATGAGGTGGCCAGGTGGGGAATCCGGATTGTTCGGGAATTCAGAACCAAGAAGGAAGTCAAACCCCCGATAGAACCGCCTGTCGAGGATCCGGTAACCAAGCCGGACCTTGATCCTGGCTAACGAAATCTGCTCTACTCAAGGTTCCCCAAAGCCGTAGCGAAATAACCAAGTAGTTACGGCTTTTTAGCTGTTCTCTATTTTCCCAAACTCCTCAGTTAAAATTGATTCAATATCTCAGCAATGCTTACCGTAACCAAAACTCCACCCCTTGTTTCGCTAACCGGAAACCCGATCCGGTTTACTGTCCATTCGGATAATACGCTCGAATCAGGAGCCGTCCAAAGCCGGCTCAACCTCTATTTTTCAAACAAGGGAGCTGAGGATATGACCATCCAGCTGGTTTGGGGTGCCGTTAACCTGACGCTAACTTGTAAACCCGATCCGGATAATTCCGGTTCACAGATACCAGATGCAACCGTGATACCCGATCTGAACGATTGGGTGCAACTGGTTTCCGAATACATGCTCGGCAATTATTTCATCAACCGGGATTGGGCCATGGTAGTAAGCGGATCATCCATCCTGATGTACGGGAAAACCTTAAACGTTGGAACGCCTTCTGTTACTTTCGACTGGAATGCGGAAACTCCGCCAACCTCGTCAACAGTTACCGGCGTTTTTGGAAGCAATAGGAAATTCTACAAGATCGGACTTCAATTATTGATCAAAAATGGTTTAGCCTGGGATCTCATTGGCGAGGATATCCATCCGGTGAATGAATCCGGAGATGCCCATTTTGATATCCACACGCTTTTCGCCGATCACGTTTATCCGGAATTCCAATGGCCGGAGATCACCAGCCTCTATTTCATGGATCTTAGACCCCACTCCTCAGCCGAGTATCGTATCCAGTATTATGAGCAATACGGCAGCCCAATAGTACCTTGTGTGGTTACTCAATCTCAGTCCTTTTATGCATTGGTCGGCGGAGTATCCAAATCACAGGAAGCCATTTACAACCGTCAGGGTTCCAGCTTCTGGCTCAAATTGACCTACAACATGTACTTCTTAACCTGGCAGCCCAAAGAAAAATGGGTATCCATCAACCAGGTGGAGAAACTATTCTTTTTCTGTCAGACGGAAATGACCCGGCTCTCCTATCGAATGGATTTCTATTTTCTCGATGGAACCAGTGATTTGTCGGTGCCCTTTTCCGCGATTGACCTACCACCGAATAAAGGGGTTGTGGAACTGACTGTTTCCCCAACCATCATTAAAGCATCGAGCAGTGACCCCGAAAACATTGATTATTTTAAAGTCTGGATCGAATACCAGTCGGAAAGAATCAGCGAAATCCGCACCTATCATATTGACCGGACATTCCAGGAGAACCAGCGGTATTTTCTGTTCCGAAATTCCCTGGGAGGATTCGATACGCTTCGCACCACCGGTGACCAGGAAGATACTCTCGATTATGACAGGGTTTCCATCAGTAAGATCCTCTCCGCCGATTTTACGGAGATGGACCACGAAAACGCTACCGGATTTGTCAGTGAATCGATGGTATATAAAGCCAATACCGGATGGCGAACCCGAGAGGAAATTTCCTGGCTGCGGGATTTCTTTCTTTCCCATCAGGTTTTTCTCATTAATGTAAACAAGCTGGTTCCGGTTGTGGTGACTACCACACAGGCGCGTCACCGGGCGGATAAGGAAGAACTGTACTACCTGGAATTCGAATACCGGCGGTCCTACGTTAGCGAATTTTACTCGCGCGAAATCGTTACGGCTGAGTTTACCGATGATTTTAACGACGACTTCCCGAACGAGTAACCATGACCAAGTATAGCATACAGGTTCTCAAGAATATGATCACCGACCGGATTCATGAAAATCATGAACGGTCGATTGATGGTGTGGCTATTCAGGAGTTCCTGCATGACATATTGGATTCATCAAACGGGGTGGTTTCTGGTGGAGAAGGAAACACCGGGGGAACCATAACCAATATCAATGTGATCAATGCAACGGCACTGCCCCGTGATAATTTCCCCGGGTTTTATGGATTACAGTTCGCTCATTCCTCCCTGTACTTCTGTTACTTAAATGAATATTATATCCCCCAGGCATCCGTGGTGAACGGATTTTTACTCCGGTTGATAGCGCCCTCGGTTGCAGAACCAGGCAGTCCTCTGGAAATTCGTGTGGTCAGCGATACCGACGAATATCTTGGCACTTATGACACTACCCTAACCGGTGAGCTGCAACTCGTTGAATTCGTATTGGATGCCCCGGCATCGTTCGAATTCATGATGATCCAGTACAAATCTCAGATACCCTTTTACGTTAAAGAAATCCTGTTACTCAATAAACCGCAACTCCCATGATTAAGAATATCACAACCGATGCAACGTACGCAACCCTTGCCCTGGCCATTGCCGGATTACCCGCCACCCTGACTCAGAATTATACCATCGAGGTTACCGGTGAATCCTCCGGAATTGCCGGGTTCACCTATAGCGGCAACTGTTCCACCTTCAAGCTCACCATACAAACCCCTGACACATCGGTCATTGACGGAGCCGGGGCTACTGCTATAACTTTTGGGGGAACGGCCAAACACAATATCGAATTCATTGGATTCCACATTCAGAATTTTGTCAATGGTGCTCTGTACTTCAATAACACCTATGCTGATTCTGATTACATCATCAGTAACTGTTTGATCACCGGGTCCGGGAACAAAGCGATCCGCTGCGGAAGAGCAACCTCGAATGTCACCCTGATTGGTGTGACCATCAATGTCAATGCCTCGGCCAATATCCTGGCCCAGTTCAACCCAGCCAAGAATGTTATTATCCGAAATTGCAGTTTCAATAACGTATCGGGGTTTTCAACAGACCGGGCAGTTGACACCTACAATATTGCTTCGATTATCATTGAAGATTCTTACTTCTTTGGTGGGGTTACAGCGGCTGTTTACCTCAAAATGATATCCGGAACCAGCGTCATTAACCGGTGCACATTCACCGGGGGAACTGGGGATGGAGTGTTTGTTTCAGGATCGGTGGCTGGCGCCGTATCCATCAAGAATTCCCTGTTCGTAGATCAGGGATCCGCTACCCTACCTGCCATTTATTGCAACGGCTCCGTGCTTGATCTTACGCTGGAAAACAACACGATTTCTTCCAACGTCTCCACCGTCAGTACCCTTGTCAAAGCCTTAACTCTTAATACTTTTCATGCATTCAACAATATCCTGGCCAACCGCCATAATACGCCAAACGGTTTACTCTGGGATATCCGCTTCAATACCCAAGGAGTACCAGCTTCCTATCATAGCGATTACAACCTCTTCTACCGGGCAAACACTTCGGTCACGTATTTACTGAGCACCCAGGCGTTCACGCCTAACTCCTATTACAGTCTGGCTGCTTTGCAAACGGCCCAAAGTGTGGAGATGAATTCCATTCAAGCCGAACCACAATTTGAATTTGCTGATCCACCGTACCCGGATTACATGCTGCAGGATGGTTCTCCAGGACATAATGCC
>CAIXKO010000529.1 GCA_903919925.1 uncultured Bacteroidota bacterium | reverse complement strand
GCTCTCAACAACCCATAGAAAATCAGAAAACAAATCCGACATAATCTTCAAGATCAATTAAATACAATAGCCTGGCAGGTGCTCCACCCCTCCCTATTTTAGGGAGGGGAAGGGGTGGGTACAACTTCGATCCCAGGGGTGGGTACAACTTCGATCAAAGGCAGGAACCGGCTCGCAACGTTTGTGACCAGGCTTTTCCCAAAAGGTACGAAGTATTATCGTAGGTGCATGATTGCGGATATTCATTTAAATAAAATCGAAGCTCTCCATTAAATCGGAATTATCGCCTAAAAGGTGTTCTGCGATTGTTTCCTTTGTGAGCACCCGATTGGGATTGGCAGCCAAAAACAGCAGCAGATCAAATTCTTTTCGGGTAAGTTCAACCAATTGATTAATAAAGGTCAGTTCCCTTCGCACCGGGTTAATGCTCATGGAGCCCAGCACCATTTGTTCCGATCCATTAAGCCATCGTCTTCTGATTAAGGCCTTTATACGGGAGTTTAACTCGGAGAGGTGAAAAGGTTTAGTTAGATAATCATCGGCTCCCGGATCCAGTTTGAAGGAGGCTCGGAAAATATGGCCGCCACTTCACATAAATAGCCTTCATGAATCGGGAAATCGCGAATAGATTCACAGATTAATACCACATCTTCAACCAGCAGGAGTTTCATGCTGAAAGTTCAACATTTTAACGAATCATTCCGCTTTCTGTAAGCACTTCGTTTCTATTTATCACCAGCTATTTCCCCTCTTTTTCGTCATCCTCATCCTCTTCTTCAATATCAGAGTTTTTGACCACTTTGCCCTGCAAATCAAAAACCACCTCAGGTTTTCCCTCTTTTTCCTCACCCCATTTTACCGATTAAGCGGTTGGGAACTTTTTAGCGAAAGCGGCTTTGGCAGCCTCCGGTACATTTACCTGGCAATTAGCACTAAAGCTGATTGCAACCAGGGCCATCGATAGAATAAATAAATTTTTCATGAATAGTTCGATTAAATAGGTGGTACCAATATGGTGGGGGAATCTAAAGCAATTCTAAAGATTGGGCAGGTATAAAGGATAGAATTCAGATCGCTTCCGATAAAAACAAAACCGATTCTTGTTACGATCAAGTGAAGCCCAAAAAGTTCATTATTTGGAAAATGGAATTTGAAAAATGGAACAATCTCCATACCTTTGAAAATCGATTTTCGAACCAGGTGGCCACTCCAATCACTTTTAAAACAGATCCAATGCCTGCGGAATACTTTTTGTATAATAAAGGCACCTCTGTTAAGAGCCATTTTTTATGAGAAAACTCAATAAATATAGCTTGATTGAAGCGGAATTGCGCCGCGTTCAGGCCAGCGAAAAGAAGTATCGCCAACTAATCGAAACTTCGCACGATATTACATTTACCCTCAATAAAGGAGGAGTAATAACCAATGCATCAATGGGCTGGACTGTTTTTCAGGGGTACGTGCCAGTTCAGGTAATTGGAAAAAATATACAAGAGTTTCTCCATCCGGATGATCAGGTCAATTTCATGGAATCGCTGGAAACTGTTTTCCGGACAGCACAGAGCCAGGCAGACGTCAACTATCGGATGATCCATACCGACGGGTCATGGCGCTGGCACACTTCCACCGGAATTCCGTTGGAAGATCAACAGGGCAACGTGATAGCTTATGAGGGAATTGCAAAGGATATCACAGAAAAAAAGCAAATGGTAACGGCTCTGGAGGAGGCAAACAGTTTTAACAGGCGGTTAATAGAGAATACGCAGGTAGCCATTTATCAAACATCACAGGAAGGGAAGTTCATCAGCGTTAACCCCGCGTTTGTAAAACTGGCCGGCTATGAATCGGCGGAAGATATGATAAAGAGCATTACCAATATCGGGGAACAACTTTATGTAAATGGAGAAGAAAGAAACAAGCTCGCTAAGTTATTAGCCGAACAAGGGCAGGTTTATGGCTATGAAATCCAAATGAAAAAAAAGGACGGACAGCCATTTTGGGTCCTTTCCAGCCCCAGCATCGTTAGAGATGCACTTGGAAATACCCTCTTTTATGAGGGAACTTTTATCGATATCACCGAGCGCAAGGAAGCCGCTGACGAAATCATGCGTAAGAATGAGGAGCTTCAATTACACATAGCTGAGAAAAAGAAGTTCTTCTCCATCATTGCCCGCGACCTGGCATCACCCTTACAATCGTTCCAATGGGTTACCCGGTTTATTGTTGAAGAATTCCCTTCCCTGACGGCTGATGAAATTAAAAAACATGTTGTGAGCATGAAAAACTCTGCGGACAAACTCCAAAACCTTCTCGAAGACTTGCTGGAGTGGTCCCAAATGAGGCGTGGGGTAAATACTTTCCAACCAAAATCACTTTTGTTCTTAAATGGTGTTGTGCCAGTTGTAGAGTCTGTGCGAGATGCGGCAAAAAATAAAATGATCAGGATCGGCTATGATTTTCCGGAGGATTTAACAGTAATTGCAGATGCACAGATGTTTGCAAGCCTCCTGCGCAATTTGGTTTATAATGCGATAAAGTTTACGCAAAAAAGCGGTAGAATCATCATTGCTGCCAGGCAGGAACCTGATAATTTGATAACCGTTTCAGTCAGCGACAACGGAATCGGTATGAAGCCCGAAATGCTGCACAGCTTATTCCAGCTTGATCGTTTACCCAGCCGTATGGGTACCGATGGGGAATTAAGTTCTGGTTTGGGATTGCTCCTGTGCAAAGAATATGTAGAGCAATCGGGTGGAAATATATGGGCTGAAAGTGAGGAAGGTATAGGGACCACGGTTTACTTTACCATACCTAAGTCGCCATCCGGACCATTAAACATTTAAGCCGCCCAGGGTAAGTTGTTTATATAAAATGTTTTAGGTAACTTTCTGAATTGATTAATTCTTCAGCAAGGAGCCATGAAACCCTTACCAGCCATTCTATTAGCTTTTTTATTAGCCACCTTAGATCTTACTGGCCAGCAGCTTTTTAACAATCAGCATAAGGGCTTAGTGCTTTGCCTCGATCCCCGGATGATGCAGCATGACATCGTGCCGGGGGAAATCCTGGTTAAGTTCCGCGATCCGGTTAAGGTTAGTATCCATAAATCGGGAGGAATAGTTAAAACGGGAATCACCCGTATCGATCAGATCTTGTTGAAATCATCGGTAACGGCAATGCAAAAAATATTTCCCGGTGCAATGCCTCTCAAATCCAAACAAATCCAGACCGGTATCAACGGTTGCACTTTTGAGCGCCCCAGCCTGCATAACATGTACAAACTCAAACTGAAATCCGGAGGAGATATTTCCCAAACCATTGAAGCATTGAAAGCAGACTCTTTGTTAATTGAATTTGCCGAACCTAATTATATCCTTTCCATAACCGATGACAAACCTGTTGGCGATATCATTGAGGGCACAGGGCTACGTGCACAAGACTCAATGGCCACCTCATCTGTCGACCGGCAAGTGTCACTTCCTCCATTCACCCCCAACGACCCCCTCTATTCGCAGCAAGGGTACCTCCAGGCCATTCATGCCGATGACGTTTGGCAACAAACCACCGGAAACAACAAGCAGATTATTGCCATCCTGGATACCGGCGTTGATTGGACACATCCCGATCTGGTAAACAAGATCTGGCAGAATCCGGGTGAGATTGCCGGAAATGGAATCGATGATGATGGAAACGGAAAAATTGATGACATCCGGGGATGGGATTGGATCAATAACGACAACAACCCAATGGACGACAACAGCCACGGCACGCATGTGGCTGGTATTGCCGCTGCGGAAGCAAATAACGGGACAGGCATTGCCGGAGTTTGCCCGGAGGCAAGGATAATGGCACTTAAAGTGTTTCAAAGCAATGGTACCGCTGATATCGCTACCATCATCCAGGGTATTTACTATGCTTCAAACAATGGTGCCACCATCATTAATATGAGTTTTGGAACGTACGCCCGATCATTTGCCCTTGAGAATGCCCTTCAGGATGCTTATTTCACCAGCACCTTAGTTGCAGCTGCCGGAAATGATGGTAAGAGCATCTATCCCAGGAATCCCCTGGACTTTCCAACTTTTTATCCTGCGGCATTACCGTATGTTTTGGGCGTTCAATACGATAATGGCAATTTTGATCCTGACGGCCCTCTATTCTCTACCTTTCCTGAAAGATTCAACTATGAACTGATAGCTCCGGGATCGGCTATAATCAGCACAACACCAAATGGTTCATACCGGTATCTTACCGGATCATCCATGGCAACCCCGCAAGTTTCAGGGGCAATAGCTTTGTATCAATCTTTCTATCCCGAAAAATCAAGAGAAGATTTATGGGGCGATTTAATCCATAATGCCGGCCCATTATTGAATATTAGTGCTGCCTTATTCAATAATGTAAAAAATCCCGTTTTCGATTTGTTGGAATTCAGCTATTCCGATACCCTGCCCGGCTGTAACAAAGATGGACAGGCTGATGCAGGAGAAGTAATAGAATTGGCGGTTATGATCCGTAATAGTTTTAGTCCGGCTGATAGTGCTTATGTTCTTTTAAAACCAGCGATTGATGGAGATCCAAAAGACATTACCATACTTCAGGATAGTGTTTTTTTGGGTCCGGTTGGAACTTTTGCCAATATTTCAAATAGCGGGAATCCGTTCAGCATCAGAATCAATAATACCGCCTATAATGAGCGGTCCGTAACCTTTAATCTGGAAATGAAAAACAAGGGAAACGCTGAAGTATTTATTCAACCCTTAAAAATTGAAATCTTTAACGGATCTGAGCTTTCCGGATTGTTAGATCATGATACTACGTTAACGCCCAATAGATTGTGGCTGATCAATAATAGTCTTAGAATCGGTAGTGGCGTTACCTTGAATGTTTTACCTGGCACAAAAATCTTAGTAAATGCCGGAGTCGATAACAGGGGAACGATCAATCTGATTGGAAAACCCGACAGTTTGATTTACATTAAGGGCAGTTTGAATTGCAGTGTCAATAAATATGTATATTTTGATTTAAATGGTTCGGCATACTCATCCACAGGAATAATTGAGAATTGCACCTTTGTAAATGGGAAAACCTTTTCAGCTAACCGAATAGATTATTGTTACTTGCGTGATTTCTCAGCTGGAGATGGTATCAATATCGGAACTATTTATCGTAGTTATTTATTAAATATAATTTCCCCCCAAATTCGAGGCGATTTTCAGTTTTCAATTCTGGACAATGCTATTATTGGCCAGGGAATACATTTTTGGTCCTCCCAATATTCGGTGTTCAACAAAATCAGCAGCTTAATCAAGCACATGTATCCGGCCTGGCCGCAATGGTGGTTGAACGAAGTACCGATGGTCCTGGGTGCTACGGCTGGCAGTCCATTGTATCGCAATTCATTTTTAACCAATGATCCTCCCTATTCCATGTTTGTTAAAGCTTATGGATCGGAGGATGCGGTTGTTTTGCCCAACCAATACTGGGGGACCATTGATCCGGTTAAGATAAGAAAGAAGTATTTTGATTTTTCGAATGACGCGAGCCTTCCGGTTTTACAATTTGCCCCAATTTCGATAGCCCCATCCGATTCCTGTCCGGGACATGTTTGGAAAGTACTGCTTGATGGAAGGGATGCTCAGGATCAATTTGGAGAACCTGCAGGGGTTGGAAAACATCGCTTCGATATTTATTTCAACCGGGCGATGGATAAATCCCGCAATCCCAAAGTTTCTTTTGGAGTACGACAGCCTTATAATCAGCAGGATGTGGATGAAGACGGAGAATGGTCGGCCGACGGTAAGATATTTACCGTTTATAAAACATTTAAAATTACCACCGGCGACGGAATTAACCGGATCAGGGTAAGTGATGCCAGGGAATCGGATGGATGGGACTTCGCGATTCCGGTGGAAGACCAACGGTTTAGTTTTGTGCTAAGCGCGGCCTCGTCTGCCTCTTTGGATTTTCAGGCAACTCCTGGTCTCGGAAAAGTGGCAATGGAATGGAATAATGCCAGTTTGGACGACTTGCTTGGTTTTAATATGTACCGGATGGAACACGCAACCGACACCACGCTCACCACTCCGCTTTTAGTTAATTCAACCTTGATCACCGATACTGTTTTTACAGATTTCACTGTCACCCCCAATAGGAAATACTACTATTTCTATAAAGTAGTCCGCACCAATTTCTCCGAATCCGACTCCTCACGCGTAGTCACTGCCACGCCCTTTACCGCCTCCAAAGGCGATGCAAACGGTGATCTTTCGGTTAATGTCCTTGATATAACCACGATTGTGGCTTATCTCCTCAACCAGAATCCACAGCCATTCATCTTTGAAGCGGGCGACATGAACAGCGATGGAGCCATTAATATCCTGGATATCATTGGGGTGGTTCGGGAGATCTCAGGCACCAAATCCGGATTTTCGGATGCTGATTGCCAGGTCACAGAAAAAGCGTTGCTGCGTATTGAGGATGGCAAGGTATTTCTCGATTCCAAAGAAAAAGTTACCGCCCTTCAGTTTGAGCTGGAAGCCGATAGCGTAAAGGATTTCCAACTTATCGCCAAAGCCGCTGGTTTTGAATTTGCCTGGAACCGGGCAGGAAATAAGGTTTACGGCGTAATCTTCAGCCTTTCCGGTGCCCTGATTGAAGGCTCCAACAAACCGCTCTTTGAGGTATCCGGCAATTCAAACTGGACGTGGAAGGAGGGCTTTGGTGCAACAGCCGATGGCTGCTATATCCCCCTAAAGCTCGCAACTGGCATCTTTCAACCGGCAACCGAGAATGGGATGAAGGTGTACCCCAATCCTTTCTCACACCAGGTCTCAATAAGGTATGAGCTCGCTGCGGACGCCCTGGTTATTATAGGTGTTTACGACATACAGGGCCGGTTAGTAAAGAAACTGGTGCAACTGCCCCAGGTTGCGGGATCCTACCAAGCTGACTGGCAGGGGGGAAATTCAAATGGAAAGCTTGCCCCAGCGGGTGTATACTTTATCCGGATGGAAATCAAAAATGGC
>CAIXKO010000528.1 GCA_903919925.1 uncultured Bacteroidota bacterium | reverse complement strand
GCCGTGGAAATAATTTTATCACGATCCGGGAATTTCTCGGGCTCCTGCGCATGATTTAATGCCCAAATTACATTTTTTATTGCCCGGGGATGATAGATCCCCATCACCACACTAAATCGCTTATCAAGAATTTGAGTGAGATATTTGATAAAGCCGGCAGTAAAGGCATTGGCCCCGTCCCCACGGTGATTACCACCTGCAAAGAAGAAAAATCGATAGGCCATGTTTTGCAATAATAACTATTTCAAAATTTGATTATTCCTCCTTAAAAGATTCCAGTAAAAAGAAGGCCTGGTCAGTTTCTTTCTCTCCTCCAGATCGTCCATCATCCGGATAAGCGATTTTTGCCGCTCAGGATCTTCGGTAACCTTGGACATCACCCAATTCAATAGCCTCGGATATTTAAGTAATTGCTGTATCCAGGAAGAAAGACGCAATTCTTTCCAAAGCTTTTTATATACAAAACGATCGTACTTTTTTAGGAAACCGGCATCAAACCGGTTTGCCGCAATAGCTAATTCAATATGTTCTGCCGCTGCAAATCCCGACCATAACGCGTTGCCAATCCCTTCACCGGTAAACGGATCGATCAGAAAACCGGCGTCCCCGGTCAATAAGAACCGCTCCCCGGATAACTTTATCTTTTTTGATCCCAGCGGCAGGTCCTGTGCCGCTACGCCCGATACCGGTTGTGCATCCTTAAACCGCTCTGCCAGGTGTGGATTCTGAATCAAAGCCTGCTCCATCATCTTTTTTAAAGATGTTTTCCTTTTTCTTAAAATGTCACTGCGGATACCGGCACCAACATTAGCATGCCCGTCAGGCAATGGAAAAACCCACAGGTAGTGCGGCAAAAATTCAGTCAGGAAATAGAAATCAACCAAATTGCCATCGCCCACACCGGTAACCCCGGAATAATACTGGCGGATACCTGTTGCATGATGTCTGAAATTCTTTTTTACCGGACTTACCTTTTTTACTAACTCACTTCCGGCTCCGCATGCTATCACGCAGATTTTAGCTGAAAAGCTTTGTTGACTGATCGTATCAGAAAGGACAACACCATTTTCATCATGCTTAAAATGGTTGATTTTAATTCCTTGAATTACTTCAATCAAAGGATTTTCCAAGGCTGATTCCATTAATAACCAATCAAAATCAACCCTCCTCATAACATGCCCCGGTGAGTCGTCCGGATACTTTTGATTTCTGATCGGCAAAGCAATCGATTTCATGTTTGGCGCAAAAAACCGCACACCAGATGATGGGAGCTGCCCGGGCATCGATTGGAGCTTCTTTAACAGTAAAGGATCAAGCCTTCGAACCATGTTAACTGCCCAGCCACTTAAGCCATCACCGCAGATCTTATTTCTGGGAAATGTTTCTTTATCGATCAATGTTGACCGGATTCCTTTCTTTGCCAGAAACAATGCGGTGGAGATCCCCGCCGGACCGGCACCAACAATAACAACCTCAACCCTGTTGCCGTTTAGTACTCTTTCCATGCTTTTATGGAGATATCTTCCAGCTCCAGCTTGCAGAATGCCATGATAAATGCCGCAGCCAAACGGGCATTGGTTATCAGGGGCACGTTAAAATCGATGGAATTCCTGCGGATGGTGTAATCATTCTTTAATTCACCCTGAGTGAGGTTCTTGGGAATATTGATGACCAAATCTATCAGACCATTTCGAATATATTCAGTTACGTTTGGATTTACCCGCTCATCGGGCCAGTGCAGTATCGTTGCCGGAATACCATTTCCGCGGAGAAAATCTCCGGTTCCAGGAGTCGCAAATATCTCATATCCATGGTTGTCAAGAAGATGGCATGCTTCCAGGAGGTGAACTTTGTCTTTGATCGGCCCGGTCGAAAGGAGGATATTCTTTTTAGGAATCTTGTAGCCAACGGATAACATCGACTTAAGAATTGCATCGTAATAATCTTCCCCGATACAGCCAACTTCACCGGTCGATGACATATCAACACCCAGAACCGGGTCGGCCTTTTGCAATCTCGAGAAGGAAAATTGTGAGGCTTTTACGCCAATATAATCCAGGTCGAAAATCGATTTTTTTGGTTTCTCAACCGGTTTGCCCAGCATCACTTTGGTGGCCAGTTCAATCAGGTTGGTTTTCAATACCTTCGATACAAACGGCAAAGAACGCGATGCCCTCAGGTTGCACTCAATTACCTTGATATCATTGTCTTTCGCCAAAAACTGAATGTTAAATGGCCCGGTAATGTTCAACTCCTTTGCCACCTGCCTGCTGATTTTCTTGATCCTCCGTACGGTTTCAAAATAGAGTTTTTGTGGAGGGAAAATCATGGTGGCGTCACCTGAGTGAACTCCGGCAAATTCAACGTGCTCGCTTATGGCATAAGCAATGAGTTCGCCTTTACTGGCAACGGCATCGATCTCAATTTCTTTCGCCTGCTCAATAAAGTCGGTCACCACCACGGGATGCTGTTTAGATACCCGGGCAGCCATGTGAAGATAGTTATCGAGCTCCTCCTTGTTGGAAACCACGTTCATGGCAGCACCGGAAAGTACATAAGAAGGCCTGATAAGTACCGGGAACCCGATCCGGTCAGTGAAATGATGGATCTCCTCAATACTCGTCAGCTCCTGCCACTCAGGCTGATCGATGTCCAATGTATCCAGCATCATAGAGAACTTGTGACGGTCCTCGGCCCGGTCAATCGATACCGGCGACGTGCCGATGATGGGAACAGATTGCTCATGCAGCCTGAGCGCCAGGTTATTCGGAATTTGCCCACCCATGGAAACCACTACTCCCAAAGGTTGTTCAAGATCCAGAATATCCAGTACCCGCTCAAAAGATAATTCATCAAAATATAACCGGTCGCTCATATCGTAATCGGTCGATACCGTTTCGGGGTTATAATTGATCATGATTCCACGGTAACCTTCTTTCCTGATGGTTTGCAGCGCATTTACACTGCACCAATCGAACTCTACTGAACTGCCAATCCGGTAAGCGCCCGATCCCAAAACAATGACAGACTCCTTATCGTGTTGGAAAATAACGTCATGAGATACAGACGAATAAGTTAGATATAAATAATTGGTTTGGGCGGGATATTCCGCAGCCAATGTATCGATCTGTCGAACATAAGGAACAATTCCAGCTTTTTTACGGAAGCTTCTTACCCGCAACATGTCTTCCTCAATTTTTTCAACCGGGCTCTTTAATATCAGCCTGGTAATCTGGAAATCGGAAAAGCCTCGGATTTTAGCCTCCTTAATCAGCCGGATATCAGTGGTTTCCAAGGATGTATTCTCCTCGAGCATGTTTTTAAGGCGATAAATATTCCGGAGTTTCACCAGGAACCATAAATCGATGCCCGTCATTTCATGGATATCTTCAACGCTCCAACCCATTTCCAGGGCTTGGGCAATCACAAAAATCCGGACATCGGTAGGGGTCCTGAGCTCTTTTTCGAGGTTATCGAATTGCATTCCCCGGTTTCCTACAAAGCCATGCATGCCCTGACCAATCATCCGGAGGCCTTTCTGAATGGCCTCTTCAAAGGTTCGGCCTATAGCCATTACCTCACCAACACTTTTCATGCTCGAGCCGATCTCGTGCGAAACACCCTCAAACTTATCCAGGTCCCAACGCGGAATTTTAACTACAACATAATCCAGTGCAGGCTCAAAACAGGCAGTGGTGGTAAGTGTTACACTGTTTTTTAACTCATGTAAGCCATAACCCAAACCTAATTTAGCCGCAACAAAGGCAAGTGGGTAACCGGTTGCCTTGGAGGCTAATGCAGAGGAGCGGCTCAGCCTGGCGTTCACCTCAATAACCCGGTAGTCCTCGGAGTTGGGATCAAGCGCATATTGTACATTGCATTCGCCAACGATCTTAATGTGCCGGATGATTTTTATAGATAAAGCTCTCAGCTTGTGATACTCAGTGTTGGTGAGCGTTTGCGACGGGGCTACTACAATGCTTTCTCCGGTATGTATACCCAGCGGATCAAAGTTCTCCATATTACACACCGTGATGCAATTGTCGAACCGGTCACGCACTACCTCATATTCTACTTCTTTCCAACCTTTTAGTGATTTCTCCACTAAAATCTGGGGAGCCATCGTCAAGGATTTGGTTGCCAGTTTTTCCAGCTCATCCCGGTTGTCGCAAAAACCGCTGCCTAGTCCACCTAATGCATATGCACTCCGTATGATCACCGGATAACCCAACTTATCGGCTGCCGTATAGGCATCTTCAATATTGCTGACTGCCTGACTTTGAATCGTTTTAACATCAATTTCATCGAGCCGCTGAACAAAAAGCTCACGATCCTCCGTATCGATAATAGCCTTAACCTGCGTGCCCAGCACTTCGACTCCGTATTTCTCCAGTACTCCGGATTTGAACAAAGCTACTCCGCAGTTCAGCGCAGTTTGCCCGCCAAATGCAAGCAAAATTCCTTCAGGACGCTCTTTGCTGATTACTTTCTCTACAAAATAGGGTGTAACGGGCAAAAAGTAAATCTGATCGGCAATCCCTTCTGATGTTTGAACAGTGGCAATGTTCGGATTCACTAAAATCGTGTATATGCCTTCTTCACGTAATGCCTTTAAAGCCTGCGATCCCGAATAGTCGAATTCACCTGCTTCACCGATTTTTAGTGCACCTGATCCGAGAACGAGGACTTTACCGTATTGTTTGGCATTTTTTGGCACCATGCTTCAATTCTTAAAAGATTTTATTTTTTCAATGAATTCGTCGAACAAGAACTCCGTATCTGTTGGCCCACTGCTGGCTTCCGGGTGAAATTGAGAGGAGAAAAATGGCTTGGTCTTATGTTTGATCCCTTCATTGGTATTATCGTTGAGGTTTCGGAATAATGGCTCCCATCCTTCTGGTAAAGTGGTATCGTCCAGTGCAAACCCGTGATTTTGCGAGGTGATGTAGGCCTTGTTGGTACCCAGTTTCAGAACAGGCTGGTTGTGGCTTCGGTGCCCATATTTAAGCTTGTACGTATCGCCACCCGCCGCAAGTCCCATCAGCTGATTCCCCAAACAGATGCCAAACACCGGTTTGTCCCCGCCAATGGCTGATCGGATATTTTTAATCGTTTCCTGGCACTGTTTCGGATCTCCCGGTCCATTGGAAATAAATAGACCGTCGTACTCAAAGTTTTGTATATCAGTATTCCATGGAACCCTGATCACTTCTGTATCTCTCTTGATCAAGCACCTGATAATATTGTTTTTAACTCCGCAATCGATGAGTAGAATTTTATTTTTTCCGGTTCCATACCTGATAACCTCCCGGGTGCTCACCTGATCAACCAGATTAATCAGGTTTGGATTAACGAAGGGTATATCGTCATCAAAAACGATTTTACCCAGCATGGCTCCTTCTTCCCTCAGGTGTTTGGTAAGCGTTCGGGTATCGATGCCATAGATTCCCGGAATATTGGATTCCTGCAGCCAGGAGGCTAAACTCTGATCAGCATTCCAATGACTGAAATCAAAGGAATAATCAGAAATGATGAGGCCGCTGATATGGATTTGTTCTGATTCAAAAAATTGGAGCATTCCGTGCTCACGCTGCTTTCCGGGAACACCGTAATTACCGATGAGGGGGTAGGTGAGTACCAGTATCTGCCCTCGGTAGGAGGCGTCAGTAATGCTTTCCGGATATCCGGCCATAGCAGTGTTAAAGACCACTTCGCCAGCCATCGGAGTTTCGGAGCCGAACGACCAGCCGTTCCATTCCGTACCGTCTTCGAGTACCAGTTTAACCGGCCTGCTTGCCGGATGGAGTATATGTGCTTGATTCATCTGATGGGATTTCGTCGGAATACCAGGTTTTTACTTTTTCTCTCAGGTTATAATTCGAACTCATGGTTTCACCGTAAGCACCGGCTGACCGGATGGCAATCAGATCGCCCCTACGGGTTTCGGGTAAATTTACTGCTTTGCCAAAACAATCCGAGGATTCGCAAATCGGCCCAACCACATCATATAAGGTAGCAGGTGCATTGGAAGTCAGGTTTTCAATAACATGAAAAGCCTGATAAAGTGCCGGACGGATCAACTCTGTCATGCCTGCATCTAAAATTGCAAAACGGGTTTTTACCCCTTCCTTTACGTATAATACTTTGGATATCAGGCTTCCGGATTGAGCTACTAAAGCTCTGCCAGGCTCAAAGTGCACTTCCTGGCCGAACTGTAAATCCAGATGCTTTTTAAAAATATCGAAATAGGTGCGAAAATCAGGTCCGTCGCTGTCCGGATTCGAATAATCAATGCCCAAACCACCTCCAACATTGATAATCCGGGGGGTGAGGTTGTTACAGGCAAACCACGCCTGAATTTCATTGATTCGGGTGCATAATCCTTTGAATACATCAAAATTGGTGATTTGTGAACCAATATGAAAATGCAGACCCTTCCACTCCAGGTTTGGTGCCGTTTCCAGAAACTTGATCACTTTATCCCAATCCCATGGGTTTATACCAAATTTATTTTCCTCGATACCAGTGGTAATGTAATGATGGGTATGCGCATCAACATGCGGGTTGATCCTGAGGGCAACCGGTGCTTTAACACCCTTGCGGGCCGCTAACTCATTGATCACACCAAGCTCCTGAATCGATTCGGAATTGAAACATGAAATTCCCTGATCCAACCCGAGTTCTATTTCCCAATCTGCTTTCCCAACCCCGGCAAATACAATGTCCGAGGGGTTAAACCCGGTTTCCAGTGCCCGTCTTACTTCGTAGCCACTTACACAGTCAGCTCCATAACCGTAGGCACTGATTCGTCTGAGAATAGGTTCGTTAGCGTTGGCTTTCAATGCATAATGAATACGAAAACCGTTTTCCCTGCCAAGCTTTGCTACCGTTGCCAGTGTTTTATCGAGCCTTTCGGTATCGTAATAATAAAATGGGGTTTCAATTTTCTGAAATTGTCCCAGCGGAAAGGTGGTTTTCATCGGCCTTGAAAAAGATGATTGCTCAGCGAGTTAAGTGCCTCAATTTTATCACTACCCTTTATCAGCAGCGATATGTTATTGTTGCTCGATCCATACGAAATCATCCTCACCGGAATTTGCCGGAGCGCTTCCAGAGCCTGAACAGCCATTCCCCGGCTTTCTCCAATCATATCCCCAACCACGCATATAATGGTTTGATCAGGAACAACTTCAACGGTACCGTAATTTTCAAGGTCACTCACAATTTCATTCATCCGGTCGGTTTGATCAATCGTCATCGAAACCGAAACTTCAGAAGTGGCAATCATGTCGATCGATGTGCGATGACTTTCGAAAATCTCAAAAACTTTACGCAAAAATCCAAATGCCAATAACATACGGTCCGATTTTATTCTGATAGCCGTGATGCCGTCTTTGGCCGCAACTGCCTTGATTCCTGTTCCGGTGACTTTACCCGTAATCAGCGTTCCGGGAGAGTCTGGATCGAGCGTATTTTTTAACCTTACCGGTATGTTTTTGTCCTGCGCCGGACGTACACTGGTGGGGTGAAGAATTTTTGCACCGAAATAAGCTAATTCGGCCGCTTCATTAAACGAAAGTTCATCAATCCGCGAGGTTTTCTTTACAAATCGGGGGTCATTATTGTGAAACCCGTCAATATCTGTCCAAATCTGAATTTCTTCAGCTTCTATTGCCGCCCCGATAATCGATGCCGTATAATCCGATCCTCCTCGCTTGAGGTTATCTATCTCACCAAAAGCATTCCTGCAAATAAATCCTTGTGTGATAAAAAGATTGATCCCCGGATATTGCGAAATCTCCCTTTGAAGATTTTCCCGGATATAATAATTATCAGGCTCCTGATCCTTATCGATACGCATGAAATTCAATGCGGGCAATAAAGCACACGTAATGCCCTTTTCCTGAAGATGATAGGTCATCAGCGCGGTGGAAATCATCTCCCCTTTTGCCAAAGTGGTTTTTTCTTCATGTTGGGTGAACATGTCGCGGTTAAACTCATCAAGATTGTCGAAATGCGAATCAATCATCCGGTGGCTGTGGCTTCGGTATTCTTCTGATTGGAATAACTCATCAGCAACCTGATAATATTTATTGCGCATCGATTCCAGTAATAATTTAGCCTTGGAATGATCTTTTTTGTATAAATATTCAGAATAAGCAACCAAATCATTCGTGGTACCGGACATAGCCGACAGCACTACGATCTTAGGGGTTGAATCTGACACTAATCGACCTACTTCCTCGATCCGTTGAGGGTTTCCAACGGAAGTGCCCCCGAATTTCATGACTCTCATTCTGGTCATTTTTAAGTATTTTAATGGGAATCAGCTGTAAACAGCTCCAAACCGGGGCACAAAGATAGCTAAAAAACTTAAATTTGTCCCCTGGTATCATCATGGCCATGCTGAAAAAAGTACTTCCATTTCTCTTGGTACTGCTACTGGCAGCTGCGGTAGCTGTTTACCTCTTTTCGCGCCATTCAAAAGTGGAGAGTTCTTATGAGAACAAGGCCATTGCTGTAGTTCCGGATGATGCCGTATGGATTATCCAATCCCATTCAATACCGGAATTGGTAAAGGTTTTGATTCAGACCGATCCCCTTTTCCCATCGTTCCAGTTGATCGGGGCACTCAAACTTCATCTCGATGCTATCCGGAAAATTGATAATCTGGTCATGCGAAATCCCCGGCTTATGCAAGTTTTTGCTAAAAATCCGGTTGTTCTCTCTTTGCACCAAACTGGAAAAAACCAGTATCAGTTTCTTTTAATATTGGAAACACAGGGTGCCTCGGATGTAGCAGGAGAAAAGGAATTGTTTACCCAATTGTGCGGGAAAGCCGGTCAATGGACACAGAGGTCATATAATAGCCAGATAATCAATCGGATAACATTTGGCGCAGATGCCCTGATTCCTGGAATCTCATTAGCAGAAAATAAAAAATACCTGGTATTAAGCCCTTCACCGATTCTTTTGGAAAATGCGGTGAGGCGTATGACCCAGGAGGATATCATATATAATGGTAAAACATTCAGCAAATTGTCGGGTACCACCAGCAAAAATGCAATGGCAAACATTTTTGTAAACCTTAAAACATTCCCCAATTGGCTGAGTGAGTGGATGAACCCTGAGGTAAAACACAAAATGGAACTGTTTACCCGATACGGCGATTGGGCCTCCCTGGATATTACCATACGTAATGATGCATTATGGCTGAATGGATTTGCGCTGGAAGGCGATACACTGAATTCTTACCTGACCCTCTTTAAAAGCCAGGTACCCCATAAATTGGAGGCTGAAAAATATCTGCCTTCAACAACTGCTGCTTTTTTTACCCTCGGAGTCGAAAATCCGGTGCTCTACCTAAAAAATCTGGCGGATTATTTGGGAGGGGGTGAAACAGGGCGCAAAAGGCAACGAATTATTGATAAAGCCAATGAGCTATCTGGTGAAAATGTGGTTAAAGTATGGGCCGATCTTGGCTTTAGGGAGCTCACAATTGGTTTCTTATGTGGTGTAGCCGATGAATCGGTCAGACCGATAGCTCTTATCGAAGTAAAGAACGGCAGGCAGGCAGTAGAAAAATTGCTCAGCAAGCAAAAAAAAGCAGGCGGCTTGCCCACCCGGCAGCAATGGTCAAAGAAGGTTTTCAAGGTGGATGATGCGCATGAATACGATGTCTATCCTATGCCTTTTGAAGGTTTACCCGACATCCTTGGCGGCAGTTTCTTTTCAGCCGTAACCGGAAAATATTTTTCCTTTATCGGAAATGTAATGGTCCTGGCCAATGATTCTCCAACTTTAGAGGAAGCTTTGCATAAATATACATTGGGTAAAACACTGGCAAACGATGCCGTTTACCAATCTATAGCCGGCTTGATTTCAACCCGATCAAATGCAACTTTTTTTGCATTTCCGTTTAAAGCAAAACCTTTACTGCAAAGTATCTTAAATCCAAAGGCCACTTCAGTCGCTTTAGCTAACGATGTCTTTTTATCGAAAATCGGCGCCGTTGGTCTCCAGTTTAATTCGATCAGCGGCATGTCGCTGCATAACATTTTTGCTTCGTTCGCCGAGATCGACTATACCAGGCCGCAAACAATCTGGGAATCCCGACTGGATGCCAAAGTGCTCACTCAGCCCACCATTGTGGTAAACCATATTACTCAGGATAAGGAAATTATCGTTCAGGATGTGGCATTTAATTTGTATTTAATCAACTCATCCGGCAGGATTCTTTGGAGAAAAAATATCGGGGAAGCTATTAATTCGACAATTTTCCAGATTGATCTGATGAAAAATGGGAAGCTCCAATACCTTTTTTCAACACGAAATGCTATTCATCTCATGGACCGAAACGGATCTTTGCTGCCTAAATACCCGATAAAACTAAAACTTCCTGCAACTAACGG
>CAIXKO010000527.1 GCA_903919925.1 uncultured Bacteroidota bacterium | reverse complement strand
GATCGGAATGATGAATCCGGCTTTTAATCTGGTGGCATATTTTCCCGACTATTACCTTGGTGTTCTCATCGTTCAAATCATGTATCCCGCTGTTATATAAGTCGAACAACTCATAAAACAACGCCAGATATTCCTCCGGATTCTTGATCCCTAACTGATTGGTGAGATACTCCTCCAGGTTTCTGTAGGCAATATCATAATCCTGTTCACCCTTAAAGCTGAAAACTGCAAAAAGGTTAATCAACGCATTAAGGGTGGATTCATTCATGGCCATCAGTAGCCCGGTGGCAAACCGGTAACGGTTTGCTATTTTGTGATAAACTCGGTGAGCTTGTTTATTTTATCTACAGTTTGTTCAGTAAAGGCTTCTGATGAGTTGAATAGTTCATTGACCGGAAGTAATGCCTGATAAAGCTTGTTGACTTCTGCATCGTCAGATGTTTTCTTCAAAATATCGCAGGTGCCGTTTATCACCGTCTTTTGCTTTTTCAGAACTTCAATAAGCTTTTCTTTATTTGGGGCAAACAAAGTTAAATAGGAAATTACATTCAGCGATTTAACTACTGCACCTGCAACTACCAGTGAAATATCAGTAGCAGTACCATTTTTTTGGATCAATTCATTGGTTTTGTTGAGCATGTTGGTGACCAGCAAGTTCATCGAATCTTTGTTGTCCTTATTCTTTTGGTAACTGTCCTGAAACTGTTTTTGGGTGCTAACAAGCTCCTCAAATCCCAATTCTTTGGTAAGTGACTCATAAAGCTTCAATAGCTTTGAAAAAGATTCTACCTGATTATAAGTATGCGTATAGGCAAGATCAAAAATCAGGGTGCCGTAAGCTTGTGCCTTAGCATCGCGGGTTAGCAAAGTTTCCGTTTTCATATCCTCACCGGTAAATCCGGCCAGATAGGCTGCGCCAGTAGCGTTAATCAGGTTTACTGTTTCAGTATTGCTCGGTAAAGTGTTGACAACCTTAATGATATCTTCTTTTACCTTCCCGGAGATTACTGATTCAGAGCTTGCTGAATTAACTTTTTTTACTTCCGTTTTTTTTGACTGGCAGGAAGCGATCAGGAAAAGGGCAACCAGTGTTAATGACAGACATGCAATTTTTGTTTTCATTCGAGCTTGATATTAAGGTGCGCAATTTAAGAATTGCCGCTCTTTTTATAACATATCCCATCAGGAAAAGTTGAGCTCCCCTGGTTTTTTGAACTCTGTTATATAAAAAGATAAGAATATCTTCTTATCAATCAGATAGTAAGCGTTAAAAATTATCTTTTAGTTAGTTGAAAAACAATCTGTTGCAATCCTATTTAACATTTATTTAACAAATTTCCCTAAACATACTTCCCTCGTGCGGGTAATCTTATTATTAGTCATAGTTAAAAAGAGGTTTCATGAAAACAAATTTACATAAGATGTTGATTGGTAGAGCATACGGACTAAGGTTGATGCTTATTGCCCTGTTGTCCTTCATCCTTTCCCAATCTGCCAGCGCTCAGAAAGCTGATGATAGGGAGGAATTGAAGCTGATATTGGAATGCATAGAAAAGTTAGGGACCGATACCTATCGCGCTCATTTCGGATATGATAATCCGGAAAATGTGACCATTACGGCTGATCCTGAAAAGAGTAAGCTGATTTACAATGGTGGGGAAAAGAAACTCCTCGTTAACAATGTGTTTGAACCCGGGAGGCATACCTACGTGTTCAACAGGGATTTCAAGTATAAGGACGAGCTGCTATGGAAAGTGATTCTGCCTAATGGCCAGGACCTGACTGTTCAGGCATCATCGGAGTCCAATGTTTGTGTTGGGTTGGGAGCCATTATTCCTTATTACAATCCCCCGGCGGGCGGAAAACTGAACGTTTCGATTATTGGACCCGAGCTTACGGCACTGTATAACAAGTTTCTTGCTACTGGAACGGCTTCATCGGATGATATTTTTCAGATAAGTACCTCCGGGGACCAGGTTCTCATTAAAGTTATTGCAATAAGCGGCCAGTATCAGGCTATGCTTGATTTACTTACCACAGCGGGTTATAACCTCAACGGGATTGTTTCATCAGATGCAAACGGGCTAACCGTAAGTGGTTATCTCCCAATGATGAATCTGTTAAAGCTGAATGCTTTGCCATTACTAATTAATTATGCCCGACCGGTTTATCCTGCAATCAACAATGCCGGACTAACTACTACGCAGGGCGATAGATCAATAGGGTCGGATTTTGTTCGTGGGGGATTCAATCTTCAGGGAGAAGGTGTTAAAGTGGGAGTAATATCCAACAGCTATAATACTTTAGGTTTAGCTCCTAATGATGTTTTTGCCGGCGACCTGCCTGAAGGTGTAGTTGTGTTGAAAGAATCGCCGGTAAAAAGCTCCGATGAGGGAAGGGCTATGATGCAGATTGTTCATGACATTGCGCCAAAGGCACAGTTGTATTTTAGAACAGGTTCGGTTAGTCCTGACGACTTTGCGCTGGGAATTGCGGAATTGCAACAAGCAGGCTGCAATATTATTGTGGACGATGTAACCTGGCTTACCGAACCATTTTTCACTCCCGGGGTGGTGAGTCGTGCAGTTGATGCTGCTGCTAATCAGGGAGTAGCTTATTTTACATCGGCTGGCAATTTTGGGGATAAATCTTATGAGAGCGTTTTCAGTCCGGTTCCGGCTCCTTCCGGAATCAGTGGCCTGGCGCATAATTTTGGTGGGAATGATGTGTACCAGCATGTATCGCTCCCTCCGGGAAGTTATACTATTGTGCTGCAGTGGGAAGATTTTTCCCCTGCTCAAACGGATCTTGACATATTTCTATCCAACACAAATGGTTCTCAATTACTTGGATTTAACCGCAATAACATCGGCGGGGACCCGGTTGAGGTTCTTCCTTTTATTATTCAGGGGCAAACCATTGAGAGCAATATTGTAATTGCGAAAGCCACGGGCAACAATGTCCGTTTTAAGTATATCGTGTTCCGTGGGCAGATGAAAATTCTGGAGTATGTTTCAGGATCATCCACCATTGTTGGTCAGGCCAATGCTGCCGGAGCCATGTCGGTTGGTGCCGTTCTGTTTTCAAATACTCCCGCTTACGGTGTTGCTATTCCCACCATAGCCAGTTTTTCATCGACAGGTGGTACCCGTTTAACCGGTGAAACCTTAGCTAAACAAAAGCCTGATTTCACTGCTCCAAATGGTGTTAATACCACAGTTGACATGGGAGGACAAAATATTGACGGCGATAGTTTCCCTAACTTTTTTGGAACCTCCGCAGCTGCGCCTCATGCTGCAGCAGCTGCCGCGCTGATTGTGGAAGCCCGGAAGAAGTTCCAGCTGGAAACTTCAGTTTCTCCGGCTGCCATACGCAGTTTACTTCAATCCACCGCCATCGATATGGACTTAACCGGCTTTGATGTTAACTCTGGGTTCGGTTTAATTCAGGTTGATGCGGCCCTTTCATCTTTTGCTGAACCAGCACCATCATTGTCAAAACTTACTGTTCCTGCAGGTGTTACTCCTGGTTCGCAGCCTTTTACACTAACCTTGGAAGGAAACTTCTTTACACCTGAAACGAATATACTATTCCGTGGTGATCCTTTGACTACCACCTTTGTAGATAATCAGAGCCTTACTGCTCCAATCCCATCGTTTTCAGGCAATCCGGTAATCATGGTTTCCACTCCGGCAAAGTCGGCGAGCGGAATAGACGGAGGCCTGTCAAATTCGCTGTCGTTTTTTGATATACCCAAAAAAAACATCATCGTTTTTGCCAATAATTCTTCAATGAAATTTGGTGAAATTCTGCCTGCTTTTACCGTGTCCGTATTGGTTGATGGGCAACCCATGGAAAGCACCTCCCTCACCCTGGCAGATCTTGGATTATCGGGTATTCTATATGCTACAAATGCCTCCAGTACAAGCAATACCGGAACTTACGCAGTAAAACCATATCTGGTAAACATGCCTGATATTTCGTTCAGGGAGCTTTATAATTATAATCT
>CAIXKO010000526.1 GCA_903919925.1 uncultured Bacteroidota bacterium | reverse complement strand
TGTTCCCTGTTGGGTGAGTGAGAATGCAACCTGGTATACGAACGAATGGCTCGAAAGTTGGGGAAGCGATGTGGAGAGTTGCGCGGAACCGCTGATGGACCGGGATTGCCGGTACTCGCATGTCAGGATCATCGAGAATACAGATGCCCGGGTGGTCATCCACTGGAGATACGCACTGAATGATGCCTTCTATACCATACTCGGACACAATGAAAACCCCAGAGGCGAATGGTGCGATGAGTTCTACGTTATCTATCCCGATCAGATGGGCGTGCGTAAAATGGAGCTTCATTATACCGTTCCCGAACGTAAGCACGACTGGGAAGAGCAGATTGTTTTGCTGCCTCCGGGGAAATATCCGGATGATGTAATTGATAAGGAGAGTATTACCCTCGTGAACATGAAGGGTGAAACCATGAACTATACCTGGGATGAGAAGCTGGAAGTAGAAATGCCCTTGCCCAAAGGAGCCAATATGTCATTGGTCAATCTGAAATCTGCCTATAAACCTTTTATTATCGTTTCACCCAATCCGGTAAATACGGTGGAAGGGAAATGGGAGTCGCCCTATTTCAGAACCTATGGAGCCAATATGGCGCAAGGCTACCGGGAAGATCCTGCCCCTTCGGACTATGGCTGGTGGAATCACTGGCCTGTTGCCCAGATTCCGGGCGACGGACGCTGGGTGGTTACCCCGGATCATCCGAGCCACTTTAATCTGACCACCTTTGTGCAATGGGAGGATTATGCCCGAACCAGCAAAACCAGAACCCGGATTATGCTTCAGGGCATGACTGAAAATGGAGCATCGGGTTTGGTGCATATGGCAAAATCATGGCTTCACGCGCCTAAACTTGAACTTACAACGGGAGCTTATCAGGGAGGTGAATATGACCAATCAGAGCGGGCCTATATTATCCAAAGGAGCACTTCCGGTACTCAGACTCCTCTCTCTTTCACCATTCAGGCAGCCGGGGAAACCCCTTTGCTGAATCCGGCTATAATTGTCAGGAATTGGGGGAATAAGGAGGCGGAAATCAGCATCAACGGCAGGAGAATTCCCAAAGGAAAAAACTTCCGGCTGGGCATTGTTTCCAGACCTGGCGGTGATGATTTGGTAATATGGATGCGGCTTGACAGTGAAAAGCCGACGGAAATCTCCATTATCGGACGGTAGGGAAAAGCAATTTGCAGTATTTTTGAGGATGAAACATCTCGAAAGCCTGCTTCTGCTGCCATTACTTTATGGCCCGGCTGCTCTGGCGCAGAAGCAGCCCAATATTCTCTGGATCACGATTGAGGATACCTCTCCGCAGTTTATCGGGTGCTATGGGAACGACCAGGCCGTTACACCGGTGATTGACCAGCTGGCGCGGGAAGGAGTGCGGTTTACCAATGCCTTTTCTACCGGTACGGTTTGCTCGCCAAGCCGGTCGTGTATCATTACGGGAGTGAAAACCTATAAAACCGGTACCGGGAACCACCGGAGCAGCTATCCCATCCCCGGTTTCATTAAAGGGTTTCCATACTTTATGCAAAAGGGAGGATATTACACCTCCAATAATAGCAAGACTGACTACAATATTGCCAATGCCGGGGATTTTACCAAAGAGGCCTGGAATGAGAGTTCAGGGAAAGCCGGCTGGACAGGGATCATTTACGGGATAGCACCATCATTTTTTTCTTTGCCGATCATGGCGAAGGAATTCCCCGGGGAAAAACCAACGGCATCAACCTGGGTCACCGGGTACCGTTTATTGTCTGGTTCCCTGAAATGTACAAAAACTTATCGCCCTGGGGAGCTGGTGGTATGGTGACCGGTGAGCTGGTG
>CAIXKO010000525.1 GCA_903919925.1 uncultured Bacteroidota bacterium | reverse complement strand
TAATAAATGAGCTTCATGTATATCAAACGAACCATTGAAGATAAATTGTTGCTCCTCTTTGGGCATTTCCCGGCATTGGCAATTCTTGGCCCCAGGCAGGCCGGAAAAACAACTTTGGTAAAAGAATTCCGAAAGAAACTGACCCGGGAGAGCATTTATCTGGATCTGGAGACCCCTGCCTGATGACAGATGCCATTGTCCGGAAGGAGTGGTTTAAATCATTTTTAATAGCGTATATCGAACGGGATCTGAGGCTGTTGGGGCTGAGTGTGACCTGGTGATTTTTAAAGGGGAAAGCTGTTTGGCAGCCATTGATACCAAATTCACCGCTCAACCGAAACGCACCAAATCTATGGTTATCACCTTGCAGGATCTGAAGCCAAAAATGGCGTTTTATATCATTCCGGAATGTCAGGTTACCTATAATTTATCAGACAATCTGATGGTAGCAGCTCCCTGGCAAATCAACGAAATCATTCTGTCGCTGTAGTTTTGGATAATCAATAAAAAAACATTATTTAATTTTACCGTTCAGCAAAGCAACTGTCAAACAAAATAGGATATACCATAAGACTCGCTTCACCAATTATTACCCTATGTTGACCAAAATACATCCTTTGCTCAAGTGCATTGTTTTATGCCTGGACCTAATAGCGCTGAGCCTGAACAGCCTTTTCCCGCAAAATGTATTGCGCCGCCCTGCAGACTTTGTGTCCCAGGATTCCAGAGGATTGGCTATAGCTAACAGAGCCACAAGTGATTTGTGGTTTGTGGTTTCTGACCGGAACGACAATCAGCTTTTTTCAGGTCCTGATCTCCATTCAGTAATCAGGAAGGTTAATATTAACGAGGTTCTCTATGTGCTGCAAACCTCTCCTGATGGAAATGCCTTTGAAGTGGCGCCGGTCAGGGAAAATGGAGTTGAGCTGTTTAGCGTATCGGGACAGCCGATGAATCCCTATCGGGTCCGTTCGCTTAAAGGCTGGATTTCCAGGGATCGCGTTGCCGCTTTCCTGGAATGTCAGCGACAGGGTTACAATAGATCTTTAGTTAGGGATAGTTGGAATCGAAAAGGGTTAATCGGCGGATCCGGGCATTATCAAGGCCCTGTTCGTATATCCGGGAATCCGGATTTTCAAAAAGATGAAATCGGCAAAATAGCAGCCCAGGCATCTTTATTTTTTGTATTTAAGGAAACGGATAATGCCTTTTTGGTTGGTGTAAGCGATAAACTCACAAAAACCAATTCCTTAAACCTTCAAGGTTGGGTTCGGAAGGACCAATTCACTCTTTGGCCAACTAATGCGGCTTTTGAACCAAACTGGGATGCGGCTGCCCGTAGTGAATTCCAGCAGAGAATGGTGCAACCCTACTTTTATTTAACTGATGAACCAGGTGATTGTCGCCTGAATAATTATTTGATCGCCAACCAACTGGCCGGTAGAATAAGGGAAACTATTGAAAACAACGGACGCCGGCTGCAACCATACCGGGATCGGCTGTATCTTTTGGATAATAGTGGCACTGATCTGAAAAAGGTCGGCAAATATTCTGCTCCTAAATTTATTAATCGCTCCGGATTGGTTATGACTATTCCAGACCATGAATATGCTGAAATCAAAGGAATTGTTGCTTCTGCAATCGAGGAATTCAGCACCGTCAATATTGTTTTTGCAGTAGATGGAACAAATGGCACACAGCCCTTTTGGCAGTCGATACCATCAGCGATCGGTTTAGCCCTTAGGGAGATTTCTTCCTATACATCAAATCTTCGTTTGAATTTCAGGTTCAGTATCCTGTTTTACCGGGATGGGCCTTTTTCCAATCAGTCATATTCCTTTTCGGGGCCTACGAGTGATCTGAACAGGTTAAACGATTTTATAAATGCACAGACAGCCATTGATCCTGCTGGTGAGGATTTTGAAGGATTGTTTGTGGGAATTAATTCTTTATTTCAGATGAATTCTATGACGCCGATTTTTACACCGGCAAATGCCAACTACCTTTTTGTTATCGGGGATGCTGGCAACCGGGCGGGAGACCAACGCCCTATTTGGGATATTCCGATAGACACGGTGATCAGTAAGCTTTCAAATAATCATTTTAATATCATAGGAATCCAGACGAGAAATCCAATTCAGCCGAATCCGGCTTATTTAGCGTTTAAAGATCAGATGGTAAAAATAATCACCCGGGTTACCCGTAATAAATTTCCCGATCAGTCTGGACAACAGAATCTGTTTCAGGATTCAGCCAATGAATTCCGAATCAATTCTGAAAATGCCGGTATGGGGAACAGCCGAGTCCAGGGGTGCCAGCCTGGTCAAACCATGCAGGTTGTTTCATTAACTAATAGGATTCAGAGGGAGTTAATTAATATCTCAACTGAAAGCTGGAAAAATGAATTGGCGAACCTGTATGTAAGAATCTATCTTGATCCCAGGAATTATTTTAACCTTGCTTCTTTAACTCCACAACAAGTAAACAGGGTATTGTATGAACTGCGCCGTCGATTGAACAATTCCTTTTTTAATCTTGACGATACCCGGTTCACTTCACCAATCAATCCGGAGTTCAACCCCAAAGGTTACCGGTGGGTTGATAGCCGGATCTTCCCAAATGAGCATACCTTTCAGAAACTAGTTGATGAAATTGGAGATTTACTACATATAGATAGAGCAGTCAACCAAATTAATCTGAATTATAAGCCTGGAGTAACACCAGACTACATCCCTGCCGGCTGGAGAATTCCTGTGCAAGCGGATATAACAGATGGGAGTGGGTGGCAGAATTTTATTAAAGCAGAAAGTTTGAGCACCCCATATCACGCAACCGGTGATTTCAATGGCGATGGAATAGAAGACCACGCCTGGCTCCTGATCAAATCAGACAGCACCAGTTGGGGCCTTTTTGTATTTTACAAAGAGCAGTGCAAAAATCACGGCCCGGTATGATGTTTTAAATTTCGGAATTTACCGGTATGGGCAACCGCGATTGTTTTATTTTGACAGTTCCTCTCTAAAATTCAATTCGTATTTGAGTTGTGCAAATAGCAGAAATTGATCCTGAAATCAAAACCGATTTCCTGGATGGCTATATTATTGTCCGGGATTAAGCATAAGGTTTCCAGTTGCCACCGAGTGGTTGTCTGAAGGCGGCGCAATAAAATCGTTACATCCTTCTTCAATTAATCATCAAATTAATCACAGAATGCCGATAATGTAAATTTAAACGTACTTCCCTGACCAACCTCACTCTCGACCCAGATTTTGCCTCCTTGTTTTTCTATCAATTCTTTACAAAGTAGTAAACCTAATCCGGTTCCTCTTTCATTGTTGGTTCCGGGTGTTGAAATATTCTTTTCAATTAAAAACAGATATGGAATGTTTCCGGGCTCAATTCCCACACCGTTATCAGAAATGTGAACTTCCACTTCCGATTCATATTCAACATAACCGATTGAAATATTTCCATTATTATTTGTAAATTTAATTGCATTGGAAAGAAGATTTCGTAAAACGGTTTTGGTCATATCTATATCGCAATTGATATAAATATCTGAAATTACGTTATTCTGAAGGGTAATATTTTTGCTTTGGGCTATTTCATTATTAAGTAGCCATAATTCATCGGCGATTATTTTAAGGTTATGTTTCTCTATTTTAGGTATTAATTTGCCGGTTTGAATACTTGCCCAATCAATTAAGTTTGCTAATAGTTTATTAACTAACGATACGGACGAATGTATGTTTGTGGCAAATTTTTGAATTTTTTGCGGTTCGTTATTGTCGATATACTTAAGCAATAGCTCGCTTGACGACAAAATTGCGCTAAATGGATTCCGTAAATCGTGTGAAATAATAGAGAAAAATTTATCTTTTGTTGCATTAAGTTCTATTAATTGTTCGCGCGATTTTTTTATTTCCACATGTGTTGCTACACGGGCAGCTAATTCTGGAATATTAAAGGGTTTGGTGATATAATCGACAGCTCCGAGTTCGAAACCCTTCAGTATTTTTTCCGGTTCAATTACTGCGGTCAGAAAAATTATTGGAATATCTTTCGTTTTGGGATTCGCTTTCAGGACTTTTGAGATCTCAAAACCATCCATGACTGGCATCTGAATATCAAGCAAAATCAAATCGGGGGATTCAGTGCTGATTAATTCCAAGGCCTGAATGCCTGATGTTGAAACACAAATGTTATATCCTTTTTCATGAAGTATACTACTTAACACCTGAACATTCTTTGGTGTATCATCCACAATGAGGATTAACGGCTTTTTGGCAATTTCCATGATTTTATAAAATAATTATAGTTTATACTATGAATTGAGATAGGTAGATAATCTTTTTAACGAATAAATAATCTGTTCAATATTATAGGATGCAATTTGATCTTTTAGGAGGAGGCAGTGTTCCTTTATCTGGATAATTTCATTTTTTTCAATGAAATTTTCGAAATCATTTCCGAAAATAATTAATTCGTCAAAATTTAATGATTTCTGTAATTTCGTTATTCTGGGTGTGAATTTTCGGAGAAGTTCAGCTTTAATCTCTATCGGAATTTTCAAAGGCATATCAAGAGGTGGTAAGATATCTATATTCAAAGGTTTTAATTTTTTATTTTCAGTAATCCTTTCAAAAGGTAAATACTTAATCAGTATATTAATTAATTCATATTTGTTTATAGGCTTTAAAAGTAAATCATTTACCACAATACCAAATTTATCCTTTTCGTGTTTCATTGCCGAGGCTGTAAGGGCTATTACAGGTATGTTTTTGAGCTCAGTATCATTTTTAATAATATTGGTTGCTGTATATCCGTCCATTACCGGCATCTGGAGGTCCATCAATATAATATCGGGTCGTATTTTACGCGCAGCGTCAATACAATCCTGTCCGTTTTCAGTTTCTATTATCGATATATTAAATGGTTCAAGATATCCTTTAATAATTTGACGGTTAGATTGAACATCTTCAGCAATCAGTAAAAGGGGATTTTTAAATCTTATATTTTCGAAATGACTCTTATCTATGAAAGAAATATTTTTTGGAGATGAAGTTCCTATTTCTATACCAAAAAGAGTAATGTTGAAAACGGTGCCTTTCCCAAATTCACTTTGAGCAGCTATGCATCCACCTAATAAAGCTACTAATCGATTGGTAATACTAAGTCCTAACCCGGTTCCACCGTATTTATTATTTTCTTTATGCGAAACCTGCCGGAATGGTTCAAAAATTATTGACAAGTCGTGCTCTGAAATACCGATGCCACTGTCTTTCACGGAAAATAGAATATCGATCTTGTTCCCCTGTGCTTCTTTGGGGATGATATCTACATAAACACTCACATTGCCGGTGTGGGTAAATTTAACAGCATTCCCAATTACATTAAATAATATTTGGCGCAATACTTTTTCGTCGATAATGATTATTTCCGGCAATTTTTGGGAAATATTGACATTAATTATGATCCCTTTTTCTGAAGCCCGCATCACGAATACAGTTTGTATTTCTTTAATCAGACCTTTAAGATTTACAGGTTGCAGGTTTATTACCATCCTGCCTGCATCTACTTTCGAAATGTCGAGAATATCGTTGATCAGATTCAGGAGAACACCACTGCTTTGTATGATATTATCCAAATACTCAGAAAAAACTTTGTCACCTTCAACCTTCTCACGCAAGATGCTTGAAAAACCAACAATGGCATTAAGAGGTGTTCGAATTTCATGACTCATGTTGGCGAGAAATTCGCTTTTCATTTTGTTCGCATCTTCCGCTATTTGTTTTGCTTTTTGCAATTCCAGCTGATTAAGCTCCAATTCGTT
>CAIXKO010000524.1 GCA_903919925.1 uncultured Bacteroidota bacterium | reverse complement strand
GGTGGCAGCGTGATTACCGGACCCACATTGTCCACTATGTTAATGGTTTGATCAGTGATTCTGGTGTTGCCGCAAGCATCTGTTGAGGTCCAGGTACGTGTGATCACAGCTGTTCCTGTACATAATCCAGTAGCAGTAAAATCAGCATACGTAAGCGATGGCGATGGATCGCAGTTATCTGTTACCGTTGCCCAGCCAATGTCATCGGGAAGTATTGATGCCCCGCAGCTAATCGGAACAGCTGCCGGTAAAGTAATAACAGGGCGTGTGGTATCCCTCACTGTAATATCTTGAAGAACAATGTCCTGTAAAGCAATAGTGGTATTTCCGCATCGGTCGGTTGCGATCCAGGTTCGGGTGATAACAAAATTCCCGATACAAGATCCCGGCGTGGTAGCATCGGTCCATTCCAGTTCCGGAGCCGGATCGCAATTATCCGTAACCGTTGCCATCCCGGTATATTCAGGTAAAGTTGATGAGCCGCAACTGATCAGAACAGGAACAGGGGTGGTAATTATCGGATCCGTTGTGTCCTGAACAGTAATGGAATAGCTGCCAAAGGATGTGTTGTTGCAGAAATCGGAAGCCGACCACCTCCGGGTTAATGTATAATTACTGGCGCAGCTTCCCGGGGTTGTTGTTTCACCAAGATAAGTGATGGTGATGGCTGCCGGAAGCACGCAATTATCCGTGGCAGTTACCGTTGGTAGCGGTGGTATCGGCTCCTCGCAATTGACAGTGGTATCGGACGGAATGCCGTGCAAAACCGGAGCAATAAAATCACCGACCGTAACTGTTTGTGTGGCATATGCTTTAAGACCCGCAGCATCGGTGGCAGTCCAGGTCCTGATCAATGTGTAATTGGTGGAACAGGTGCCCGGAATGCGTTGCTCATTAATGGCCAAAGTAACTCCAGGGCAATTGTCAGATGCATTTGGCAGTAAGGTGGGATCAAACAAAGTAACAGCGCGGATATCGTCGATCAGGTTACCGTAAGTCAAATCACCCGATGCAGTGGATTTGGCCCGGAAAAGGAATATAGTAGAAGTTTGCCCGATTGGTATTGGGATGTTCACCGTACAAGTTTTCCATACAGAAGTGCTGGTTGCCGAGTCGGTTAATACCAGGCTAAGCGACGATAGGTTTGGCCCCGAATATACCTCCATCACATCAGGACCGAGGTAAGGTGGAGTATGCGCGGGAGGTACACGCTTTTTGTGCTGGAAAATTACCTGAACGGTCGTAGTGGGTACCGTACAAAACTCCTGATAAAAATCCCCCATTCCATCTGAGTTTATTTCTGCGTGGTAATTACCATTATAGGAAATAGGACTACCGCAAGGCGCGCAACCCGACCGCTGAATTTCCATGTTTCCTGAGGGTGCACTCGTAAACCAGCCGGGTACGCCTTGATTTCCCGGAATACTTTTTACATAGGCCCACACAGTAATGCCCTGATTTTCTTCGAAATCCGCGTTCACAAAAGCCTGAATACAATCGGCACATTCAATCACAACATCCGGCGGAACATCATTGATCACAGGGGGAGTGGTATCAACAATATTTTGAACAGTCACTGATGCCTGACCGGTACAGGTAAAGTTTGGATAGGAATAAGTAGCAGTGTATGTGGTAGTTTGTGTTTGGGTGAGGCCGGAGGGATTAGCTGCCGATGAGGTAAATCCGGCAGGATCTGATGTCCAGCTAATGGTTGGGACCGCCGTTCCTGATACCGTTACATTATCAATCGCCCAAAACCAGCTATAAGGTGCATCATATTTAAACCGGATATAAAAAGTGGAATTATTAATGTAAGTATTCAGATTGATTGTTGGATTAGCGAATGAGGTACGGGTTCCCTGTGTGGAGGAATAACTTGCCACTGTGGTCCATGCGGTGCCATTGGTGGATACATCCACGGTGCCGGTAGCTCCGGTATTAAAATAGAAGAAATGATAAAAATCGAGAGATAAGGTTGAATAGCCCACGGTACTCATCACCGGCGATTGCAGAATAGTATGCGTGGTACCGCCACTTCCCTGGGCACAGCTGTTCGATAGATAGAATTGGGAATTATTGTTGGAATGAATTGCGGTATTATCGCCGCTGCAATTGGTAATGTAACCGTCGGGTTGTAAGGTCCATGCAGCATTTGCAGGGGTTCCACCCGATGATGTGTTTGTTAATGTCCAGCTATTGGTAACCGCTTCAAAAGTCTCAGATATTAAAGCAATTGTTGGGGTTCCGATAGTGGAAGACGAGGTCAGATCAAAACTGGTACCGTTACAGATTGATGTAACAGAGGCACTTACCGTAACAGGTGGTGCAGGTACAACCAGAACTTGTATGGTAGCTGTGGTGGAGCAGGCGTTTAAACTCATGGTATACACGTAGCTTACCAAAATCGAGTTGAGCGTTGTATTGAGCAAAATCTCATTAATAGCACCGGTGCCTGTTCCGGCTGCATTGCTGATTCCAGCCACTGCTGCCCGGGTCCAGCTGAAATTGGTACCCGGCACCGAGCTGGTTGGTGTGTAACTGAAAGTATGACTGCTGCATACGTTTGGTGGATTGATTGCACTGGAGAGTGATGGCATGGTAGTGACGGTCACTACTACATTCTGATCAACGGAGCAGCCATTGGCGGTCAGGGTGTAAACATAGGTAACGTCAATAGGGCTAAAGGTTGAATTTACCAGAAATTCATTCGGATTATCGGTTCCCGAGTTTGCCGCATTGGTAATTCCGGACACTGCATCGCGCCTCCAGGCAAAGGTTGTTCCCGGCGTTGCACTGGTTGGATTGTATGAAAACAGGGTGTTGCTGCATATACCCGATGTTAGCGGACTCGATAAAGAGGGGCTGGGCTTAACATCAACTACCACGTTGTAGGTTGGAGGTGTTGAGCACCCGGCTACCGCCAGGGTGAAGATATAAGTAACGCTTATGGTGGAACTGGTTGTATTGTATAGAATTTCACTTACATCACCAATGCCTGAACCCGGAGCATTGCTGATTCCGGCAACTACTGGCCGGCTCCAGTTAAAGGTTATACTTCCGGAGGAACTGGTGGGTGTGTAAGTAAAAAGATTGTTACTGCATGCGGCTGCCGGAGTCAGCGAGCTGGTCATTAACGGAGTGGGAGTAACCACAATTTCCACGCTGAAAGGGTTGGGATTCGTACATCCGTTGGCAGATAATGTGTAAAGATAGGTTACGCTGATGGGCGATGTGGTTGTATTCTCCAGCGTTTCATTGATTGCTCCCGATCCGCCTGTCGACGGATTACTGATCCCCGCGACTGCTGCGCGTGTCCAGGAAAAACTGGTGGTGGGTTGGGTGCTCGCTGGTGTATAGGAGAACAGTGTATTGCTGCATATTCCGTCAGGGGTGAGCGTGCTGGTAAGCTCCGGAACCGATGTAACCACTACAATAACCAGATCAGTATT
>CAIXKO010000523.1 GCA_903919925.1 uncultured Bacteroidota bacterium | reverse complement strand
CATGGTGTAAGGATGATAAAATGGCATAAACCGGTATTTACCACTGAAATAGGTAACCTCCTGATAATTCTGTATACGGGTAAGCCATTCAGGTTTGATAAAGAAGGCACGGGTGTTGTCCTGATAAAAGAATGGATGATCCTCCGGAGTTAATGCATTGAACTGCATATCCTGCAAGGTAATAACCAAATCGAACGGATTGCTTGCCTTGGTTAATAAAGTGGTTGAATCAGTATTTTCCAATACGGTAAGATTGGAATTGTTGACTGAGCTTATCTTATTGTTGGTTAGATGATTGTTGTTGAAATGCATGCCATGAGGCAGTTTAAGCCTGGGGCCATATTCATACTTGGGATCAAGCTCCTTGATTAATTCTCCGTCACGACCAAAATTGTTGTGAACGTATTTGAATGAATCATCATCGGACCAAATTCCAAAACTTCCAAACCCTTTATCCATATAAAAACGTCCGCCTAATCCCTTTAATTTGACATCCTTAACATCTCCGTTAAAAATAAAGGAAGAGGAATGCCAGGGTAAAAAAGTCTCATCGAATGAATTCCCTGTTAGTTTGACCTTTTTACTTTGGAAAGGATCATAAAACATCGAATTATTGAATTCTTTTGAAGTGGACAAATAAATATCTAAGTATAATTCATTAAACTTTGATAAATAGTAGGGTTTTAAGCTGTAAGCATAGTGAGGACGCTCCCATGGATGAATTAACTTTTGTTTTGATATCTTTTTTGAAGCCCAACCACCGGTTTTTTTCACCGTCCAGCCTAATTGCAATTCCATAACTTTCAATGGCTCAGGTGCATCGGATGGTCCTGATGTCATTTGTGCCGCTGGAACCTTTTTGGCTTTCATCGGTTTTTCAATGATCTGAAGCCAGAATAAATGCAACTTCCGGTTGTATACCACCGGAACTAAATGGTCACCGGTAATATCAACCTCAACCTTTTCCCAGCCACTCCAGGTTCCGTAATTCATATTATAAGAACGATAGAACCAGGTGGCAGGTACGGATTTTGTTCTTCCAATTACATGCACAATGTTTGTCTCATATCCAGCTTCATCCGGATTCAAATCCTCAATCTGATGGTACAATCCGCAGATTTCCAAATGAGATACTTCGTCAACCTTATGAAGATAATTTAGAAAGGCATTTTCAACATTTTCTTTGGTAGCCTCATTTTGCATTAAATCATTTTCCAGATCCTTAAAAAAGACCGATTTATCGTCTCTTAACTCTGGTTCCAGCCAGTTTTCAGGGTAAAAGAATATCTTGCGATTGGCTTCCCATATACGGTAATTTTTCATCCACTTCCATTGCGACCAGGCATTCGGCGAGGCATAATCATCTTTCTCATTTTGCGAAACTAGCACATAATTATTCTCCAAATTGAGAAAGCATCGTTGTACAAATAACTGCACTGAACTGATGGCCTGCTTAATACGTGAAGTAAGCTGGCAAGAGCTCATCTCTACATCGATTAAAAAATATTTAAAAAGTGAGTTGGAATCTTTCCATCCGGGATTAACCATCGATGTGCTGCCAAAAATTAAATTACCCGGCGTTCGCTGTGAATAATCTACGTGATACTCAACCAGCGCGCTGCGTTTCTTTTCCCTGATTAAATCGTGCAGCGGGCCAATCTTCCCTAACCAGTCATCTTGCTCATATTTCGATTTTACTGCTTGTCGCGTTTGCTGTGCAATCCTGATGTCGTCAGTTGTTGCACTTCCAATTACCCTCCAGTTTATGGCGGTCGATGCATTTATTCCCAGAATTCTCATCTGCTCAAAACATTTCAATAATCGTTGATATACAGATGCATTCGTATAATCAAGGAAGGTGTCATTGTGCCTGATACCCAGGCCGGTTTCAATGGCAGTCAGGTTTTCGACTGCAGAGTCACCATCATCCCATTTGGTTAATGCACTAATCCTGGTCTTTATCTGTAGGTTAGTGGAATCCGTAGTCATGGAAAGGTCCAGAATGTCCGAAAAAGTTGCATTTTCTGGCTCTGGGAATTTCGATTTGAAATCTAAAAACAAATGAAGATTCAACCATTCATTATATTGATTGGCTGCTGAACTTGAAACCGGCAGAGTTGAGAAATTAATCGTCTTAAATACAGTAGAATGGGCGATGAAATAATCTAAATATTTAGTATCAATTTTCATTCTGGAAACCAGAACCGATGATTTGTGCAGCAATGTATAAGCCTT
>CAIXKO010000522.1 GCA_903919925.1 uncultured Bacteroidota bacterium | reverse complement strand
TCCCAGCTCGCCGGATAACTGACAGATAACAAAATTCCTGATCAGTTTAAAGGATAAATCTGAAGCATTTTTGGCCCAAAGCTCAATTTTTGCTTCAGTTTTAAAAGCGCGGAGATAAATTCTCAAAGTGTTAAGTGAAATCGAACTATCGGCCAGTGTTTTTATTACCCTATGCTCGTATTCCTGGTATGCCTGCCGAACTCTTACAAACCTTAGCTGGTTCTCTCTAAAAGTTGGATCCTGGAATGACAATGTCAGAATCATCAGCAAGACTAATGCAACAATTAATTTCATAAGAATAAATGATCAAAGAATGCTCAGGAAACTATTTTATTTAGACTATTCCGCTTTTTTCTTGCCTAATTTCTTTTTAAGAAAATTAAACATTTTAGGAAAATTCACCGGAGGTTGCTGCCATATACGCAACATGTTATTATTCCGGTCAATGCGACCGCAAATGGTTACCCCTAATGAAATTACGGGCATTTTTGTGTTTACCGGAACTGCTAGGGCTTCATCATATTTGGCGGTAAGACTATTAAAAACATTTAATGTACCATCAAAAAACTGCATGCCGGCTTTGCAGTTGAAATTAATATAGGATAACCTCGATGATAGCTCAACCCCGTAAAACCCGGTTATCATGGTAGCATCGGCAAACCCATTGATATTGTACTCCAGAATTTTCAACCCTGGAGTATATTTAAACCGGCCAAGCGCGCAAATGTCGAGATTTCGCATGATTGATCCACCTAACCGAAAATCCCAGTTGAGGAGGAAAACATTAGGGATAAGGGTTTTATAATCCCGAAGGGTCTCACTATCTTGAAAGGTAAGGATCTGTGCGTTTAGAATTCCAGTGGAAAGCCCTGTATATCCAAAAAAGTAACTTTGCCCGAATGTTAGTTCATAACTGCCATTGTTCAGGTTATATTCACCAATAAGCGGACGGAATGAATTATTTGCATAACAGGGTAGTTTAATCTTTCCATTGTCGTATTCACTAAAATTGATTTTTCCTCTGTACCTCTTTAAAATCCCTTCACGCAGTACCACTGAATATTTCCCATAAGGAACGGATATTTGCGCCGGGGTCTTCAATTTTGAGTTTATAACCATGTTCTTCAAGCTGTCCAATCCACGCATTTCCACATCAAGGCTATCCGATTCAGCATTGATAGCCAGTGGCATAGAATTTCTCAGCGTATATCGGATGGTATCAAAATCCTTTGATTTTTCGTTGATTTTCAATGAGTACTTTTCCGTTGCATAACCTCCGCTCTTTTCAAAACGAAGGGTATGGTCGCCCTTCAACAGGATAGTTTTGAAAGGGGTATGGCCCAGGAGTGAATCCTTTACCCCTTCAAGCCAAACTTTTGTCCTCACCGGTTTAACAATAAAGCTCACCTGCCGGTATAAATTCATTGCAACAGGAATATTCAGACTTTGGTCTTTTAGCACGGTTGCCTCATAAAAATCTTTCTGTGTTTTGTATCCGGGCTTTTCAATCCTCACTTTGTAAGTACCAATCCTAACTTTATACTCCAAAGGTATTTTCCCAACATTTTTTCCATCCAAAAAAACATCAGCTCCTTCACTATTCTCCTCATCAATTACATTCAATTGGCCGTAAAATGGAACTAATCTGGCTTTCAGCAAAGTTGTTTTGCCTTTTTCAAACCGTACCTTGTCCGGTACTTCATAAGTATTAAACCCCGGTGCTTCAATTTTGATTTGATGATAATCCGACCTGACGGGAATAATATTACCCGCGTATACTGTATTAAATATCAATTCATTATCAAATGATTCCAATTTTGAATTTTTATTCGCAAGGCCATTCAGCACGATGGTGTCATTATCGAGCCACAAAACCGGAGCTTGCTTAAAATCCATACTGTCAATTGACTGTATATCGAATTTCAAGGATCGGAAAACCGGCTTCAATTCGAAGTAAAAGTCCCTGGTTTCATCAATCGGAAAAACGGCAACGGTGTCGATGCTTTTGTATCCGTTTTTGCTAATTCTCGCATCATAAGTTGCTGATGCCAAACTCTGTGTAAAAGGCGTTATATAAGTGTAGCTATCTGGTAGAAACTCAACTGTTGCACCCTGTGGTTTTGAATTAAAAGAAAGTGTTCCCCTCACTAATGCCCCGGTAACTTTAAATTTATACCTGCTTTTTAAACCATCAATATCCAGATCGACCGATTCGTAATTTGGAGCATTAATAGTAAGCTTAAAAGGTTCAAAAGAATGGCAGATAACGTATTCATCTCTTTCCGGGTAACGTATTTGCTTAAAACTGTCGGTTTTAAGCAAATTTGACTCAAAAGTCATTCCATCGATATTACTTGATATAAAAATAATCAGATCAGATACGTTACAACCTTGCTGCATATTTACATTGCCAATCGGCAAATCCTTAATAACAAATTTCGACGAATTCTGGGCAAAACTGCTCAAGCTCAGAAATATCAGCGTCCACAGTATCAAATGATGCTTTATTTTTGTCATATCGGTTGGTTTTGGATGGAGACTATTGCTATTTCTTACCGGATAATGAAATCGGAGAATCCGTATAAACCTGAACTTTTTGCGGACTTCTCATCCTGCCAGGTTCTTACCCATATTTTAGGAAGAGAATCCTCCTTAAACTGAATTAAAAAAAACATCATCCCAACATCGCTATAGGTTGGCGTACTCCATCGCTGGCGGAGGGTAACCCCATAAAAATCATCGTACTTGCGATGTTTCATAAGCTGAAAGCTGTCAAAGGAGAGGTTGATATAACTGTTTCTTGCAAAAACCCCTTTCAGGCGGTCAATATATTCAGCTTTAGTCATTTCGATATATTCAACCTTATCCTGCGGAAGTGAGATCTTCACCCCATCTCCACTATTGGGAACTTCCTGAATATTGCTCTTTTTACCCACAATGATCAGGGCCTTATCACTAAAAATACTTTCAATATACTTAATGTCCTTTTTAATGTAAGCCGTTCTCATGAACTCCATAAAGTTGAGAACAATCTCTTTTCTGGTCAGATCGAGTGTGCTGCTGGAACTCATGGCATTTTTGTACTGCACTTTTCCTATCGAAATGGAAAAACCATCGATAATCCCTCCATTTAAAAAGGAAACCCTTATTTCGGTGGAATCACCATTTTTCAACACAATAGGAATATTACGGATCGTATAATAACCGGAGTAATTTTCAAAAACAACATTTTCATTGATCCGTGGCACGCTGCAATAAAAATGAGTGTGCTCCCAAAACTCTTCGATATCCTTAAAAAAACTTGCGGAAAACCAATTGCCTTTGAGACTTAGCTTTTGCGAATCAGCTACAAAAGAAGTATTTACCCCGTTCAGAAGCTTTTCAAGATTCAATTCAATTTTCTTTTGTAAAGCGGGATCATCCACCCCGCCTGTCAATGTAACATCTACCTTGGCAACCTGGGAAAACCCACTCAATGACAAGACTAAACTGCCGATAATGGCCACTGCCAATTTCAAAGTTCTAAATCTGATCATCATTGTTTTCATAGTGATATATTCTTTTGGGGTATAAAAATATATAAAGTTCCTTCAATTGTCGAATCTTTATTCAGTATCAGGTTTGAATTGGTTTTAACAATCAGCATGTGAATAAAGCTAAAGAGATGGTTACGCACAAAAACACTTGCCACCAGATCATTCTTTGAATCAACTCGCTGCCAACCAAAATAGGTAGTGTAATCCTCAGAGAAATGGTTGAGGAAACGATTCAGGTCCAGTGTACACCGCTCTTCCCGATTCCCGTATAGCTTTAGGGTGAGGGAAATCTTTTGATTGGTATCAATCAGGTTCTGAAAAACATTTGCTGCAGATTCCTTATAAAATTTTTGGCTAAATACCGGAAGATACTCCCCGCTGCTATTCTGAACAAAATAAGTGTCAGAATTAATATCGGAATGATCAAAAAAAACTTTGCCCTTTTTTATGAACAATCCATCCGCGGAAGACTCCAGTAGACCTTGATTGAATGGAGTCGAAAGATCTGACGGAACCGATTCATTTTGAAGCTCTTTAACAATTTCATTCTCAATTTCATCCTTAGTCATTCCACAAATAACCGGATAGTCATTAGGAAAACCGATTTGAAAAAGAGGTGAATTGGGCAATTGCCAGGTGACCAGGAAACTATCATCGTTGCTATCGAGCCGGAACGCTGTTTCCTCCGTAAATATCAGGGAGCTTAAGATGGAAGCAATTTGATTTGCCGGCAAGCTTTTCTTATTGTATTTTATTTGAAGCTGATCTTCACTCATCTTTCTGATAATCTGGTCCTTATCCTTTATTAAAGCCATGTTCAGCAAGGTTCTTTCCACATAATCATAAACCACCTGGAAGCGATCGTCCGCCGGCTTGGTTGATATCAGGCGAATTCCTAAGTGAACAAGCTGGTTTTCTTTGTTATAACGAACTGATATGCGCTGATTGGGAATGATCCCCATGGCATCTATAACAAACGATTTTATCAATTTACTGTCAAGCTTGTCAATCTGACGACGAAATTGATCAGGCATCAGCAGGTATATTTCCCTTAATTTAGCTGAGTTAAAACGCGTTTCCGACCGGATCGGGCCAGTAAAAAGAAGAATGGAAAATAAAAGAATATTGATTTTATATAATCTATAAGCAACCATTATCAATCTATTTTTCCAATCGTAATCTTATTCTTTACAATTGAATCCTTTGAATAAAGGGTGCCATAATACAACTCCCCTTTGTTCCACACTCCCACCAAAAAATCTCCGGCATCAGCATATCTTTCACTGGTATCGTATTCCGAAATCAATTGCCTGGATGAATAATGGTAGGTTCCATTTCCATGCATTTTTCCATCCTTCATCTGACCCTCAAATTTATCTCCGTTTGGAAAAACGGTTGTAGAGATTGGAACAGGCACAAGGGATTCAACCAGGACCTTTGGATTAACTGTTTGTTCAACATCTTTTTTTACTAAAACAGAAGCAGTATCCGTGGCAGGTTTGCTTAAAATCTCATTACTAACCGGTTGGGATATAACAGTGCTTAGAGTATCTGACTTCTTAACCTCTTTTGAATTTGTGCTACTATTAGTTTTCGATGAAATAAAATATATTGCCACAATGGCAATCAAGAGTAAAGCACCAACCGGAATAATCAGCCTTAACGGTTTGAAGCCCTTTTTGGTTACTGGGATTTTATCCTGCTTTTCCTGAATTGCGTTGATGACTGGTTCGGATGGGGTTTTGGATTCACTTTCTCCGCAGATACTTAATATCTGATCTATGGTATCAGCCATCTGAAAATTCCGGAACAATACCGGTACATCTTTTGCCTTGTATCCCTCACCTTTTACCAAAAAAATCCTCCGTTTATCTTTGGCATAGCAATTATTAAAAAAGGTTTGATATTCAATCTGAACCCATTTCGATTTCATGCTTTCGGGCGATACAACCAGGATAAAATCTTTGCTCTGTATGATGGCTTGAGAAATGACATCGAAGTAGGCTTCACCTGCACTGTCCTTCAGATCGATCTCAGAATGAAACACTTTGTATCCTTTCAGGGCTCCATGAATGCCCTGAACGTATTGCCGGTCCTGACTGGAGGAACTTAGAAAAAACTGATATTTAAATTTTTGTTTAGCCATTAAAACCAAATTGACACCATGTTAAAGATAAGGCATACTTTTGTGATAACAAAACTATTAGCCTCAGGGAACAATTTTCAGGCTTCTAATTCAGTTACAGTCAGGCTGTCACAATTATTTAGATTTATCCAACTTTTTAAACCCCTTCATATAATCCGGATACTTACCTTCAATGATATTATTTAAAACAGCCTTCCCAAATTCTGCTTCTGAAAGCTCGATTGGAATTTTCAGCATATCTATTATGGATATTTTCTCTTTATCACTGTTTCCGGAGAGTTGGTTAACAGCCTCTTTATATCCGGGCCAGATTTTAACAGTTCCATCGGCCGTTACGGTAAGAATACGCTCACCATCAGAGAGAAAAGTTGCCGAAATCAATCGGCTGTTAAACCCTTTAATATCAGCAGTATGAATTCCATTTGCATTCCACAATCGTACTGAATTATCATAAGAAACCGTTAACAAGCTCATACCGTTGTTTGAAAATGCCGCCAGAATAAAATCTTCTGATTTATCCTGCAATTCAATTATCCTATCTTCAGTAATATTCCAGATGTAACTCTTATAACTATTACCGTTCCGGACAATTAAAAACCGCTTGCAGTCGGCGGAGCTGGCTTTGATCAGATACTCCCCTTTTAATTCTGCAAGCTGCTCTCCCATCAAATTCCAAATCCTTGTTGTACTGTATGTTGAAGATGCAATAATCCGGTTTCCATCTGCAGTAAAACCCGGTTGTGCAAGCAGTGCCATCGATTCTGTTTGAACGTTCCTGAGTTCAGAAATTGTTTTACCTTTTAAATCAAGCAATTTTGCAATTGGCAAATAAGATTCATAATAAATTTTGTTTCCAATGGGTATTTGCATGGAAGTTGTATCAAAAGTATTGATTAATAGCCGAACTCCATCCTTTGTAAAGGAAGCATCAGTTACCACCATTGTCTTCTCTAACATAAATTTATCCAGCAGATTGCCCTCAAAATCCCAAAGTTTGGCAGTACTGTCCCGGTCATAAGTTAATATCCTTTCCTCATCAGGTGAGAAAACTGCTTTTGGAGTTTTATTATGACCTTTTAATTCAATTATTCGTGCCTCTTTATAATCCCAAAGCTGAGCAGTATTATTATTCCGGTTAATAATGAGGATTCTCTGTGCATCCGGCGAAAAGCAAACTTCATCGGGCTCCTTTGAATTCCCCGGAAACCTGGCAATTGGGTTTCCCTTTAAATCCCATAATTGAATCCCGTTGCATGCGGTTAACAGCAGCAAGCCATCAGGCGATAGCCGGGTCAAATGTACCTTTCCATCATTTACTTCCCAATCAGCTAACATGTTGCCGCTCAAATCCCATATTTTAGCTGTTCCATTGGTTGAAATGGTCGCAACTTTCAGTCCATCCGGCGAAAATACTGCTGGTTCTTCTATCTCTTTGTGCCCAATGAGATCTGCCAATAGGTTGCCTTTCAAATCCCAGACCTTTGCCGTGCCATCGTTGGAAACGGTTACAATTTTTTTACCATTTTGAGAAAAACCAGCTCTTTGAACCGATCCTTTATGTCCGGAGTAATGAGCAAATAAGTGCCCTTGCGGATCCCATAACCTGGCAGTTCCATCACTTGATGAAGTTAAAACCAGGTTGCCATCCGGAGAATACAAAGCATCGTTTAATTCACCTTTATGGCCGGTAAAATTCACTAAAACTCTGCCTTTCAGGTCCCAAATCGTTGCAATAGAATCATTTGAAGTGGTCAAGACATGATACCCATCCGGTGAAAATACGGCAGAATTAACAATGGCTGCGGCTCCTTTAAACTCCCTCAATACATTTCCGTTAACATTCCTGATTTCCATTGGCTTATCAATGAATGCCATCAGTAGTCGCTCACCATCCGGAGAAAAATCCACAGAGCTAACCAAATCAGGAAAAGTGAGTATCGGAACAATCCTGTTTTTCAGCAAATCCCATAAGATAGCCACGGTGTCAGAAATGGATCCAATAAATACACGCTCCCCATTCCGGGAAAATTTTATTTCTGGCTGATGGTGCATACCAGTGGAGCTATTAATAATCAAGTTCCCATTAACATCACAATATTTTGCATTACCACCTTTGTCAAAGGTAACCACCCTCGTTCCGTCAGGAGAAAATTCCGCAGACAAAACGGTATCGCCAACCTTACCCAAACTACTTAGTCGTTTTTTGTTCCAATCCCAAATGGTCGCCACACCGATATATGAAATGGTCAGCAGATGTTTACCATCGCTGCAAACAGCAATCCTTTTGTAACCGATAGAATCATCCTTAATTAAAACTTGTGACGGAGGTTTTAAACTATTATATAAAAAGCCGGACAGATTAAAGGTGGAACTCAGGGAACTGTCGAGCTGAAATGCCAGTTGAGAAAAGCCAAGCGAGTAATCGATGTTTTGACCTGCATACTCCTGGGACTGATTGACAAATACCATAGAAAGCGCCTTTGACCGTTCCTGACCAGCTTTCATTCTTTCCATTTCAGCCTCTCTCTTTTTCTGCAAGCCAAAAAAACCGGCAGCCAGGGCAATAAGAGTAATGAAACCAAAACCTGCTGCCAAAATAAGGGATCTCCGTCGTTGCTTTTTTAGGAGAACAATTTCCGCAGCACTCTTTTCCGACTTTTCACGCTGCAACCGTGTATCGCGGCTCGCCTTTACTGTCGGAGCCAGTACATCATGGCTCAATTCCAGATGGGGATGTTGATAAAGCTCAATACGATGGATCAAACGAAGACTGATCAGTTGTTGAATGTCTTCGATATTAATATGATCGCGGGCCAGGTTGGATTCTGGTTCTGACGTCCGAAACCCATCAGCATCCAGCAGGCGGTTTTCAATGAAATTCCTGGTATCCGGCTGAACCGGGTTCATTGCCTCCTCATAAAAATCCTCTAGAATTTTACTTTTTGATTGTTCAACAAAGTCAACGGTGATCGTTTCTTGTCCCTGTGCAGTTCGCTTCAAATCTAGTCGTTGACAAACCAGACTCAGTATGGCTGGTTCCACTTCATATTGATCGGGTGCCATCCCTTCCCGGATATTGCCGGCTTTTTTTTGTTCAGAGGCATTCGCTACAAAGTGAACGATTTCAGAAGCCACCTCTTTGGAGATCAGCCCCGCAGGGGCAGGCCCAATGATCGCTTTCAGTGCTTCACGGCCGGTAAGCCGGCCTAAAGAAAAATGGTTCTGACGAACGGTCACACCGGGTAAAATATTTCCCAGAGACTGCAATTGTGCAAAATAATCATCACGAAGGGTGATGAGTATTTTATAGGGCTGAATCGAATGATCAAAAGGCAGCTCTCCCTCCTCATTTATCAGGATCTTGATTTCCCTCGGCAAAAAATTTTCGGCGGCGTCACCAATCTGTTTTAAAAACGATTCTAATCCTTTTGCATGCTTGCCAAGAGTAAAAACTTCTTCAAACTGATCAAATACAAAAACCGGCAGCCAAGCTTCCCCTGTTGAATCAACAAGGGTAAATGAGCGCAACCATTCCCATAAGGTTAGCTGTGATTCTCTTTCGGAAAACCAATTGTTTAAAACAGAAATAATAGATATGTCCTGCTGAACCGACCGCCGGAGCGAATGCCCGATTTGAGTAATCAATGGAATAAATGTGGTCCCGGGCGCCGGATACTCGAGCCTTACGATAACCGGGAGAATTTTCTTTTCCAATAGCCTGGGAAAAACACCAGCTTGTAAAAGTGAGGTTTTTCCTGATCCGGATGGGCCAAACAGAACCGTGAGCCGGGATGAAGTAATATTCCGGAAAAGATCGGAAATCTCCACCGCGCGCCCGTAAAAAAGATCCTTATCCTTCTCCTGGTATGGGGCAAGACCAGGCCAGTGATAGGTTGGAGAATTATCGCGAGGGTCCATATTGTTTTGGTAGTTTTCGGTTTCAGAAAAGGATTTTCTCAAAGGTCTTTTTCAGCTCAATCAAGTCTTTGTCGGAAATATCGCCATCCGGAGCATCCATCCAGTGAAGTTTCGAGAAAGCTAATGGAATATTGGCACCGGGCTTATGAACAGGTCCAATCATAACTGGCATAATAACAATGGTGGTATCTGGCATTTCCAGGAGATCGATTACCATTTTCCATTCCTGGCGATAAACCCTTTCGAAATCGCCTATGCAGCTGTCCGGCGAAATCAAGGGGATAAATATGGAACAGTTTCGAATGTTGTATTCAATACTATCATGCCACTCCTTTCCAGCCTTGAGGTCATTTTTATCGAGCCAAACCGGTAACCCTGCAGCACGAATCTCTTCAAACACATGATTAGCAGCCACTGAGTCCTCAGATGCATAGCTGATAAAAATTGATCGCTCCTCAAACTGTTTATCGACCGCTTGAAATACCATTTTCGCATAGCCACTCTCCATCCACTTTTGATATAATTGGTCAACAAACGATTGTATCGTGGAATCCCTGAAAACCTGCGCATCAATGCGCTTCAGATAGGAAGCAAGATTTTGATCTTCTTGACAAACGGAATCACCCATAACAAATACAGGTTGCTCATTTTTGTTTCGGCGATCGGGACTGGTTAATGCAATGAAAAACCGCGCAAGCCAGTTATTAAAATTGCACCCCAGAATCAGCAACCTTTTACCGGAAAGAAACCTGATCAGATTATCAGGCCTGTACATACTGCTATGTAACATGAGATTGGCCTCCAGAACATCATCTTCGGACAATGCATAAGATTTCATTCGTGAGGGGCGTCCATACAAATAGTAAATCGACGGTGGTGCACTGTTATTGTATAGTTTTTCGACATACCTCGGATCTGCTGCATGTTTCTCTGATTCCTGATCAAAACAATTGATGTCATCCGGCTTTTCAACCAGATTGTTTTCTAAAATACGAATCTGCGAGTCGCCCATACCCCAGGCTTTTTTTACGGCCATCTCCAGAAATGGCTCATAAGTGGTGGTCAGAAAAAAACGGAATTTTTTAATCTGCGCTAGCTTTCGGACTGCCTCCGGTGTTGGGAACTTGTCCTCATTGATCAATGCTTTTACCAGTTGGTAAGGTAAAACACCTCCTCCATTCCTGTAATTGTAATATCGGAGCATTACCTCCTCCACCGGATGCTTTTCATTCTCAAGACCATCAACGGTAAGGTGCAGTCCTTTTGCCAACCTGGTTGCTAGCCATAACCGGTAACTCCCCTTATAACTTCCATCATCAACCCAGAGTAATTCGGGTCCTATCACCGGAATAAGATCACCATCATTCAAGCCATCTAAAATTACGTTCCAGTTGATTTCATCAGTGGTTGTCATTTCCCTTTAATTCAAAATATAAACGGTAAATCTGAAAGATTGGATATCTCCTGCCAAATTAATAAATGCTTCTGTTTTTCTAATGCAAGCGATAACACTTATTAAAAAATGCAGAAAAGATTACCGGTTTGTTTTCGCCTATTGATTCCCACCAAATTAATGATTAGCCATACAACACCAAACCAGGCAGTTTAAAAAATGATTTAATCACTAAATCCCCCCCTTGAATAATCAAAGAGGACTGCTCACTAATTAGTACCAAACATTTGCATATTTCAAAAAGTATTTTTCCTAAATTGGACTTTGAATTTTACAGTCACCAAAAACCTAAATTATTCGAAAACCTAAAACTTAATATCATGATTTCCAAACAGTTAAAAAAGCCTTACTTTTGGAAGCTCTTCCGGCGATTTTGTCTTGGAGCCTCCGTGGTAATTGTTCTATTACAAACTTCCTGTGCACCAACAAAATGTGTAATGTGTGATCTTGATAATCACACTATATACAATGTGGAGCTAAAGGATGGCGCTATGGGTGCGGGGGAGAAAACTAAATATCTCAGCTATTTCCCGCCAGTCCGAATAGAGAAAAACAACCAAAAGGTTGAACTCCATGTAATTGATTGTGAAGGAAAAGAGCCATACCTGATCACCGACAAAAATGAAATGAAGCAATTCATTTTGGATAATGAAAAGGTTATAATGGCTGATTCGGTAACTATTAACAGGATAACCATGTCGTCGGACGCTGATATGTATCCACAGTCGGATACGCAAAAGCTTGGAAACCTGGGCATGTGTACCCGCCAACGAAATGGCTTTAAAGTGGAATTGCGCGGTATGCTGGGATTCAGGTCTTTCCAAAGCAGTCCCTTTTCGGTATTATTGGGCGATACCCCAATTGATAAAGATATCTTTGGATTTGGCCCTCAGGGCACTATGATAACTCCAGGCCTGGAAATCGGGTTGCTCGTTCCGATATTTAAAATTGACGGTAAACATCGGTTTCATTTAGGTATTATGTCAGGATTCTGGCCTGTTGAAGGCGGACAATTTATCCCCATTGCCGCTCACGCACGCTTTACTTTCAACGATATAACTTCTCCGATCTGGGGAAAATGTAATGCTTTCTACTTTTTTGGCGACTTTGGTACTGCCTATAATGTTAAAGGTGATTCGGATATGTTCCGGTACAATAAAAAATTCAATTCCGGTTTTTGGGATGTTGGGGCAGGAGTCGACCTTTGGAAATCCAGGAAAATGGATCTTTCCATCGATGCCGGTTACCGGGTTACCAGTCTGGTTCTTCCGCTTACCAATAAGTGCGTTTTGGACGATGCCGGCTATAAAGAGGTATTACCTGCCTCATTTAACCCTTACGACAAACGGGTTGCCAGTCAGATTTTTATTAGAGTTGGAATCACATTTTAACGGGGAGGAAAAATCATGAATACCATAAAAAAAGCGATCTGTCTAATGATTCTGGTCCCTGCTTCGTTACTCTTTTTAACCACCTGTAAAGAAAAAGTTCTCAGGGATTGCGAAGAACAACCGCTCGTGTCAATTTCCATTGCCGGCTCCTGGTTTTGTTCAGAAAAACCAGAAATTCTTCCGACTGAAGAAGGTAATTGCTGGGTTATTGTAGGCGGTGACACTTTATATGCAGGCACTTTCGATACTAAAGGTTTTTTCACTACCGGGCTCATTCCCAACAGCCGGTGCGGGCTTTCCAATGTAAAATTAGAGGCAACTGCACATGGGCAAACCATTGATACCACGTTTTC
>CAIXKO010000521.1 GCA_903919925.1 uncultured Bacteroidota bacterium | reverse complement strand
TCAAATTGGTTTTCGATACCGGAAACAGCCACCACCAGTGCATCCTGCACATTGGCTACGAAAACAGGATTTGCGGTATTTTCCAAAATGGTGATCAATACAACTTCATCGCCTGGTTTGGTAACATTTGGAAGTGCTTTATACGCTGCAGCAGTAGCAACAGGATCACCGGTAAACAGATATTTGCGGACCAGTGCCGATTCATCGGTTGCTTTTCTGGCAGCCAAAAGGTTGATCAGCGTAGCTTTAGCGTCAGAAGGAACCACTTCAACCGAAGCAGCAACGTCATGGATTTCGCCAGGTCCAACGAGTGTGTTCAAAAGTTTTCCGCATGATTCAAGTTCCGTTCCAGAAGCGGTTTTCATATTGCGGAAAATCACCGGTATGGCAGCTTTTCCTTGGATATCCACCAGTGCTGCCAATGAAGCCGAGCGAAGCGCCGGGTCTTCCTTGCCATTCATTTGATATAACATCGGCACCACAACCGGATTGCCCATTTTCCCGAGCATCCCGATGATTTCAGCAGCAGTTTCCGAGTTGGCCGTTTTTGCTTTATCCATCCATTTCCTTACTGCGGCAATGTCTTTTATCGATAAAGCCTGGTAAAGAACAGCATCCCGATATTTTTTATCCGGATTATCCACCGCCGATAATAGCAGATCAATCGTTTCAAACCCAAAGTTTTCAACCAGCACACTTAATCCGGCCAACCCATAACTATTATTTCCTGCATCCTTACACTCCTTTACCAGCATATTACTAATGCGTTTAGCAGGTGCCAGTTCACCGTTTTTGGCCAGATTTCCGGCAAAGCGAACTAACGAACGGGTGGCTTCGGTGGGTTCATAAGCAAATCCGGCTTGTTTGGCAGCGTTCACCATTACCTCAGCCGACTCTTTTGATCCGATCTGAGACAAAGCGTACAATACCATTTTCTTCAGATTTGGATCAGTGGTTGATGCCAGCGAACGGATAGATGAATCAGCACATAAAGCTCCGTAATCGCCTAAACCTTTTACTACTACGAGCTGACTCTTGCCCTTGAGCTCGGGAAGTGCAATTTTTAAAGCATGCATAGCAGGATGATTCTTCATATTGACCAGAACGGCCGCTGCCGGTTCAACCAGCTGAGGATCTGATAAGTACTTACTCACCGATTCCACTGCTTCGGCTTTTGCAAAAAACTTCAGATGATAAAGGAAGAACGATTTCACATCCGGATCTTTGGCTTCATCCAAAGCCTTGGTAAATGCTTCAGAAACCATTTTGCGATCGGCCTCAACATTGCCATCGCCCAGCACCAAAGCCAGTGCGTTCAAGGCAAAGCGGGCATTGGTGTCATCCCCCGTTCCTGCCGGCACAATCAGTTTGGTAATCTCTGCCAATCCGGCTTCCCTGAGCTGGATGATACTTTGAACGGCTTTGTCCCTTTGAACCAGGTCCCTGGCCGGCATCTGAGCCAGAATATCTGCCACCTTGGTTGACAGCAGCCTTACATCCTGCGCTTGTGCTGAAAACCCTATCAGCATCAGGGCCAATACAGTAAATAATATATTTTTCAGTGTTTTCATTTTAAATTTATTTATTAAATAACAATTGTAGAGACGCATACTTGCGTGTCATCTTCAACGCATACTTGCGTGTCTTCTCCGACAAGTGACGAGTGACAAGTGACCCGATTGCTCTCTTCAATTAGCATATTAGCAAATTAGCAAATTAGCAAATTAAATTGCCCACGGGCTCCGCATCGGTTGATTAATCATCCGGTTTGCTCCTTCATCATCGATAAACTCCTGTTTAACAGGATCATATTTCAGCGACCGGCCTAGTCTTACGGCAACGATACCCATATTTACTATGGTACTGGAGCGGTGGCCATTCATCTCATTTAAAGCGAATTTGGTACGTGTTTTAACCGATTCGCTGAAAGTCATGATCTGCGGCTCGGGATCGGGAAGGGTTTCAATAAAGCTCTGCAGATTAGGAATATCTGAACGAAATCCTCTATAAATCTTACCCAGCGGGCCTTCAATATAGGCAGCATTCTTATCGCGATTTTCTCCATCGAGAATAATTTTGCATCCATCGGCGTAAGTATATTCAATTCTTCTCCAGGAACCACATGCGTCCGGATGTTGCTGTGGTGCATCTACTTCCACCAGAATCGGACTGGTATCATCCTTGCCCAACATATATTGAACCGGGTCCAGGTAATGCTGACCCATATCGCCCAATCCACCTCCATCGTAATCCCAGTATCCACGGAAAACCGAATGCACGCGCTCCGGATTATAGGGCTTGTAAGGGGCTGGTCCTAACCACATATCATAATCCAGCTCCTCAGGAACCGGCATGGGCTTAAGATTGGTTTTTCCGCTCCAATAAAACTTCCAGTCATAACCGGTGATTCCGCTAACGGTAAACTTAAGTGGCCAGCCAAGAATTCCACTGTCAATCAATTTCTTGAGAGGCTTAACATCGGTACCTAAACCATAAAAAGTATCCTTGAACCGGAACCAGGTGTTCAGCCGGAACATCCTTCCATGACGGTTTACTGCCTCAACCACCTTAATACCCTCACCAATCGTGCGGGTCATTGGTTTTTCGCACCAGATATCCTTGCCAGCCTCAGCGGCTGCCATAGCCATCAGGGCATGCCAGTGAGGTGGTGTGGCAATATGAACCACATCAATATCGGGCCTTGCAAGCAGTTCGCGGAAATCGTGATACCCTTGTATTCCTCCGCCAGCCTGTTGAATGGCCTGTTCCATATGCTTGCGGTCAACATCGCATACGGCAAGCAGTTTACCTTCATAATCAATATGCCCGCGGCCCATCCCGCCAACCCCGATGATCCCTTTTGTAAGCTGATCACTAGGAGCAGTATATCCCTGTCCACCAAGAACATGGCGAGGAATAATTGTGAAAGCCGCAGCTCCTGCCAATCCTGCCTTCAGGAATTTCCTCCGGTCGAATGTCTGTCTATCTTTCATTTCAGATAAATTAATATTTGTAGTTCAGTTTAATCTCCGAAGGTAGAATTTTTACCGATGTATGGCAATGCTTCCGGATAAGTCTTACAGCAAAAAAACGGAAGATTTTAAATTCGATCTTCCTTCCCGATAAGACCTCAGGTAGCAAAAAGCGAAATATTACGTTAATCCGGATACTTAACCAGCAGAATTTACGTAAATTTGGATACTTAATGATCCGGAATTATGGAATACCTCGAAAGATCGCTGGAAAAGGTTGTCCTGAAATATATTAAACCAGGGAAAGCCATTGTGCTTACCGGTGCCAGAAGAACAGGAAAAACTGTGTTGCTGAAAAAGATCATGGATCTCATACCGGAAGAATGTTTGCTGCTTAACGGGGAAGATTTCTCAGTACAGGAACAATTTGTACGCCGAACAACCCTTAATTATCAGTCATGGCTGGGTAACACTCGTTTTCTTATCGTGGATGAGGCAACCGAAATTCCTGATATCGGAAAAGCCATCAAGCTGATGCTCGATACCATACCTGATTTAAAAGTTATTCTTTCAGGATCTTCCTATTTTGACCTGGTCAATAAAACAGGAGAGCCATTAACGGGAAGGAAACATACATTTCACCTTTTTCCATTTTCGGATCAGGAACTGTCATCCAGATTTAACCCGGTGGATATGCAGGAATTGCTGAGGCACCGCATGATTTACGGAAGTTATCCGGAGCTGTT
>CAIXKO010000520.1 GCA_903919925.1 uncultured Bacteroidota bacterium | reverse complement strand
AGCCTGAGCTCACTAACGGGCCGATAACGTTTTTCGACCACATTAAGGGAATCCAGGTTAATTTTTGAAGGCGGCTGGAGGGTCCAGCTTTCCACATCCGGATACTTTTCATAGATCTTTTGACCGAGATAATTAATTGGGTTCACATCCTCCATCGGGGCAATTTTCATGATGCCGGCGATCATCCCTTCATGTGTATAATTAAAAACGATCATAGAATCGGCCGAGATTGGCAAGGGCCGGAAAAATCCGGTTTCCGCATTGGTAAGGATTTCTGGTTTTTTAGTTTTGAGCGATATCCTGAAAACATTGGAAACACCCGTATAATAAGATGTTCCGTAAAGATATTTTCCATCGGGGGAGAATACGAAGTTGGCTGCCGGGTTATCTTCAAATTCATAGATAAACTCAAAGTCTGGTTTCCCTGCATCCAGGTCTGCAATCCGGTAAACAACCAGCTTCTGGCTTCCGGTTACCTCAGAGAGGGTAGCGGATAATAAGGTTCCATCGGGCGAAATGGCCACGTCGGAAAAATCCTGTCCGAATGGCAGGGTGGCCATGGTTTCGTATTTGGTATAGGGTGGCAAAAAGCGTAAAAGGCTGGTGCGGCCGCTCATGTTCTGTATTCCCCATAATGCACTTGCTTTAGCATCAAAAGCCAGGTTGCCGCAGCGGGCGATTTTCATCAATTCCCTGGTTTTTCCCGATTTAATATCGATCGCTGCCAAACCCCGCCAGTCCTTGTTTTGGGTAGAGGTAAAAAGGGTTTTTGATGAATCATCATAAGCCAGGCTGGTTACCATAAACAAACTGGGGGAGGCTACCGGGGCAACAACGGACAGGTCACCTGTGCCCATATCGATAGTGGTAATATGAGCGAGTTTGCCGGGATAGTTTACTGCTGCAATCAATTTATTTGAAGCCGGGTCATAATATTGCCGTGAAACTGAGCCTAGCGGTTTCGGCGATATCCGGCGGTATCCGGTTACCGGGAATTTGCGGATATTTTCGAGATTCAGCTGCTGAAATTCATGCTCCCAGGCAATCCATTTATCCCATTCTTCCTGTACCGGAACTCCGTATGTCAGTTTAAACTGAGCTGCGTAAAAGCGCTTGCTGGAATCCGTTCTCGAAAAGAAATCCCTGAGCTTATCAATCCCATACTGATAGGCAAGATAGCTGATAAAACGGGTACCGTACAGATAGGAATTTACCCCTACCTGGAAATCGATGGTGGTTCCCTCGGTTTCCAGTCCGATCACATTATAAAAGAAGGCACTATCGAGGACCATTGTTCGAAAAACCATCTCATCATATCCGCCAATTACCCGGCCTATCCCGCCCGACATCCATGTTTCCATAAATACGGCAATCCCTTCCTGGTACCATCGGGGAGAATACCAACGGGGCGTGGTCAGGTAGCTATAAACCATGGATAGCGGATCGCGGTTGTCGGCCATAACCTTTCCTCCTAAAACCGAGCGAAATACCCGGTCGGCTTTAGAGGCTTTATCGCACATCGTCTGATGTGCCAGCTCATGACTCATCAGCCACTGCATGCGCTCGTTGGAAGGGACAACGGAGAAGGTATAATCAAATGGTGAAACTCCGATATTGAGAAAATTCCACGGAATAACGTTGGTTCCTCCGTTTCCTGAATCGGAGAAATCGTTAAATAGAATGTTTGTTGCACCCGATGGTTTGTATTCCCAGAATTTCTCATGAAAGGCCAATGCATTCTCAAACGATCTAACCGTGTGAGGCACCAGGTATGAGGTATTCTTGTCGAGAAAAACCAGCTTGGTGTTTGATGTTTCAAATTTCTGAAGATTGATCTTTCTCTGTGCCGGGAGCGAGAGTGGGGAGCACATCAGCAATGCAATCGAAACCGGAAGATAAAACAGAACAAGGATCCGGGAGAAACTGAAAGCTTTCATTTGACGATTATAGTATTGGCAAAGCATTCAGGGTCAGTGATGACCATGGTAACGAATGGCCAAAACGGTGATATCATCTGATTGGGCCACTCCTGCTGAAAACTCGGCGAGCTCCCGGAAGGATTCAGTTACAACCTCCTCAATTGAATGTGTGGCATGATTGGCCAGATACGCTTCCAACCGCGCTTCCTCATAAAGTTCCTCTTTGCTGTTGAAAGCTTCAGTTACCCCATCGGTATAGAGGAAGAGAAGATCGCCAGGAGCCAATACCACTTTTTTCGATTGATAACTGAATTCATCGAGGCAACCCAAAATGGTGCCACCGGTCATTTCAACCTTACGAACCTGATTACCGGTAAGTATATAAGGTGGATTATGGCCGGCATTTACATACTCAACCTCGCCGGTGGACGTATTGAGAATGCCATAGAAAACCGTGACAAACATGCACGAAACGCTCTCATTGCAAAGCAGCTTGTTCACATAGTTCATGCAATCAACCGTTGAAATACCTTTATTGCCAGTTGCACGGATCAGCGTTCTGCTCACTGCCATAAAGATAGCAGCAGTTACCCCTTTGCCGGAAACATCACCAATAACAAAACCAAGGCGTTCCGTATCAATCATAAAGAAATCGAAGAAATCACCTCCAACTTCTTTGGCAGCGATCATGGAAGCATAAATGGAAAACTCAGTATGCTCCGGGAACGGCGGAAAAATTTTAGGAAGAATAGCTTGCTGGATTTCACGTGCTGCCTGCAAATCCTGTTGAATAGATATCAATTGATCATGTTCCTGAGCGCTTTGCCAGGATAATGTTATCTCTTCCAGGGTTTTATTAATGGTAATTTCGAGATCATCAAAACTGATCGGTTTAGTAACAAAATCAAAAGCTCCCCGGTTCATAGCGGTCCGGATATTTTCCATATCGCCATAAGCCGAAACGATCACTGTTTTCAGCCATGGGCTTTTTAATTCTTTTAATCTGGAGAGCAAAGTTAGCCCGTCCATTTCCGGCATATTGATATCGGATAGAATCAGCCTGATGTTGGGTTCCTCAATCAGCTTGGCGAGTGCTTCGAGGCCATTGTGCGCAAATTCAAAATCATAAACGCCATCCCTGATTTGTTTGCGGAATTTTTGCCTGATCAGTGGTTCGAGATCAACTTCATCATCGACTACCATGATTTTGACTTTCATTTTCAACTTATCGTCCATGTTTTGAATAGTTATTTTGTTGTGATTGTTTCGATTTCTTAAGTTTCCATTTTAGGTGACGGGGAGTTTTATGGTAAACTCCGCGAATTCTCCCTCCGCCGATTCCACTGACAGATTGCCGTGATGTTCATTTACTACAATATCATAACTGATTGATAATCCAAGGCCCGTGCCGGATCCGGCTGGTTTTGTAGTGAAAAAAGGATTGAATATCCGTTCGAGTATGGCAGGCGGGATACCATTGCCATTATCCCGGATCCGGATAGTTATTTGATCAGATGATTTTTCTGTTGTAACTCTAAGCACAGGTGAGTATGCATCTTTCAGCTCGATTTTCTTTTGAGCGGTTGAATAGCAAGCGTTATTGATCAGATTCAGGAACACCCTGCTCATATCCTGGGGCACCATTCTGACTAATCCAACTGAAGGGTCATAATCCGATTCGATTTTGATATTGAATGTATTATCACTTGCCCGGATACCGTGGTAACCAAGGGTAACATATTCAGATAAAAGAGCGTTGAGGTCGGAGAGTATCATTTCTCCGGCTTTGCCGTGTGATTGAAGCAAGATGCCGCGTATAATGCTGTCGGCGCGTTTACCGTGCTCATTGATTTTTTTCAGGTTGCTTTCAATATCTGCGAGTATCTCTTTAATGTAATCAGCGTCTTTGGCATCAATTTTCCCGGAAAGGTTGTTAATCTCATTCACCACTTCGCTGGTTTGTTCCAGGCAAAGCTCCGAAAAGTTATTTACGAAATTAAGTGGGTTCTTGAGTTCATGGGCAATTCCCGCAGTGAGCTGACCTAATGTAGCCATTTTCTCAGACTGGAGGAGCCGGGTTTGTGCGGCTTCCAGAGAGGCAGTGAGCTCCTGAATCTTTTGTTCCGGTAAAAGGTTTTTTTCTTGCGGATTATTCATTATCCTTTGGTTGAAGGCAGGTTGTTAACATTCAATATTACATGAAACCCAAATTGTCACCCGCCATTAACGCGGTAAAGCCGGCGGATAAGGTTGGTGTGGACAGGTAAGCACTCGAGAGGTTACCCATGGAATACAAACCGGCGCTCAGTGCGGCATCGAAACGGCCCGGCATGGCTGAAATAACCTCCTGCAAGCTATAATTGCTAAGAATAATATAACTGAGGCCCTGTGAACCAACTGTTGCCACCATCTGCATTGGGGAGGCATTTATTGCATTGATGGCATTTACAGCATTAACAGCATTAACGGCGTTTATGGCGTTAACACTGTTGTTTATCTGATCCTGGCTAAGAACAATATATGAAAGGTCGGTTTTGGAGTAAAAAATTGCAGCGTCCATCGCGAAACCACCAACTTGTCTGCCAATAGCATTATTTATTGACCCGGTACCGGCAATAAAACCAATGATGGCGCCGGGAGTGGTAAATTTGAGATCTGAAGCACCTTGCAGGTGAGCATTAACAGCATTTGCGGATTCAGTACTTTTATAGGAAAGCCTGAGCTGCTCCTGCGACTCGAAAGCTGCAACAATCAATCCATTCACCTGTTCCTTGTTGCCAAGCGCGGCACCCAGCTGGATTCCTTTGATCAGCAACTGATCGCGGATGGATTTAAGCTGCGTAATCTCTGTTTTATGCGATTGGAGCACTTTGTTAGTCAACATGAAATTATCGAATCCGGACATAGCCTCGGTTAGTACCTTGTTTTTTTGGTTCAGGGTGTTCATGTAGCTTGCAAAATCCTTCAGGTTCTTTTCAACATCCTGCGACTGGCTGGCTGAGTCATTAGTATAAAGACTCATGAGCATACTGATGGTGGCATTCAGTGTTTTGTTGTTATTGCTGATAAAGCCGGAATAATCCTCCAGTGCGCTTATTTTATCCATACCGGTGGACCCTGCTCCCAGGCCCTGGGCTTTGAAAGCCAGCAGACAAAGGTCAATATTGGTGCTAACATCCTCTGTGCAAAGTGAAAAATAAACCAGCCCCTGGATCAAACTCTTTAACTGGGCGGTATCCTTGAGTAATTCGCTACGTAATTGGACATCCTTTTGGGTCATCTGAACTTTCCGGAACTTTTCTGCTTTGCCGAAAGTGCCTGCAAGCTCTGACTGGTTGGGTTTTGGAAAATTTATGCTGATGCCTATGAGAAAGCCTATCGCCAGGGCCGCCACCAATCCAATGGCGAAAATTGATTTTTCACGTGTTTTCATGACAAGGTTTAGGTATTAAAATATTGAGGTGAAATTAACGAATATTATCATTAAACACCAGTTTTCAGACTTTGAACGGATTATTATTACAGCCGGATCAGGATTGCTTCTACAGTATCAACGAATCCCACATCGCTGCGGGTGTATTGCCCAACTGCATCCCAGGCGAAGCCGTTCAGCCAATAGCCTGTCATTGCATTATAAACTTGAGCTTCAATGATATCCATAACATTATAGGTATCGACTGTAACATTAATCTGGCCGGTTCCAATCATACAAAGATCCTGCATGCCGGCTACCACGGTTTGATCTCCTATTAGAGGGCCGTTGGCGGAGAGAGCAATAAATTGCAAACTGGATTTATCATAGAGCACTTCCACTGCACCGCTCCCGATAGGCCCTGAAGT
>CAIXKO010000519.1 GCA_903919925.1 uncultured Bacteroidota bacterium | reverse complement strand
CGAATAAATTCCCACAGTTATTGCTAAAACGATCACAAAAGAATGCATCATAATGATCCCTTTAGCCCACAAATATTCCGTGTCGATGACTCCGTCAGCCACTTTGAAGTAAAACACAATTATGTGTGCCAGGCTGATGGGAGTGGCAACCAAAAAGAACAGCTTTCCCCTTTGAATATTTGACCTGAAGAACTCATTACGCACAATATCAGAATCTTCTTCGCTGAGCTTGAGCTGAATCCGGGTGGGAATTTCCATGATTTTGGCTATTTGCCGCAATATACATTTTACTATTAAGTTTTCTATCACACCCATTTCGTACGGGAGGACCCATGTGTCCTCCCTCCCCCCACACCTCCCTCCCCCCACACCTCCTTCCCCCCACACCTCCCTCCCCCCACACCTCCCTCCCCCCAACAATCACCAAATTTCTATTTGCAACCTCTCGGGTTGCTCTTTGCGATTTTTTTGCACTACCTTTAACAAAACGTTGATTTTCTTGTTTCTAATGAACTATTCAAAAATCGTCCGGATATGAAAAAAATCTTTACTCTATTAATTATTTCAGCGCTGTCATTGTCTGTGTTCCCGCAAAGCCGGTCAATTACCGGCAAGGTCACCGACGCTGCCGGCATTGGACTGCCTTCAGTTACCATACAGATAAAAGGCACCACCAATGGTACAACAACAAACCTGGATGGTAGTTACCAGATCACTGTAAACAAGGATGTTCTGGTATTCAGGTATGTGGGCTTTTTATCCCAGGAAATTCCAGTAACCAACCAATCAGTAATTAATGTTGTTCTTCTTGAAGACGTTAAACTGCTCAATGAAATCGTAGTTATCGGCTATGGTTCACAAAAGAAAATGGATCTTACTACCGCTGTATCAACGGTTGGGGAAAAAGAAATCAAGGACCGGCCTATCGTATCGGCAGTTCAGGCCCTGCAAGGGAAAGCTGCTGGGGTTCAGGTAACCCAAACATCCGGGAAACCAGGTGAGAGTCTTACTGTTCGGGTTCGAGGTGCTACATCGGTGCTGGCGGGAAATGAACCACTATATGTGGTGGATGGCGTGCCAACAACCGATATCAAGGGATTGAGCCCTATGGATATAGCTACAATGAGTGTTCTGAAGGATGCCTCTTCTGCAGCGATTTATGGTGCCAGGGCAGCAAATGGCGTGGTGCTGATTACCACAAAAAGAGGTAAAGAGAACACACCGGTTATAACTTATAATACCTATTTCGGCGTTTCAAAACTCCGCAAACCCCTCGATGTTCTGAATACCGCTGACTATCGCAAATTGATGAAAGATATCACCGGAGCAACCCTCGATACTACCTTTTCGGATAATACAAATTGGAGCGACCTGGTCTTTGGAACCGGGTTTACACAGTCCCATCAATTGTCAGTATCAGGTGGAGATAACAAATCAAAGTATTTCGTATCAGCAGGTTATCTGAGCGATCAGGGTATCGTTAAACCAGCACGATTTGATCGCTACAGTGTTCGTATTAACCTGGATAATGAAGTTAAACCATGGTTAAAAATCGGGACCAGCATCAATGTGGTGAATATCAAAACGAAAGATACCCCCGATAACGCCAGTTCCGGCCGGGGTGGAGTGATCATGAGTACCCTCAATACCCCCCCGTTTCTCCACGTTTTTAAAAATGATTCCAGCGGTTGGTATGATCCTAACCCTTTTCAGCCTTCTTGGGAAAACCCGATTGCCTATATGAATGGCCCGGATCAGGGGGAGCTTGATAATCAGTTGTTCGGAAGTATTAATGCCGAGGCAAGAATCATTAAGGGACTGATATTCAAATCGAGGTTTGGTGTGGATATCAATAGCCATCAGATGGATTACTATCTCGATCGCATAAAAACCAACTTTGGCCGCAAACAAAATGGAATTGGATATTCCGATAAGTATGACAGCAATTCCTGGATGTGGGACAATACACTTGATTTTGCCCGTACCATTGGAAAGAATAATATTACCGCGCTGGCTGGAAGTAGTTTACAAAAGTTTTCGGGTAACGATTCTTATCTGTCCGGTAACGATTTTCCCGCTGACACTTTGGTTCGAACGTTATGGGCCGCTAACGTGATCTCCGGCGGAACCTCCAGGCAGGAATGGGCACTCGCTTCATTTTTTGCACGGGCAACCTACGATTTTAACCATAAATATTACCTTACCGGAACTGTCCGGCGTGACGCTTCATCAAAACTGGCAAACAAATGGGGATCATTCCCTTCATTTTCAGCAGGATGGCGCCTCTCATCTGAAAAGTTTATGCGCAATCTTACCTTTATCGACGATCTGAAAATTCGCGGAGGGTGGGGTAAAAATGGTAACCAGGAGGGTATTTCCAATTATGCCAGCTATGGATTAATTTCTTATAGCCGGCGTACCCCTAAAAACCCTCTGGCAGGTCCGTCCGCAACCCAAACATCTTACTCTAACCCTGACCTGAAATGGGAAACTACAGCCCAATCTAACATCGGATTTGATATCAGCCTGTTTAAAACCCGTGTGGTACTGAATTTCGATGCGTATATCAAGAAAACGGAGGACGTTTTATTAAATGTACAGCTTTCTAATACCTTGCCTATCACTAGTATACAAACAAATGCCGGTAATATCGAAAATCGGGGTATTGAGTTCAATGTTAATACAGTCAACCTCGACAGGACCTTTAAATGGTTTACCGATTTTAATATGTCGTTTAACCGCAACAAGGTCACCGCTTTAAATTATACCAATGTTTATTATTATGGTGGAATTTATAGTAATAATCAGGAGGTTTCTATTGTAAAAGTTGGCTTGCCCCTGGGGTCTTTCTTTGGATATGTTTCCGAGGGAGTTGACCCTGCAACGGGCGATATTAAATACAAAGATTTGAATATTAATGGGATTACTGATCCTGGCGATCGTACCGTTATCGGAAATGCACAGCCCGATTTTACTTTTGGGTTCACCAATTCCTTTAGCTATAAACGCTTCGACCTGAGCGTTTTCTTTCAGGGAAGCTATGGCAACGAGGTATACAATGCCACCCGTATCGATCTGGAGGGTATGTTTGACAGCAAGAATCAGTCAACGGCAGTTCTTCGCCGCTGGACTACTCTAAACACGGTTACCGATATTCCCAGAGCAGTACGAAACGGAAGCGTCAACAATGTCAGCAACTCATCACGTTTTGTAGAGGATGGCTCATACGTAAGGCTAAAGTCCATCACTTTATCTTACAAGGTTCTCGAAAACAATGCCAAATTTAAAGCGATCAAAAATCTGTCGGTTTACATTACCGGCCAAAATCTGCTGACTTTTACCAAATACTCCGGTTTCGATCCTGAAGTCAATGCTTTCGGTAGCAGCTCCACCACCTTAGGAGTTGATTATGGAACCTATCCACAGGCCAGATCAATCATTGTTGGTTTAAATGTTGAATTCTAAAAAAATATCTTTTATGAAAAATATATTCAAAATTCTGATTATCACACTTCTTGCAACCGCTTTTTTTTCCTGCCAGAAGATTAATGATTTTCTTGATTTGAAACCAATTGATAATGGTGTTGCGGTTGAAAATACCTCCTCCTCCGGACCAACTTACAAAACCGCTGATCAGGTTGAAGCTGCTTTGGCAGGTGTTTATGCCGGATTCCGGAATGAGTATTTTGAGCTCGATTACTTTGTTAACGGTGATGCACAATCAGATGATGCCTATGCCGGAGCCGATAACCCTGCTAATTTCCAGATTGACGATTATAAAATCAGCCCTACCAATTCAAACATCAAGCGCGACTGGGCCTATTTGTACACGATCATCGGAAATGCAAATGTAGTGATCAATAATGTGGACTCTGTTCCGGACCCGTTGCTCACAGCAAACCGTAAAAATGAAATACGGGGCGAGGCTTGTTTTATGAGGGCATTTATGTATTTTCAATTGGTACAGCTTTGGGGCGATGTTCCGCTGCAACTTAAGGAGTTTAAAACATTCAATGCCGCTGTGCTGCCAGAAGTTTACCCGATTCTGTTTCCCAAAAGAGCACCAATGGCTGATGTTTATGCGCAAATTATCCTCGACCTGGAAACAGCTTTACCCTTTGTGAAAGCCACCGCCGTAAATAAGAACACAATTACAAAAGGCGCTGTTAATGCCATGTTGTCAAAGGTTTACGCTACCCAGGAACCCCATGACTGGAACAAGGTGCTGAAATATTGCAATGATGTGATATCAGGCGGATACAGCTTGTTGCCAAATTATGACCAACTTTGGGATAATGCACACGAGAATTCTGTTGAGGCCATTTTCGAAATCAATTATGAAGGTACAGCCTCTTCCGGTAACTGGGGAGCCAGCATGTTCAGAGGGTTGGACTGGAAGAAATTTAATATTCCTTCCAATGACCTGGTCGCCGCTTTTGATGCTGAAAATGACAATATCCGCAAAACCTCCTCTATTGTTTTCCTCAATGTTATTGGCAAATGGAGCGACACCCACTGGCCTCAGCTCAATTATCCCTTTTTAAACAAGTACCGCATTTTTAGTTCTCCCAGTCCGCAAAATTATATTTTCATCAGGTTGGCCGATATATTATTGCTAAAAGCGGAGGCCCTTAACGAAACCGGTGATTTAGCCGGTGCCGCTGCTCTGGTTAACCAGATCAGAACCCGTGTTTCATTGCCGAATACTACTGCAAACTCCCAAGCCGCCATGCGCCTGGCAATCGAGAAGGAACGCAGGCTCGAGCTGGCTTTTGAAGGCGTTCGCTGGTATGATCTCAAACGAACAGGTAGAGCTATCGAGGTGATTAATAATGCAAAAGGTGTTGATGGAGTAAATCTTGGATATGCAATTTCTGAATTTCAGCTCCTCTGGCCGATTCCTCAGGCTGAACTCGATAAAAACCCACAACTCAATCAAAATCCGGGCTACTAAAACAATTCCTGAAAGATTTTCTGTATCTGTTAAACCAATTAAAAGAAATGGTGTTTATACAGATATTTGAAGTATTTTTATGAAAGTTAACCAATTACTAATTTTAATATTTTACACATGAAGAAATCTACACTCGTTTTTGTGATGATGTTCATTTTCATGGGGTTTTCAATGGCGCAAAACATTGAGAACTATGAAAGTCTGAAAATGAACCTGATGGCTGCAGGCGACAATGGGTCGCTTACAGTAGTTCCTAACCCTGATCCCACAGGAGCGAATACCAGTACCAACGTGGCAAAATTCGTCCGCGGAAAAGGTGATCCATGGGGAGGCTTTTATGCAACCCTGCCTACCGCGATTAATACCACTGCCAACAAGTATGTTCACGTAAAAGTTTGGAAACCCAGAATCACTCCTGTCAAATTCAAACTGGAGAACCCAAATACAAGTGACCTTTCTCCTATTAATCCTCAAACCCTTGTAAACGCATGGGAAGAGTTGGTTTATGATGTTACTCCGGCTACCGGTACCGAGTATGTAAAAATCGTTTTCATGCCTGACTTCGAAGATCCCGTTACTCTTACCGAATACATTACCATGTATTTCGATGATCTTTATATTAATAACGACCCGACCGTTGGAAGTGCCCCTGTGCAGGTAATGGAGAATTTTGAAACCATTCCAATGAATATCATGTTAGGTGGCGCCGAAGACCTAAGTAGCTTTTCCCTTGCTCCTAACCCGGATAAATCAGGTATTAACCTGAGCGATTATGTGGCTAAATTTCACCGTGATAAAGACGGTGTTGCCTGGGGAGGTTTTTATTCAGCTACCACTGTTGATGTTACCACCAACAAATACATGCACGTAAAAATTTGGAAACCACGTATCAGCCCAATCGTATTCAAAATCGAAGGCGGTGCCGCAGGTACAGTGGAACACCCTGCTTCAAACCCACAAACTACTACAGGGAGTTGGGTTGATTATGTGTTCGATTTTTCAGACAAAACGGGGACCTATCCAACTATCGTCTTTATGCCCGATTTTGAACTACCATTGGCTCTAACTGAAGATATTGATATCTATTTTGATGATATTATCCTGAATAATGATCCTAACCCAGCTACTCCTCCTGAGCAGATAATTGCTGTTGATATGAATCCGGCTGGGATTGTTGCCGGGGATAAAGTGTTTATGTCAGGCGCTATAGGTGGCATTCACGGTACCTGGGAAGAACCAGGCAAAAACCTTAATAATGAAATGTTAGATCCCGATGGTGATGGAATCTACAAAATCACCATGCATCTTGCCGACGGTCTGATTGCATTCAAATTCTTCAAAGGAACGGGTTGGGGAACAGGTGACCCAGCTCCGGGTGGCGACAGAACATTCACTTTTAATGGTAGTATTTACCTGATCTATACCTGGGGCGTTCAAGGCCATGTGGTTTCAGCACCTGAAATTTCATTGGCTGGGAAAATCCTAATGTATCCAAACCCGGTAAGTAATGAGCTGTTCATCAGTTCAAATACTGAAGTGAGCAGCGTTACCATTACCTCAATGCTCGGTAAGGTTGTTGGAACCTATAATTTCAGCAATACGGGTAACCAAACCATCAGCACTGCTTCCCTAAGCACCGGAATGTACTTTGTTACATTCGTTGACCGGTACGGCAAAAGGCAGACTCAAAAACTGATAAAAAATTAATTCTCATCCTGATAAAAAGAAAGCTCCCGCCAAGGGAGCTTTTTTTTTGCCCTAAAGCCTACATTGCCATTTTTTATCATTGGATACAAAACACTAAGAACTTTCCAATAACTTTGGATGTTCTGCAAAAAAGAATCCAGAATACCGGTTACCTAAGAAAACGAACATGAAAAAGAATCTGATCATTTACCTGCTTGGTGCACTTTGCCTGATGGCAGGTTTGAATTCTGCTTACAGTTGCAAGAAAAAACCGGTTACACCCGATGATGATCCTACTGACACAACAGGTGCTTCAAAGGATAAATCCGACGTGATTTTTTGGTTGACTACACCAGATAAGTCTTATATGCTGGAAAAGCCGGCTGCTAAACTTATGTTTGATGCAACCACCAATCAATACCCTTCCATTGTTGTGGATACCACCTCCACCTTTCAGTCCATTGATGGTTTTGGTTGTACGCTAACCGGCGGTAGTGCCTTTCTCATCAACCAGTTGCCGGTTGCCAGCCGGAACGCATTGATGAAGGAGCTTTTTTCAAACGACAGTTCAAGCATTGGTATCAGTTATTTACGCGTAAGTATTGGTGCCTCTGATTTAGATGCTGCTGTTTTTTCTTATGACGATATGCTTAATGGTCAAACAGATATCGATCTTGCACATTTTAGTATTAATCCTGATAAAACTAATTTGATCCCCATCCTAAAGCTCGCACTTTCATACAATCCTGATATCAAGATTTTGGGATCACCCTGGTCGGCGCCAGCCTGGATGAAAAATAACAAAAGTTCAAAAGGAGGTAAACTGCTTCCTGAGTATTACGATGCTTATGCCCGGTATCTGGTAAAATACATCCAGGGAATGCAAGCCGAAGGTATTCGTATCGATGCTATTACCATTCAAAATGAGCCGCTTAATCCTAATAACAATCCAAGCATGGAGATGCAATCAGCTGAGCAAGCCGCTTTCATAAAAAATAATCTTGGCCCGGCGTTTCAATCAGCCGGCATCACAACCAAAATTATTTTGTATGATCATAATTGCGATCGGCCTGATTACCCCATTAATATCCTGAATGATGCAGCTGCCAGACCATTTATTGATGGTTCAGCATTTCATCTTTATGGTGGAGATATCAGCGCTCTCTCCCAGGTTCATGATGCCTACCCCAACAAGAATGTGTATTTTACTGAGCAATGGGTTGGAGGTCCGGGTGATTTTGGCCAGAATTTGCGCTGGCATGTTAAAAATCTGATTATCGGGGCTACCCGAAACTGGAGTAAAAATGTGCTGGAATGGAACCTGGCCTCCGATCCCGATTATAATCCTCATACCCCAGGCGGGTGCACCACCTGCGAAGGCGCCGTCACTATTAGTTCTTTAGTCGTCCGGAATGTCTCGTATTATATCATTGCGCACGCATCAAAATTTGTACCCGCAGGCTCTGTTAGAATTGGCTCAAATTTTATTTCCAATCTGCAAAATGTGGCATTCAAAACCCCAGATGGCAAAAAGGTCGTCATTGTATTGAATGACAGTGAGATGGAGCAATCTTTTAATGTCGTTTTTAATGGGAAAAAGGTTACTCCAAAATTAAGCGCTGGTTCAGTGGCTACTTTTATTTGGTGATGCATTATATCTGGATTAGCTATATCACTTTCAATTGATGGATTGGTATGAAGTCTAAACAAGTCTGCTTGATGTTTGCCCTGGCCAGGATACTATTTCTTATTCTATTTTGCCTTTCTAGTATAACCCCGTTAATAGGTTCAAATATCGCCGGGCCAAAAATCCAGGGCATCGGCTTTTTTACTACTTACACCTCCGATAACGGATTGGCTCTTGATGTAATCCTTTGCTCGCATTGTGACCGATCAGGAAATCTTTGGTTTGGCACCGGTGGTGGAAGTGTTTCCTTTTTTGATGGCAAATCTTTTACCAATTTTACTACTGCTCAGGGGCTTGCGGGTAATATTGTATTCTGTATCACAGAGGACAAAGCTGGAAACCTTTGGTTTGGTACTTCAGATGGAGGGGTGACCCGGTATAATGGCCGATCATTTTCTACCTACACCACCGCCCAGGGTTTGGCAGGTAATAATGTTTCCGGTATCGTTGAGGATAGTCAGGGGAACCTTTGGTTTGCCACGCACGGTGGCGGAGTATCGAAGTATGATGGAAAATCGTTCACTAATTATACTACCATCAACGGACTTGTTCACAATAATTTATCAAGCATCCTGGTTGATCAGACAGGTAATCTTTGGTTTGGCACCAGCGGTGGAGTATCGCGGTATGATGGCAAAGTATTTACCAATTTTACCTCCAGTCAGGGCCTGGCTAATAATAATGTATTAAGTATTGCCCAGGACAAAGCCGGCAACCTTTGGTTTGGTACCGATGGCGGCGGAGCATCATGTTTCAATGGAAAATCTTTTACGAGTTTTACCATGGCCGACGGACTCGCTGATAATACGGTGTGGAGTATTACCCCAGCCGAAATCGGTGGACTTTGGTTTGGTACTGGTGGTGGTATTTCCAGCTATGACGGACGGTTGTTCACCAGTTATACCGATGCCCAGGGGCTTGCGAATAATTCCGTGAGGAGCATCACTCAGGATAAAACGGGCAACCTTTGGTTCTGTACTTACGGTGGCGGAGTATCCCACTTTGATGGCCAGTCATTTACCAACTTTACTGCCAACCAGGGACTTCCGAGAAATTCGGTGAGGAGCATAATCAGTGATCAATCAGGTAATCTTTGGTTTGGAACACGCGGTGGCGGGGTTGCCAGATATGACGGCAATTCTTTTACCAATTTTACCACTGCCACGGGTCTAGCCTACAATTCTGTGTATAGCATTGCTGAAGATCACTCAGGTAACCTTTGGTTTGGAACTTATGGAGGCGGTGCATCCCGATACAACGGCAAATCTTTTGTTAATTACACTACTGATCAAGGACTTGCAAGTAATAATGTTGTCAGCATCTTTCTTGATTCAACGGGAAATATCTGGTTTGGTACCTTCGGAGGAGGCATATCGCGTTTTAATGGACAAACTTTTACCAATTATACAGTCAATCAAGGCCTTGCACATAATTCTGTTTGGAGCATTCAGGATGATAAAAGCGGAAACCTCTGGTTTGGTACCGTTGGAGGCGGGGTATCCAGGTTTGATGGGAAAAATTTTACCAATTTTACTACTGCTCAGGGACTTGCTGATAATACTGTTTGGTGCATTACATTTGATCGGTCGGGCAACCTCTGGCTCGGAACTTACGGGGGTATTTCAATTCTTCCGGCTGCTGAATTGATCAAGGTCGGGAAAGAAAGTGTTAGTTCAAATAGGAGTTTGTTCCGTAATTTCACAACACGCGATGGGTTACCTAATAATTGTGTCACACAAATTTTGCAAACCCGTGATGGTGCAGTTTATGCCGGTACAAATATGGGTATCTGCGAGATTATTTTAACAAATGATGGACAATTCCGTGTCGTTGACGTTTATAATACGTCAACAGGTTATCCGGTTAAAGATGTAAATGTTGGGAACAAAGCCATGTACGAAGATAACAGTGGCATTATCTGGATCGGAACCGGATCTGACAAAACTGCACTGGTGCGATTCGATCCGAAAAAAGTTCACCGCAGTGACAAACCCTCCACTCCGGTTTTGCAAGGTATCAAAGTGGACAACGAAAATATTTGCTGGAACAACCTGAAATCAACGGGGTACAGATTGGCTGTTATTAATGAGGAACATCTTACTTTTGGCAGGGAACTTAATGATAAGGAACGTGTTGCTATGTATTCGAAATTTGGAGATATCCGTTTCGATAGTATTAATAGATTCTTTCCTCTTCCGGAAAACCTGGTTTTACCGCACGCTCACAATACAATCGCTTTTGAATTTAATGCAATAGAACCTACCCGGCATTTTATGGTGCGTTATCAGTACATGCTCCAGGGATATGATAAAGACTGGAACCTGGTAACCAATAAATCCAGCGCTACTTATGGTAACATCAGCAAAGGAAAGTATACGTTTCTACTCAAAGCATGCAGCCCCGATGGTGTATGGAGTGATCCGGTTAAATACACCTTTAAAGTGTTGCCACCCTGGTACCTGAGTATTATTGCTCTGATAATTTGGGGGTTGCTATCGGTTGGATCAGTTGCTTTGTGGATTCGCTTCAGGCTGGCCCAGGTTAACCGCCGAAACGGTATGATTACACGTGAATTGGAGCTTCGGATAAAAGAGCGGACTGCTCAGCTTGAAGCGGCTAATAAGGCAAAAAGTGAGTTTCTGGCCAATATGAGCCACGAAATAAGAACTCCAATGAATGCAGTGCTTGGTTATGCCGATCTTTTAGCACTGTCAGCTAAAGATCAAGTACAAAAAGATTATATCGATTCCTTAAAGTCGAGCGGAAGGGGCCTCCTTACCCTGATCAATGGAATTCTTGACCTTTCGAAAATCGAAGCGGGTAAACTGGAATTGGATTTCGATTATGTAAATACGAAATCCTTCTTTTTAGAATTCGAAAGAATCTTCTCCATGAAGATTGCCGAAAAAGGCTTGGGCTTCACTTTATCAATAGCCTCAGGGACTCCGGCTGGATTGTATGTCGATGAAAACCGCCTCCGTCAGGTTATGTTTAACCTGATCGGCAATGCAATAAAGTTTACTGAAAAGGGACAGATTAAAGTTACCGTTTTAACCAAAAATCCGCAATTTGTAAACCATGCAGATTTTGAAAAAGAAGGATTTGTAGATCTGGTCATCGAAATTGAAGATTCCGGAATCGGAGTATCCTGGGAGTTCCAAAAAGAAATTTTTAATCCATTTACACAACAGGCAGGCAGGCAAAATTATGGAGGTACGGGTTTAGGACTTGCTATTTCAAAACGGCTGATCACATTAATGAAAGGGACGATTAACCTGAAATCCGAATTGAACCAAGGGAGCATTTTTCAAATTGTAATTCCGAAAGTTGCTTTTTTAAGGGATTTTGAAAGATCAAGATCGGAGATTCATATTAATACTCAAGATATTGTGTTTGGAAAGGCAATCATTATAGTTGCTGATGATATTATTTCTAATCGGAAATATCTTGTTGATGCATTGAAAGGTACCAATATTACTATAAAAGAAGCTGAAGATGGACAGCGGGCCTTCATTCTGGCTCAAGAAATTATCCCGGATCTTATTATTACCGATATCCTGATGCCTGGTTTGGACGGGTTCCAATTGCTGGATAAATTAAAACGGAATGATAAACTGAAACATATACCTGTTGTCGCCTATTCAGCATCTGTAATGATTGAAGAACGCGATAAAATAAAAAAGAGTGAATTCGCCGGATTGTTGATTAAACCGGTTCCGGTAACTGAACTATTCCTGGAACTGATGAACCATTTGCCTTATGAATCACTGGAAACTGAAAGGACGGAGACGGCTGGTGAGGGGATCAATATTATCCAGGGTATCGTTGATTTGCCAGGATTAATTCAATTGCTGGAGTCCTCTTTTATGGATACCTGGAAAAAATTCTTGGTGCGTCAACCAATCAATGAAATCAGGGAGTTTGGTAAAAACCTGATTTTATTGGGAACAGAGCATAAAGCAACTTTTATAACCAAATATGGCGGGGAATTGGTCAGCTCTGCTGATAGTTTTAATATTGAGGCCATGTTAAAATTGATCAGGAGGTATCCCGGTATTATTGATGATCTTAAAAATTCAGCTCAATAAAAAAATGGATTATTATGGAAAATGTTGATTCACCCGTTCCTTCCATTTTGATTGTGGACGATAATCCAAAAAACCTCCAGGTTCTTGGCAAACTGTTACAGGAGGAAAAATATGATGTAGAGTTCGCTGTGGACGGTGAGTCAGCTCTGGGATGGATAAACAATAAAGAGTTTGATCTGATTTTACTGGATATTAATATGCCTGGCATGAACGGATTCGAAGTTTGCAGAATAGTTCGCACCGATCCCATAATGAATAAGGTATCGATTATTTTTCTTTCAGCAGAAAGTGAAAGAGAGAGTATTTTAAAAGGCTTTGAAGTAGGTGGACAGGATTATATTACCAAACCTTTCGATAACAGAGAGCTGATAGTCAGAGCTAAAACGCATATCACACTGAAAAGGAGTTTGGAGAAACTGGAAAAAGTTAACGCTTATCTGGAAAAGAAAGTAAAAGAACGAACCAGTGAACTCGAAAAAACTAATGTTGAATTGAATATTGCCAAGAATAAAGCTGAAGAGAGCGACCGGCTGAAATCCGCATTCCTTGCCACCATGAGTCACGAAATCCGTACCCCCATGAATGGGATACTGGGTTTTGCTGAGTTGCTTAGAGAGCCAGATCTCACCGGTGATGAGCAGGAAAAGTACGTGAAGCTGATCGAAAAAAGCGGAAACCGTATGCTTAATATTATCAATGATATTGTCGACCTTTCGAAAATCGAGGCTGGAATGGTACCGCTTAATATCAGGGAGTCAAAAATAAATGAGTCATGCGAATATCTATGTGCATTTTTTAAACCAGACATGGAGAAAAAGGGATTGCAACTTCACTATGCTACCTTAGTGAGTCCCAATGATTCTGTGATTAAAACAGATCCTGAAAAGGTTGGCTCCATACTTTCTATTCTTCTGAAAAATGCCATCAAATACACTGACAAGGGTTCTGTTGAATTTGGATATCGGATCAAGGGGGATTATATGGAATTCTTCGTCAAGGATACTGGAATTGGTATACCAAAATCAAGGCAGGAAGCAGTTTTCGAACGATTTATTCAGGCCGATATAAGTAATGTCAAGGCTTATCAGGGAGCGGGACTTGGCCTTACTATTGCCAAAGGTTATGTTGAACTATTGGGTGGAAAAATAAGTGTGGAAAGTGAGGAGCGAAAAGGGACCACGTTTTACTTTACCATACCAATACTCCCGCGCTAATCAGCCCGATAGTTATCGATAGATTGTTGGTGTAAAAGATTGATTGTAACTGTTGAACAGCAGTGATCGGGTTTATTGAATTACCAATACTAATTTGCCTTTTAAAGTTTTGTTTTTTATTCTAATGCGCCCATCGCTATGCGGCGATCCATAGAAAGGCTCGGAACCTGCATTGGTGTAATCCGCTATGAGCCAGTTGATATGCTCATCCTGTAGCCACGTTCGAGAATGTTGCCTCCCATCGGAAAGAGTTTTAACCTGGTTCCCGCTTTTATCGGCTAATACCGCCTCAGTGATAAATCGCTTTGTTGAACGAAAGTCATTACTTCCCAAATCATTGCTATCATCTTTCCAATCCCCTTTTGGAACGATTCCATGTTCCTCCACTCCATTAACATGCTTTGCGTTGAGTAATGCAATGCCTTCATTCCGGGCAATGTCATTGGCCGGATAAGTGGTGAATTCACCGTTCCTCTTCCAGCTGAGTTTATCCATGTACTTTGGCAATTCAACCAATAAACCATATTGGTATGGGATGGAATCTTCACCGTTGTATTGAACTTCATAGTCAGTAATCAGCTTGCCATCAGGGGTAAACAAGTAAGTTTGTTTGCCTTTTGCATTTGTATAGGTTACCTCCATGGAAAGACTGATTCCGCTTTGTGATTGTAAAACCTGCAACCCGGTAGCAAAGAGCGTATATAGAGGATAGTTTTTTAATGGAACAATGTTATTCTGATACGTCTCCCCGGCTACATTGGGCTTTCCTCCATTATCGCTATTCATGGGCACTATACATAACACAGGACCGCGTGATATTAGTGGAAAATCGCCTTTGCTGGCATTAGTGATGATTCCGGTTGTTTTACTGATGTTAAACCGAGCATCGCCTTGTTTAACCAGAATCGATGAATTATTCTCTGTAAAAGAAAGATTTACCTGCTTTTGGGGCGCAGGAATGGCATTCTTTTTAATAACAAATCTTTCCTCATCTGCCTTAAATCCACGTGGATCAATAAAAGAGATCAGAACTAAAGTTGAATCATCCTGACATGGAATTTTGATGGTCCCAAGCCCATGAGGAGGGATGCTTGAATTAATGATCCAGGATCCTTCATTAATATCGGCCAGGATTTTTACGTCCTTAAGTGAAGTGAAATCGTACCTGTTCTCTACCGTCAATTCCAAATACCCCTCCCTGGCTACCGGCATGATTACTTTGGAAATATGAATAGGCGAGTAGGCTTTTTTCATTCCCCAATACTCTGGCTTTGGCCGACGCCACCCGTCGATGGGTCCCCATGGGCCATACCCAACGATTCTTCCGTCAGGCAGGTGGAAAATATCATCCACTCCGCTCCAGATGGCTCCTCCCAGATTGCCTTTATAATGCTGTATACTATCGTAAAACATCACCAGCGGAGCGCTGTATGCACTGCGCACGCCCGGATCAGTCAGCAATTCACGTCGGTTATAGGTTGAAAGGTGTGCGTATTCCCCAAACAACGTGGGACGGCTTGCAGTATCGGCAGCGCGGGGTCCATTGATCCCGGGATAGTGATAGTTGGCGATATCGGCTTTGCTTTGCGCATTGTTATATCCACCCCAGCATTGGTCGTGAAAAGAAGTTGGACGCGTAGGATCGAGCTGTTTAACCACGGAAAGTACGGTTTCCCACAGGGGGCTCCATCTGCTTTCATTACCCAGCGACCAGATAATAACCGAAGGATGGTTTCGTCCGGCAACCACATTATCCATGTTGGCACGAACCATAAATGGAAGATATTTGGTATCAGTATAGTTCCAGAGTTGCCAGATGGGCGATGCGCCATGTTGGATCCAGCAAAGCGATGCCTCACTTTCAACAAATAATCCCAGCTCATCGGCTGCGTTTAGAAACTCCTCTGACGGTGGATAATGCGAAGTGCGGATATAATTGCAATTGGCATCGCGAAACAATTGAGCATCTTTCCGGTCGAGATCAGTTGCTATGCTCCGCCCCGTTAACGGATAAACCGAATGGCGGTTTACCCCGTGCAGTTTGATGGGACTTCCATTAACCAAAACTTGGTTGCCTTGGATAACGATTTGCCTGAATCCGACTTTTTGTGCGATGCTTTCAAGAATTTTTCCATTAGCCAATACACTGGTTGTTAGCGTATATAAGTATGGATGCTCCGGGTTCCAGTGCTCCGGTGATTTTACCGGCAAGTTGGCTTCATACATTTCTGAAACACTGCCTGGATTCTTTGGGTTTGTGGATAAAATCTTTTCTGTTACGATCTTCCCGCTTGCATCGGCCAAACTATAAAGCAACTTGATTCTCGCTGATTCCGGGGACAATTTGGTAACAACGGAATTTACTTTTAATCGGGCATTTTTATAGACTGCATCAAACTCAGTAATGGTGCTATTGGACAGTATATGAACAGGAGCCGAGGCAAATAGTGTCACTTTCCTAAGTATTCCGCCAACGGTATGGCATGCATACTGAGAGGTGCATGCCAGCCGATCGCTGATGGTTAAGGCCTGAACCTCGATCTCCAGATGATTGTTGCTTTTTGTAATGTCAGCGGTAATGTCAACCTCAAAGGGCACGAAGCTGCCTTCATGTTCACCGGCAATTTTGCCATTAATCTTTACCAATGCGTACGAACTTATGGCATCAAAGCGTATTTTTATTTGCTTTCCAAGCCAGTCAGAAGGGATTTCCAGTTGTCTGGAATAAACAGCCGTTTCACCATCATTTATCGTAAATCCTTGCATTTCCCATTCACCGGGAACCTTGATTTTCTGAGGGTTATGAATATCTTCTTTTTTGCAGAAATCCCACTCCCCGTTCAGCAGAATAACTGGATTTGCCACACCTGCAACACTTTGAGGGATTGGGGTTAGCGTGGGTATCTGATATCCGGATATCGGATTGTGCTGAGCCTGTAGGCTGGTAAAAGCCAGTGCCACTATGCAGGTGAGTAAACTTAGAATGGTTTTCATTTATAAAGCGGTTTCAATGATCAGTTTAATTTGTTTTGCATGGAAGACAAAAGTAAAAGGTCGTACCATTTCCTTCCTCACTTTCCACCCAAATCCTTCCCCCGTGCTTTTCTACAAAATCTTTGCATAAAATGAGCCCAAGGCCAGTGCTGGGTTCGTCTTCCGTACCTTTCCTGTTTGTTTGCTGATCGATTTGGAAAAGTTTGTCCATAATAGATTTACTCATTCCGATACCGTTGTCTGAAATGGAGATTTCAATCTGATTGTCGTCGGCTGCTTTTGCCCGGATCTGGATTTTTCCTCCCCTGGGAGTAAATTTCACCGCATTAAAAGAGAGGTTGCGGATAGTGGATCCAAACATGTTGGCATCGGCAAAAACCGAAAGGGAGGCCGGAATATCATATACGATCGAAATGCTTTTTTTACTTGCTGATTCTGTAACCGGTTGCATAGTTTCATCGATTTTTGCCATAACCAGGAATGCTTCTGGGTTATGGCTGGTTAGTCCCCGCTGCATCCTTGACCATTCCAGCAGGTTTTCGAGCAAGTTGAACAGGTTGGTGGCAGAATTGCTCATACTCACCGCAATATGCTGAATTTCCTTTAAGGTAAAATCATTCAAATCTTCCACCAGCATTTGGGTAAACCCTAAAAAAGCATTGAACGGACTTCTCAAATCATGGGCAACAATGGAAAAGAATTTGTCTTTTTCGGCATTGAGCTTTGAAAGCTGTTCGTTTTTGAGTTTTATGGCAGCTTCCACTTGCCTGCTTGCAGTAATATCCCGGACAATGGCAATCACTTCATTAGTGCCGCTGGATGCCATCCGGGCTTCATATATACAAATCCCTTTTACAGGTATTTGTATCTCATACTCAAATACTTGAATGGGTCCCCCGAGAAGAGTAAGTCTTATCTTTTCATCAATCAGATCGGCAAATTCAGCAGGCATGATATCCCTGTTCCTTTTCCCGATAATGGACTCTGATTGATAGCTCAGATCTTCTGTGGCAGCCTTATAGTAAAGGTAAACACCGTCACGATTGAGCATAAAGATCATATCGGGTATGGCATCGAGAAAAGCACGGGAACGACTCTCATTTTCCCTGAGTGTTAATTCCATTTGTCTCCGGGCGGTAATATCCCGGCCCTCTCCTAATATCGATACCGGAATGCCATTGGAGTTCCTGATGATACTGAACTGGTTCTCCAGCCAAAGAGTGGTGCCATTTTTCCGGTAATACTCAAGATCAAGTTTGATAATCGGATTATAGGAAGGATCTGACAGAATAATAGGGATTTCCTGATAAAACCTTTCTAGCGCCAATTGGAGAGACTCGGGAGTTAAATTCTGATCTATTGGTAAAATCTTCATCTCTTCATTGGTAAAGCCACGCATTTTTTCAGATGAAGGGCTCTGAAAGGTAACACGGAGATCCATGTCCATCAGCCACACAAAATCGGTCATGTGTTCCGCCAGTAGCTGATACTTCCTCTCACTCTCCCTGTTCGCTTCATCAGCATGCTTTTGACTGGTTATGTCGATTGTGTTAATCATATATTGTTCACCGTTTTCTGAAAGAATTACGGTAAGAAGAATGTATACAGGATAGCTCCATTCGGTTGAAAGAATTATTTCACAGGATTCTTTCTTTTTGGTGGCAAATGCTTGCTCAATACAACTATTGAAAACCTGTCGGGTTTCACGCGAAACAAAAAGGCCAAAATTGCGGTTAATCAAATCTGACCGGTTTCTACCAAGCGTCTGGGCTCCTCTAAGGTTTAAATCTATGATTTCTCTTTCCTTTGAAAGGGTGAAATAACCCGATGGAGCAAAATCGTATAATTCGGTATATTTCGCAGTAGCCTCTTCTGCCAGATTCTTCGCCAGCAACAATTCTTCATTTTGCAACTCCAGTTCAATCCGATGGACTTCCAGTTCCTGTATAAGTTTTAGTATGTCAGCTTCAGAGAGGTGATGAATTTCGGTTGGGAACGGATTAAGCTGATGTTGTGCTTCTGCTTTTTTTCGAAGAAATGTTGATTCCTTGGTTTTTTTAATATTCATTTTGTTGAATTACAGTTTATCCAGATCCGGATGATGATGGCGTTTATGTATAGATAAATTATTAAGATTTGTAAAATCAGCGATTAGTCTTTTGAGGCCCAATAATTAAATGCTCCCAAACCTATGTAAAGCTAGCCAATTATTTGTTGTAAAAGGCGTTCCCCAAACACTCCCCCCCACTTTTTTGATCATACCTATATCAACTATCCATTTTCTGGCTACCTTACCATAAATTATTATAATCGAAAAACAGATTCATTCGTCATTCAATGAATTTTATGTTATTGCAATACTTGACATTATGAAAATTAAGTATTTACTTTTTCTTGAGATCTTTATTTTCCTCCTGTTCGGATGCGGTAAACATACTGTCACAAATCCAAATGAAGGAACATTTATCGATACCCGGGATCAGCACAAATACAATACGGTGATCATTGGAGATCAAACCTGGATGGCAGAAAACCTTGCCTTTTTATCCGCCGTCAGTCCATTTGCTGAAGGCTCAGAAACCGAACCTCACTATTATGTTTATGATTATGAGGGTAGGATTGTGGATTTAGCCAAAAAAACGAAGAATTATATCACTTATGGAGTACTATATAATTGGACAGCTGCCCAAACTGCCTGCCCGTCCGGTTGGCATTTACCCGCTGATGAAGAATGGAAAATATTGGAAACCTACCTGGGTATGAGTCAGGTTGATGCATATGCCGAGGGCTGGCGCGATTCAGGTGCAATTGGTACCGTTTTGAAAACAACATCAGGATGGAGTAATGACGGAAGTGGCAGTAATACCGCTGGTTTTGCAGCCCATCCTGGTGGTTATCGCCATGACGATGGAGGATTCAGTTATCTGGGCGACAT
>CAIXKO010000518.1 GCA_903919925.1 uncultured Bacteroidota bacterium | reverse complement strand
TTACTGGAACAAGGCCGGTAATACGGGGATTTACGTGCGGAAATCAAAAGGATCAGGAAAGCTGCTCGTGCTGGAAGTATCACCGGAATTATCGAAAGGTGAAAAGTTTTTGTTTGAGGATATATTAAAGAAACCGGATCAGTCGGAGAATTGGGAGCAATTTGAGCAACTGGAATACACTTGCGGCATACGGCCATTATCGGGCTTGCTGAGCTCGGTTTACGAAGCGGAAATCAATTCCGTAAAAATTGTTCCGGATGGATATTGGAAAATTCTGGAAGCCACCCAAAACGTTCTCTACCTGAAGATTCACGGGGATCAGGGGGCGGAAGTGCAATCCTTTGGCTCGCCGGTTGCTGTAACAGCTTATCAGCATGGCGATTATGAACGTTCCTCCATCACAAAAGCTTTTTCAGTTATCGAACTGCCGAACGGCACACAAAAGTTGACTGAAATATCCAATCCGGTATTCGGGCCTAATGGGTGGAAGGGTGCTATCCGGATGGGTTTTTTGCAAAATAAATCACGATAAACCATGAATCAGGAATACAGGCGATGTCCGTTCTGCGATGAAGAGATCCGCTTCAACGCTAAAATCTGTCGGTTCTGCAACCGGGCTGTTGGATTGGATTCCCCCCCGGCACCGCACTATGACTCGGGCCAGATGGTTGCCTCGCAATTGAGCGGACGGTATGAAATTCTCGATTCTTTGGGTAAAGGCGGCATGGCCACAGTTTACAAGGCCCGCCAAATTAGTCTCGACCGGATGGTGGCACTCAAAGTTATCCACCAAAACCTGATTCACGATTCCGAATTTATCAGCCGGTTTCACCAGGAGGCCAAACTATCGGCATCGCTAAACCATCCCAACATTGTTACGGTACATGACATCGGACAAGCCGGATCGGTGCATTATATGGCCATGGAATTGCTGGAGGGCAGGGATCTGCACCAGTGCATCCGGCAGCAAGGAAAGATTTCCATCTATGCCACCATTGAAATCGGCAAAGCAATATCCAAAGCACTGGATTATGCCGGCAAACAGGGCGTTATTCACCGCGATGTGAAATCGTCCAATGTTTTTCTGCATAAAGATGGCCGCATCATCCTCATGGATTTTGGTATTGCCAAAGCCATCACCGACAGTGGCCTTACCCAGATTGGTGAAGTTATGGGCACTCCGGAATTCATGAGTCCCGAGCAGGCTCAGGGCCGGCTGCTCGATGCCCGGAGCGATCTGTATTCACTGGGTGTGGTACTCTATGAATGTTTAGCCGGCCGGGTACCCTTCACCGATCAGAACAAAATGGCCATTGTACATAGCGTAATCTATGATACGGTGCCAAGCCCTAAAATCTACAACCCGGATGTGCCGGCCTTGCTGGAAAGCGTTGTCATGAAGCTGCTTTCGAAAGATCCGGCAAACCGATTTTCTTCGGGCAAAGAGCTTTTTCAGGCAATCGATTACCGGTCTGTTGCATCCGGTAATCCGGCACAGGCATCCGGCGGGCCAGGTGAAATCCGCAAACAGGCTGCATACATTACTCCAACCGAAACCAAACCCCGGGCACGCAAAGGATCCGCTCAGCGGGTTGCATTGTATTCATTGTTGGGGGTGGCGTTGGTAGCATTGTTGGTGGTGGGATATTTGTTGTGGAGTGGGGAAAGTGGAGGTGGTGGTGGAGGGGGTGGTATGGAGTCTGGTTCAATGCCAGCACCTACAAAAACTGTTGATTCAGTTAACATTTATCTCGATCATGCCCGGAAAATGATGGATAAAGGAAACCTGATGGAACCGAAAGGCAATAACACCTGGTTTGATATCCAGCGGGCCCTGATTAAATCGCCTGATCATATTAAAGCCAATGCCATGCGGAGTGAACTGGCTCAAAAGCTCAAGTCAACCGGTGACCAAAATCTGAATCAAAGGAATTACGTGGTAGCATTAAAATATTACCGGTGGGGCAATGAGGTAGATCCTGCGATTTGTGATTATGAAACCAACCGGAATGAAGTTTTGAATTCACAGTCTGAACTACAGATTGAATCTCAACAAAGTCCTGAAGTTAAAACGGAAAAGAATCAGGAAGCAGATCAGATTGCCCGTCAAAAAGAGGTGGCTGAGAAAAAGCGTTTGGCAAAAGAAGAGGAGTCAAAACGTAAAACTCAATCCGGCTCCGGTAGCTTCACTGATTCCCGCGATGGGCAAACTTACCCGACGGTAAAAATCGGCAATCAGGTTTGGATGGCTAAAAACCTCAATTATGCAACAAACAGTGGTTCATGGTGCTACGATAACCAGTCTTCCAATTGCGATATCTATGGCAGATTGTATGATTGGAATACAGCAAAACAGGTTTGTCCTCGAGGCTGGCATTTGCCATCTGATGAGGAATGGAAAACAATGGAAGAATTCCTTTCCGGTTCTGTTGGAGGCAAGCTAAAAGAAACAGGCAACAGTCATTGGCGTTCTCCAAATACCGGAGCCACCAATTCCAGCGGTTTTGCGGCCCT
>CAIXKO010000517.1 GCA_903919925.1 uncultured Bacteroidota bacterium | reverse complement strand
TCATCGCTGCTGATTATGGGTAACCTGGGTGGGGCCTTGCTGCCACTGCTTTACGGACGGCTGGCCGATGTGGTTAATCCGCAGCAGGCTTATCTCATTGTAATACCGTGTTACTTTTTCATTTTATATTATGCAACTTTAGGTCATAAGGTAGGTAAACGTCAAATAGTTACCCAATCGTAAATTATTTTCTGAATTAAAACCAGGCACATCAGATCGAAATAAAAAAATATTGATAATATGGAAAACATATCAAGAAGGGGTTTCATTGAAAGCGGAACCATTGCAGCTCTGGGAATGAGTATTTTACCGATGGATTTACTGGCAAATAATCAGACCAAAAAAACTGTTAGGATCGGGGTTATAGGAACCGGAGGTCGCGGAACCGGTCATGTAGGCACCTTGTTGAGCATTGAGGGAACAGAAATTATTGCAGTATGTGACCTTACCCTGGCAAAGGCGGAAAATGCAGCTAATCTGTGCGAAAAGGCGGGAAAAATCCGGCCCAAGGTTTATTGCAAGGATGAGAATACCTGGAAGGAATTGCTCGATAAGGAGAAGCTGGATTGTGTGATTATTGCAACCTATTGGGATTCACACGCGGCTATTGCCCTGCATGCCATGAAAAACGGTATTTACCCGGGGATAGAGGTTCCGGCGGCATTAACGGTTGAGGATACCTGGAAATTGGTAGAAACATCGGAAAAAACAGGAATTCCCTGCATGATGCTGGAGAACTGGAGTTTCAGACAGGATAATCTGGCGGTACTGAATATGAAACGGTTGGGCATGCTGGGGGAAATTGTTCATTGCCACTGCGCCCATTCACACGATTGCATTGATCACTGGTTTTTCGACAGTAAGACCGGCGATCAGAAATGGCCGGCCGAGTATCTGCTGAAATATAACCGCGATCAGTATCCAACCCATAGTGTGGGCCCGGTTTTGAGCTGGATGGATATCAATTGTGGGGATGTTTTTACTGAGATATATTCCACTGCCTCTGCATCAAAAGGCATCAATGCTTATTTTAAACGGAAATTCGGCAATGATCATCCCAATGCAAACCTGAAATACCGGCAGGGCGATATCATCACATCGCTTTTAAAAACTAAAATGGGCAAAACACTGGTTATCAATATGGATATGCAACTGCCACGACCGTATTCCAACCGATGGATGCTTCAGGGAACCTTAGGCGTTTATGATGAAGAAAAGGGCTCCATTTACCTGGAAGGAAAGAGTCCTGAATACCATACATGGGAATCATGGAAACCTTATGAACAGAAGTTTAACCACCAATGGTGGCCGGGTGATTTGTCGGCACAGTCGCATGGCGGAACTGATTACGTGATGCTTTGCCAATTTCTGGATGCGGTAAAAGCAAAGGGGCCAACGCCAATCGATGTTTATGATTCGGCAGTGATGACGGCAATTGTGGAACTTTCCGGGATATCCATTGCGAAAAATGCTCCTGTTGCATTTCCTGATTTTACCAAAGGCAAATGGCAAACTAACAAGCCATGGTTTGCCATGGATAAAACCATATGATTCTTTTAAAAAACAGTGATATGGTAAAGATTCAGGCGAGTGTTTCCAAAGGATGGCTGCATCAGAATGGTGGTTTTATATTTCCCGACCAATACTATCTCGATCCGTTTTTCAGGCGCGATCAGGATCAGAAAATGAACCGGTTTGTAAGAGAGCAATTTCCGGATTTTGCCATTTACAACATGGAGGATAATCTGGTACAGTCAGGCTATGTAAAAGATAATCAAATCCTTGTTGGTGCCATACAACCCAACATGATTTTAGCGGCAGTTTTGGGTGCGCAGTTTTCCTTCTTCGAAAACACCGACTCCGATGTAATGGGCAAGCCCTTGGAGCACATTTCCAGTGCAGATGAATTGCCTGTACCGGAAACTATCCTCAATCATCCACTGATAAAAAGGTTGGGTGAACAAATGCAGGAAATCAGTAACCGGAGCCCCGAATTAAGGATAATTCCACCATTTTTTTGGGATGAATCAGGCCGTGCAACCATTCATGGAATAATCACTACCTCGTTGAAATTAACCGGCGATAATATCATGACCTTGATGATGACCGATCCGGATCTTGCCCATGCCGTACATCAATGGATCGTGGATGCTTATGTAGTATTAATTCAGCACTTTGCAACTTTGGGCAACCTTCCGGTTACCTCCGTGCATGTTGGGGAGTGCGCCGGTACCATGATCTCATCGGAACTGTATACGGATTTTGTGGTGCCGTATATCAGCCAACTTGGAGACAAATTAGGAGCAATCCGGCTCCATTCCTGCGGGATATCTGACCATTTGATAGAACCCGCTTCACACATAAAGAATTTAAGAATTATAGATACCGGGTCCGGGACATCGATCAGGCGGATTAGGGAAATCATGGGAAATGATTTTGAGATCAATCTGTTTCCTCCGACAAATATTTTGCAGCAGGGAGCGGCCCAATCCGGGGCAGTCAGTTGGCTCGATCATACCTTATCGGAGAATCTGGGAGGTCCGCTCCAGATTGCGTTTCATCTTGAAGGGGACTATGATGTCCGGAACGGGTTGATCATTTTTGAAGAGTTGGAGAAACGGGGGCTGATTAGTGGAGGAAGGTTATATTAATTAGCGTGGGAAGTTAATCTCCACCCTAATGAAATTAATTCAACAATTGAAGTACTGTTTTGCCTAAAAGAATGGATTCTGAACAAGGGATTGCCATCCCGATGTTTTCATTTCGCCCCTGAAGAATGTACCTTGGAGTGGAACTACCGGATTCATCAACAGCCTGTTTGCAGAGCTTTCCGATATCACCGCCTTTTACGCGGTTCCAGATCAGGGTTAATTTCATATCCGGAAAACCGGTGGACATTTCATAATCGCCATCACTATCGACTGCTGAAAAAAGCGGATCCCAATTACGGCCAAGTTCCAGTTTGATCGCCTTATTTATTGCATCAACCTTTCCCTGCCGCTGGGTTTTGATCCATCCGGCTTTGTATTCCATGAGGATTTTACCGCTGGCATCGGTTGCGAGTTCCATGGCAATCACATGATCAGCAGGCACATTGTATCCAAAATTTCCGATCCCTGAAAATACTTCCACCAGCGGTTTATAACTCGCGGAAACAATAAATACATCAATACCATGGCCCATAAATGTTGAAATAAGGTTCTGCATTTCGGGCAAAACACGTAATCCGGATTTAAATGACCAGGATAAGGCTCCCGTTATGGATTGATAATTGGCAGGCGATTGCCATGTTTGTTTGCCCAGTTGATTTCCCAGCTCAAAAGTAACAGCCTCTTTTGCCAACGATTTTACCTCATCGATGGTATGTCCGGCCAGCAAATAAATCACCCAGGGATAGCCATAATCTGCATCAATACCCGGAGTTTCGCAATACCCTTCATATAAAGTAGGGATCTTTACGATAAAATCGGCATACTGTGGGGTAGCCTTTATTTCAGCCAATGTTGCCTTACCAGTGGATCCGATATAATTATCATACAAATAGTTGTAATCGTTTATCAGGTCCTGATTGATATCGGCCAGACGAACATTCCGATAAGCCGCTGACAATTGTGTTACTCCGTTAATATTATCGAGAAGTAAATTGTTACGGAACTGCTCTTTGGTAATTTTAAACCGAAGATTCGCCAACTGAAAACGCATAGTAGCTTCTTCCACATCAAAATGGGCGCAAGTCTGATCCCAATCAAGTACCACATACGGAGCTTTATCCTTGTTATAAAATTTACCGCCAATACCATAATTGGTTATTAACCGGTTTAAGGCAATATAGTTTTTCTCTGACCAGTTCAATCGGTCTAATGTATTGGATATTAGCAGGTCATCACTCTTGCAGCTGGCAAATGAGAAGAATAATAAAATTAATATCAAGGAAGGACAACAGCCTTTTCTCTTAAACAATTTCATGATTACACTCCGTTTTGTAAGACCTAAAAATAGTATAATTAAGTTCAGGTGTATTACAGAAACTAAGCTACGATCCTACGGTCAGAGTAAATGCAGATCTGCAACAACCAAGCAGGAGTTTTTTAACTTTGCGTTATTTAATAAAATGATCATTTCGAAAATCATTAAATATTCCGGCAGACTGCTGGTCGCCGGGATGGTTTTGTTATTCTGTACGTGTGACCAAAAGGATGATGAAACGTATCGTTTTAAATTTCAGTTTATTACCGAAAACTACAAGCCATTGAATTATGTTGAGAACTCAATGGTCACGGGGTTGGCGCCCGATATTTTGAAGGCGGTTTGCAATCAATTGAAAATTCCCTTTGAGGTTACCGTTATGCCCTGGGCCGATGGATATAATTATGTTCAGAGAACTGACAATGCAGTTCTTTTTTCCACTGTTTTGAATAGCGGCAGAAAGAATCTATTCAAATGGGCCGGGCCGATCGCATCGCTCGATTGGTTGTTCTATTCGGCCTCGCAAAGTCCTATCGTGCTTAGCTCTCTTGATGATGCAAAGAAAACCAGTAAAATAGGTGTTATTAAAGATTATGCGATTGAACAATATTTACTGCATCAAGGGTTTACCAATCTTGTGTACTTTAATAATAATGTTGAAGGATTTGACCAGTTGATCAAGGGTGGAATCGATTTATATCCTTCTGATAAAATTACTGCGGAAGCAGCTCTGGAGGCATTAAATAAATCGATATACACGGTTGCATCCAAACTGACCATTCAAACTGATTTAGTTTATTTTGCCTTTAACAAGAATATTCCGGATGATGTTGTTGCCGACTTTCAGCGGGAAATAGACCAATTAAAGGCAAACAACGAAATAAAATCCCTCTATCAGAAATATCTCAATTCATCAGATTTTCCGGGAACCATGCAGATTTATACCGAGCAATATCCGCCATTAACCTTTCGCAACAGCGCAGGTGAAATTTCCGGATTTGGTTCCGATATTGTTTATGAAATCATGAAAAGGAACAAGCTTTTTGTTGATATCAAACTATCATCGTGGAGTAATGGTTATCAGCTGGCGCTAAATAATCCCAATTTTTGTTTATTCACGATGGATCGTACGCCACTGCGCGACAGCCTGTTTAAGTGGGTTGGGCCCATCGGCACCAATACAACGTGGATCTATACCAAAGCTGGTTCAGGAATAACGATAGGATCAATTGAAGATGCCCGCAAGTTAACCTCGATTGGTACAGTAAGCTCTTGGTTTTCTGATCAATACCTGCGATCTTTAGCTTTTACCAATTTGGTTTCCGGGAGTGATCCTGATGAAATGGCGGAGAAGCTTATACATGGAGATATTGATGCATTTGTGTGCACCAGTGTTACTTTTCCGGACATACTTAAGGGGCTTGGTTATTCATACAGCGAGGTAAATCCTGCCTTTTCGCTGATGTCTTCGGATTTTTATATCGCCTTTTCAAAGAGCACCCAAACTTCGATTGTTGATCAGTGGAAGCGAACTCTGGAATCCATGAAACTTGATGGGACGGTAGATGCAATAAATGGTAAATGGCTCAAATAAAGGTGAGATCTTCCTTTCATTGGCCTGCGCAACTTACTAAGGGAAAGCCCACAAAGATGAATTTCCCTGTTTATGAAGAGGTTGGGTAATAAATAACAAATAGAAATAAACACTTATTTCGACAGTTTAGAGGGACAATATCAGCAAAAGAAAGAGGAGGACCAACATTAATCCTCCATCAACTCACGCCCCCCGCCCATAGCCGTCAACCTAAGGTGCCGGGTAACCGGGCTCAAAGCCCGGAGATAGACTCTTAATCAGCTTATCAGGAGAGAGTTATCATATATGATATTAAATGAAAAATGCTTGCCAACATCCCGGCCATCGCTTGATATACCAGCCACCCAATCGATAGCTCTTACCGATCCGGGACTTTAGTCCCCAACCCAACCAACTTAACATCAATCGGTTAATCGGGGGAGCACTTTGTACCACAGATTGCATCTGACTCCTTATTAACCCCGGGATTTATCCTGGGGCTCCTCACCAAGCCGCACTACCCCTACTGCCTTACTCCATATCAGTCAACCCTGGTTTTTTTGCGGAAATAACCCTTAGGTTGACGGCTATGCCCCCCACCCCAACTCACACCCACACCCACACCCACACCCAATTAGTGAGCGCCAGCGAACCAATTAGTGAGCGAAGCGAACCTCTTAGTGAGCAAAGCGAACCTCCTACTTAAAATCAATCTCCCTAACCTTCCTATCGTACTCATAAAGAGTTTCTTTCAGCCGGCTTCCGTCAGTATCATAAGATATCCAGGTTCCGTGGAGCTTACCTAAAGAATAAGTTCCCTCATAAAACTTATAACCATTTTCGCGCCATACCACTGCTTTTCCATTGCGCATATCGTTCTTAAAGAATCCCTCGCTTTGCTTTTTTCCATTCTCGAACCAGCTGGTCCAGGCGCCATCTTTTTTATCGCCGGCAAACTCGCCCTCCATTTGCTTTTTGCCACTCTGATAATATCTAAATTCCTTTATCTTATCTTTCTTGTCGCCGGTTTTTCGATAAACCGAAACTTTCTGAGGACTGCCATCCGGCCAGGTTGCGGTGGTTTCTTCCAGTAATTTCTCCTTGCATCCGGTAAAGACCAATGTAAGTGCGAGAATAGTCCTCAATGCTTGTCTCATATCGTTTTTTAGTTTATGCGGGTAAAAGTACTGGAATTATTAAAATAAGTTAAAATGTGATGTACCAGATCGCTCTTTTCCTATCTTGACCCGATTTTTTGACCTAATCTGATTGTATCATGAAAAACATACGTAAGTACTTGATTATGGCAGGGATACTTATGGTTATCACCCTGAGTACCATGGCCCAGTTTGTCCCTCATTATCAGTGGACCTTACTTGATAAAAAGTTAATGGACCTCATAATCGGCGAATCGTCCGGAGAAACGGTGCTTGCCCATGATATTGAAATGGGCGGATACACCCGTGACCGTTTGAGTAAGGAGTATCAGACTGTTCTTTGGGAGTCGCAATATATTATGGACAAGCTCAAAGAATACAACATAACAGATTCGAAGCTGGAGCGGTTCGGCGATATGAAACCTACCTGGGATGGTATCATGGGCGAGTTGTGGGAAGTTTCGCCGGGAATGAAAAAGCTGGCTGATTACAAAGATCAGGTGGCTATGTTGGTATCCGGAAGTCAGAATGCAGATGTGGAAGCTGAGCTGATCTGGATTGGTGATGGTAGAAAAGGTGATTACGATACGCTGGCGGTTGCCGGAAAAATAGTAGTCACTTATGCGTCTCCCGGTCAGGTTTCATCGTTGATCAGTAAAAATGGCGCTGTGGGCATTTTGTCGTTCAACTCACCCCGTCCGCTTGCCGATCCTATTCAGATGCCCTACTCAAGTTTGGGTGGACGAGGAGGCGGTGATACCAAAGGATTTGCTTTTCAGATGCCGCCGAGAGAAGGTTATTACCTGCGTGACAGGCTTACGCGAGGCGAGAAAATCCGTGTGCATGCTTTGGTAAAATCGACCATGGAAAGTGTTGACTTACAAGTTCCCACCTGTGTTTTACCAGGAACCGATCCGAATGCCGGCGAGGTAATTTTCTCGGCCCACATTTTTGAAGGAGTGATTAAACAGGGAGCCAATGATGATTTATCCGGTGGTGCCTGTTTGCTGGAGATGGCCCGGATGCTGAATACGATGTACACGGATGGACGTTTACCCCGTCCGGCCCGCAGTATACGGTTTATCTGGGTTCCCGAGTTTTCAGGTACCGGTCCATGGGTAAATGCGCATAAGGATATCATGGAAAAAACATTATGCAACATAAACCTCGATATGGTTGGGATACTGCTCAGTCAGAGTCAGTCGTTCTTTAATCTTGAGCGCACCACTTTTGGCAACGCACACTATATTAATGATGTAATGGAGAATTATTTCCGATATGTTGGAGAAACCAATCGGACCAGTTTGGTATTATCCGGCCGCGAAGGGTATTTGAACCGGATAGTTGCTCCATCGGGATCCGATGAACCTTTTTATTATGCTATTGAGGGCCATTATGGTGCCAGCGATCATGAGGTTTTCAATGATTGGGCAGTGGGAGTTCCGGCTGTGATGATGATCACCTGGCCTGATTTATACTACCATACTTCGCAGGACCTTTCTGACAAACTTGATCCTACCCAGTTGAAGCGTTGTTGCGTGATCGGTGCCGCATCGGCGTATACCATTGCATCGGCTGATGCAGGAATGGCATCGAAAATTGCCGGTGAGGTGTTTTCAAATTCCATCAGGCGCCTGGGGATGCAGCAAGGCAGGTCGATAGATGAACTTTCCAAACTGACTGTTGAAAATCTGGCATCCGGATACAAAAGGATCAGAGGTTACATTGAGGGATCAGTGCTCAATGAAATGGAAACGGTAGAAACCACGCTGGAGCTGGCACCGAAAGACGCTAACCTGAGTGCCACGGTTGCTTTGGAATTAGCTCAGTTAAGGAAGCTTGCAGATGGACAGTTATTAATTCTCGATCAGGAGATGAAGCAACTTGCTGCCAAGCTGGGAGTTCCGGCAGTTATTATTAAAGCCGACGAATTGGAGAAGGCTGCTTTGGCCATTGTACCGGTCACTACCTCAAAGGTTAAAGAAGCCGGTTATGGTGGATATCGCCAATTTATGCCACAGATGAGCCGGGAGCAAATGACTGCTACTTATCGTGACATTGCCAACACCGGAGAGCTCGAGCGATTGTGCAACGGAAAACATAATGCTTTACAAATCAAACAGATGCTCGATACACAATATGCAAAAGAGAGTTCTTTAAAGAGTATATTAGCTTATATTGAGGTACTGCAAAAAGCGGGATTGGTGAAGGTTGGGTGAAGTTCGCTGCGCTGACTAATAGGTTCGGCTGACGCCTCACTAAAAGGTTCGCTTCGCTCACTAATAGGTTCGGCTGACGCCTCACTAATTGGTTCGCTGGCGCGAACTAAATATTAAAAAGCGTAGCATTCAGCGGAGCAATTAGCGACCACAGCGAGCCTCCTAGCGGAGCGCAGCGGAGCCTCTTAACGGAGCCTTTTATTTTATTTACATTATATGAAAAAACTATTTCTCTACGGACTACTTACTTTCCTCATCCTGGGTGCAAATGCCCAGAACACTCCATTTTACCAATGGACTCTGTTGAATCAGAAAATGATGGATGAAATCATCGGCGAGGCGTCCGGTGAAACTGCTTTTAACCATATCATGGAAATGGGTGGTTATACGCGTGCAAGGACCTCACAAGAGTTGACCACCACGCTTTTTGAAACGCAGTATATCATGGATAAGTTGAAGGAATACGGTATAAAAACAGCCAGACTGGAACGTTTTCCTGATGCACAGCCCGGCTGGAACGGAATAAAAGGTGAGTTATGGGAAGTGTCGCCACGGCGGAAAAAGCTTGCCGACTATGATGATATGCGGGTGATGCTGGTATCGGGCAGTGAAGATGCTGATGTAGAAGCTGATTTGGTTTGGATAGAAAATGGCAGGACAGCCGATTTTGAAAAAACTGACGTAAAAGGTAAAATCGTTGTTACCTCAGGTGATCCGGGATCGGTTGGGAAATTAGTTCAAAAATACGGGGCCGTTGGTACCATTTCCTTCAACTCACCCAGGCCATTATTTGACCCTACAGAGATGCCATGGGCGGGCCTTTGGGGTGAAGCTGGCCAGAAGCTAGGCTTTGCATTTATGATGCCACCGCGCGAAGGTTATTTATTGCGCGACCGACTGATGCGCAATGAGAAAATCAAGGTACATGCAACTGTAAAAACATCAAAAGAAGTTACTGATCTTCAGGTACCTACCTGCGTAATTGAAGGTACTGATCCAGCCGCCGGTGAGGTAATCTTTTCGGCCCATCTTTTTGAAGGTTATCTGAAACAAGGGGGGAACGATGATATTTCTGGTTGCGCAGTAATACTGGAAGTTGCACGCATGTTCAACACGATGTTCGAAGAAGGCCGGTTACCGAGGCCTGCACGCAGCATGCGGTTCATTTTTATTCCTGAGTTTTCCGGATCGATCCCATGGGTGCAGGCGCATAAGGATATCATGGAAAAAACACTGTGCAACATCAACCTCGATATGGTTGGATTGTGGCTGAGCAAAAGCCAATCGTTCTTTAATCTGGAGCGCACCACTTTTGGCAACCCGCACTACATTAACGATGTGGTTGAAAACTATTTCCGCTACATTGGCGAAACTAATCGCACGATGATTGTGAATTGGAGCGGGTATGTTAACCGGATTGTGGCACCTTCCGGGTCTGATGAACCTTTCTACTATAATATCGAAACTCATTTTGGCGGATCGGATCATGAGGTATTCAATGACTGGGGAGTAGGAGTTCCTGGCATCATGATGATTACCTGGCCCGATCAATTCTATCACACCTCTGAAGATGTTGCTGACAAATGCGATCCAACCCAGTTAAAGAGGGTATCGGTTATTACTGCTGCATCGGCCTATACCATTGCGTGTGCCGATGCCGATATGGCTGGCAAGATTGCCGCAGAAGTTTTCTCAAACAGTGTACGGCGCCTGGGGCACCAGTCTGCACGCGGGCTCGATGAACTATCGAAAGCCACCGCCGATAACCTTGCTTCGGTGTATAAAAAAGTGAGAGGTTATATTGATGGGACTATGATCAATGAAACAGAGACCATTGAATCGGCACTGGAACTGGCACCTGCTGATGCCCAACTGCAAGCTGGTGTTGCTGTTCAAACCCTTCAACTCCGGAAAATTGCTGAAGCTCAAACGGCAGTAATTGATCAGGAAATGAAAAAAATATGCACCAAAACCGGTGTACCTATCATCTCACTGAAACCATCGGAATTGGAGAAAAAGTCGGTTGGAATCATACCCGTTCCCACCGCAAAAGTGAAAGAAAACAGTTTTGGTGGATATTCGAAACTGATGCCGGAATTTACGAGGGAGCAATCAACTGCATTTTACGGAAAAATATCTGACAAGTCTGAACTTGAACGTCTTTGCAATGGCAAACATAATGCTTTGCAAATAAAACATCTGCTTGATACACAATCTTCCAGAGAGTCGGATTTACAGACTATCATTGATTACGTCGGAGTTTTGGAAAAAGCAGGACTTGTAACGCTACGATAGGAAAAGCACTGTCCAGCAGCTTAGGATTGAAGATTACTTTCCTTTCCTGCCGCGCTTGAAAAGCACGTTTTTCTGGTAATTGGTGAAGCGGTGAATTCCTTCATTCACCGCTTTCACCTCTTCCACCGTATAAAAGGCTTTTGGATTAAACTGATTGATCAGGGTAATCATGGATGGAAGCTCTGATCTTTTGATTATGGTGTACACCACATCTACTGTTCCTGTGCTACCCTGCGCGGTATTAAAAGTAACTCCGTAACCGGCGTCCTGAAGTTGCTTGATTAGTTCATCGGCAGGTGTGCGGCTAATTACTCTTATAGCAGCATAGCCTATGGCGATTTTTTCCTCGAGAATTATTCCGATAAAATTCCCGGTAGCAAATCCACCGCAATAGGCAAGGTAATAATACCAACGGTCCAGGTTCTGGAGGATTTTGGTCATTGCCAACAGCCAGATGAAAACTTCGAAAAAACCCAGGAGCGGTGCGAGATATCGATATCCTTTTGATACAAAAATGATTCGGACGGTACCAATGGAAACATCGCCAATTCTGGCCAGAAAGATCAGGATTGGAACAATAATAATTCCCCAGTAATCGAACTGCATAACAAACACTTATTAAAGTTGGAACCACTATTTAAAGTTGGCAGCCTTAAAACTATTTACCACTCCCTTTGTCCCAGCCAACCATACCTGACCACCACCCTCATCAACATCCAGGGTATGAAAGCCCAGTTTGCTGATTTCTTTCCAGGTTTGCCCGGCGTCGTTTGAGATCCATACTCCGGGAGGGCCGCAGGCAACGAGTGTTTTAGAATTTATCCACCGGATACATTCCATAAAAGGTACGGTTGTGGCACCTGATGGAATCGTCCAGGTTTGGCCAGTATCGATTGATCGTGCAATATTGGATCCGGTAATGTTCATTTTTTGATAATTTCCTCCGGCAGCAACCACGGCTGTCCCCTTTCCGGATGCAACGGAGAATGCTCCGGCAGCGGGATCGCCCTGCAAGAAAGGTAATGGAAATACTTCCCACACCCGTCCATAGTCCGACGAACGAAAAATCCGGGCAACGGCCCCACCAGTAGCGATATAGCAGGAACCATTCTTATTGGCAATCAAGCTGGTACCGCTGGCTGCAAAAGAGTATTCACCGGCAATCAGTTCAGGAATCTGCTGAGGTTTTTTTCTGGACCAGGTTAATCCCCCATCGAATGTTTCCAGCAGATAAGGGTTTGCATCAACCGGATCGCCAATGAGAAGGCCGTGGTTCTGATCAAAAAAATCCATGCCATCGAAGAAAGCTTTCTCATCGGTATTCTGATAGGTGAGGGTCCAGGATTTGCCCCCATCGTGCGTCCGATAAATTACAGAAGCCTTACCCGGACCTGC
>CAIXKO010000516.1 GCA_903919925.1 uncultured Bacteroidota bacterium | reverse complement strand
TAATTATTGTAGCTTGCCCAACAATGAAGCTAATATCGTGGAACGTTAATGGCATCCGTGCCATGGTCAGGAAGAATTTCTTTCATGATCTGGAACGGCTGGATCCGGATATTTTATGTTTACAGGAGACGAAAGCGCAACCCGACCAGGTGGCTGAGGCTCTGGAGCCCTTGTCGGGATACCAGGTTTATGCTCATTCCGCCGAAAAGAAAGGCTATTCGGGTACGGCGGTTCTTACCCGTACCCGCCCCCTGCGGGTGTCGTACGGCATCGGTTTGCCGGAGCATGATACCGAGGGGCGAGTCATTACCCTTGAGTTTGACGCGTACTTTCTTGTCGATGTATATGTCCCCAATTCGGGCGCCGCTTTGAACAGGCTGGGATACCGCGGGATTTGGGATCAGGCCTTTTATCAATACCTGAAGGAATTGGAAAGGATGAAACCGGTGATCGTGTGCGGCGATTTCAATGTGGCGCATAGGAGCATCGACCTGGCCCGACCGAAGGACAACTACAACAAAAATGCGGGCTATATGCAGGAGGAGATCGATGGGATGGACCGGTTTACCACCGGTGGATTGGTCGATACTTTCCGGCATTTTTATCCCGATAAAACCGGGATCTACAGTTGGTGGAGCTATCAATTGGGTGCCCGCGAACGAAATGTGGGTTGGCGGATCGATTACTTCCTGGCCAGCCAAACCCTGGTGCCCATTCTCAAAGACGCCTCCATCCATCCCGAAATCATGGGCTCCGATCACTGCCCGGTAAGCCTTTTCATCTATTAGACACGCCGACAACATATCCGTTTCTTCCAAAATATTTTCGTATCAGTTTCAGAGCAGCATCCGGAAAGATGATCATCTTCTGGTTAACCAAATCAAAATCAGAACAATTAGATAATCCTCACCCGTTTTCCCTTTCCCACCCTTCGAAGCCAGCGACAAATTTCGTAACCCATCCCACCCGAAACCAGTAAAAGTGAACAGGATTTAATAACATGTTCAGAATAATCGTAATTTTGAACATGTCTTCTTGTTTCATTCAAGAGATGAACATAAATTTGCCATATGTCTATAATCTTGGAGCCGTAACACAACTGGGTTCCTGGAAAAAATGGATATTATTTATGCTGGATGCCATTGAGAAAACCTCTGCCCTCACCAACAATCTCATTTCTGAAATCCTGGAGCAAATGGATTCCACCCTGGAATATGGCAAATCGAAAATCCAATGGTATTCCAAAGAAGTAAATGAAGCCATCTATAGCCAGCCATATATTAAGCCGAGGATAATTGGAAAAGTTTTGGGAAAATCATCCAGAACAACTCAAACAAAATTAATGGAAGAGCTTGTTTCTAAAAAGATTTTGTCTCCCAAAAAGTACGGCTCGGAGGTTTATTACCTCAATAATGACCTGATAAGAATTTTAGCTGGCTAATCCTGACCAAAACTCAGTCAGTTTCCCCCAAAACTTGCCAACTGCGTGCCAAAATCCCCAAAACACAAAACTGGACCTACCACAAGAATATGGACAGTAACACGGTCAAATAGAGCTTGGACGGCCCACTTTTTAACCAGGCATAATAGCCGCTTTTGCTTATCATAAATACCTGGCACATCTTCTCAATGGTAAACTTCATACAGTGGTCACTTTTGAATTGGTTGATTTGCCATCGCTCAACTCTTTCTCAAGGCGGGCAATCTCAGACTTTGACAATTTAATTGAAAGCATCAGGCAAAAAGTATTCGAAGGTGTTTATTCCTTGGAGCCTGCAGGAGCAAGCCAGCGAATAGATCAGGGCCGTTCTTTCCGCTCCGGCATGGCTCCCGCAAAACAGGGAGTTCCTCCGGCTCACGGAGATATAGCGCATCAACCGTTCGCCGAGGTTATCCAAAAGTTTGGATAATGCCATAGAGCTAAAACATGATCGCTTGAAAGATATTATGAAAAAATATAACCGGTTAAATTCCTAATTTATGTCCATAACCACCATTAAACACTTCGAGATATGCGTTCATTCAAGAATACCTTTACCATCTGCCTTTTAAGTTTTACTGCGGCCCTTACCGTCCAAACTACTTTGCCGGTTCCCCGAAATATTCAGACTGCTTTTGACAAAGGCACGCGCAGCATGTTGGGGATACCCGGCAAAAATTATTGGCAGAATTTTGCATCGTACGATATACAGGTCCGTTTTGGGCCTGCCACC
>CAIXKO010000515.1 GCA_903919925.1 uncultured Bacteroidota bacterium | reverse complement strand
CGAAAACTTCATCAGAAAGAGCTAATTATGAACTAAAAAGGAAAAATCGACTCAAAAAATCGGCTTTAGGCGATAAAATCTGAAAAAAGGAGGGCCGATCGCCATCGATGCCCAAAACTTTGCGGAATTTATCGATCCGAGGTCCTCAAAACCCGTTTTGGAGGTGAAATTAAAAATCTGAATTTTGACCCGGCCCCGAGGGGGTGGGTACGATTATCGATACTGAGAGAATTGGCCGATAAATCGCTAAATTCAAAGCCTGGGTATACCTGAAATTTCCTTAGGTTGACAGCTATGGGGTACCGCGGCTATCGGGGGAAACTGAACATCTCCATAATATTCTCAATCGGGATACCATCGTGCAGGGAGTGGTCGGAGGCAAGCACATAACCGCCTCCGGGTGAGGCAATTTCGATGGCTTCCTTCACTTCTGCTGCTACATCGGCAGGGGTTCCGAAAGGCAGTGTACGGGTGGAATCAATATTGCCGATGATGCAAAACCGATGGCCGTACTTTTCTTTAATGTTACGCAAATCCATGTGGGCCGTGCGCTGTAGCGGGTGCACCGAGCAGATTTTTGTTTTCGCCAGATCATCGAGATAAGCATTGATGTTGCCACAGGAGTGCAGTAAAACCGGAACACCTAAACTATCGATATAATCTGCCAGATCAGCAATATAGGGAAGGAAGATCTCGCGGAAATGGTCGATCGCAAAGAAACAACTGTTGCTGTCGCCCAGGTCCTCGCTGATCCACATCCCTACGCAGCCTGCTTCCACCGATCGGCGGGCCGCCTCTTTAAAATATCTGTTCGATAACTCAAGGACATCGGTGATCAAATCGGGCTCCTCATACAGGGCAAAGCAAATACGCTCAAAACCCATCAGGAGCCAGGCGGTGCAAAACGGACCGCTCACTCCGCCAAGTATAGCCAGGTTGCCTGTATTTGCGGCAATGGCTGCAATAATTTCCGCATCACGGCCGGGCAGGGTGGGGTCGGGTGCTATATATTTATTCAGGTCCTCACGGCTTTTTATCGGATAATCGATTGGCGCATCTATGGGCCATGATGAATCATTTTTCTGATAAGTGGTGCCCCATTCATCCTGATATACATTGTCAGACAGGTACTTAGGTTGTAATCCGGTAAACCCGCCAAAAGGCACCCAAACGGCATCGTGATGAAGAGCCATGGCCAGTTCTACAGCGTCTTTGCCGTTGTAACTCTCTGGTCGTCTTCCAATAAGATGCTCATACAGCGGCTGCTGAAAAAGAAAGTCGAATGTGGGCACCCGGTCCGGAATTCCGCGCCGGAGAGCGGTGAGAAAACGTTGCTTTGGATCCATCGAAAGGACGTTAAGAGGGTTAAGAATGTGAAGAACGTAAAGAAGGTAAAGAGTGTAAAGAACGTAAAGAACGTGAAGAGCGTGAAGAGCGTGAAGATTGTTAGGGTGCAGGTGTCACTTGTCACTCGTCACTCGTCACTTCTTCTGTCACTTGTTCGTGCAAAGTTACTTTTTCCGGTTATTTTTCTTCTGATATCTTTACCGGCAAGATCATTTTCTTATGGCTACACAATTCGGGAAAACTTGGTGGGGACAGGAGTGGCTAAAGTCTCTGGCTCATATCGATTACAGCAACCGCCTGCCCCGGGGGCGTACTTATGCCAACAACGGATCGGTGCTGAAGCTCACTACCACCGGAAACAAAATCTATGGAAGCGTGCAGGGTTCGAGGCGGTTTCCGTACCGGATAACACTGGAGGTTACTGAGTTTTCAAAGCAGCAGAAGGAACGGTTTCTCGATGAGCTCATCGGGGATCCTTACCTGGTATCCATGTTGCTGAAACACGATCTTCCCACTTCCATTATCGAGGTGGTTACGCGTCATAATCTTCCTCTTTTTCCAAAAACCTGGCGCGATCTGAAAATGGATTGCACCTGTCCGGATAGTGCCGTTCCGTGCAAACATATTGCCGCCATTATTTATACCATTTCCGTTGAGATTGATCGCAACCCATTCATGCTCTTTGAATTACATGGACTGGATATTCCTGCCGCCCTGGAGTCAAGGCAAATTGCGGTGCCGGCTTCTGCCATTGATTCCATCAGGCTGATCAGCGATATGTACCGAGATGAAGTACCTGTCATCCCACAGTCTCCGCTTGAAAAGAGCGATGAACCCATCGATTTTACCCGGATGGATGATCTCATGGAGTCATTGAAAGCGCTGCTGAATCCCACGCCACTATTCAGTAAAACCGATTTTAAATCAGTTGTTTCAAAAGCATGGAAGGAGCTCGGCACTTGTGTTAAACTATCGGTACAAGAGCATGAAGAAGAGGTAGATACGGGATTTGCCGATCCCTATCTGATGGTAAAATCAGTACAAATAGTTGCTGATGATAATGTTGCGATTAGATTCAAACTTAACCGCAGCTATCCCGGGCAAACAGCTTTGAAGGAAGTGGAGTTTATGGATATCATTCCGGTGATCAGCCGGATTTCAACGCGGCATCTCGATATGATTTGTCCGGATCTCCGTTTTCTGACTGATGTTTATCAGTTTTGTATCAGTCTGGCGATTCATCATGGGTGTGTTCCCAATATCTATCAAACAGTAAATGAGCAATTTATAATCCGATGGGAGCCTGCCCTGTTGAATCAGCCGGTGAGTGATATATTCAACGGGTTACTTGCGCGCATGAGGCCCGATTTGGTTTATTTTGAAATACCGGGTAAAAAAGGAAAGAAACCGCTGATCAGGTATGTTTCCGGTGAAGACAGTCTCACGCTGATTTGCTCGTGGTTTTTGAGCCGGTTTATGGTAGCTCATGTTCATCAGCCCGGCTGGATCATCCAGAATCATGTGGATGAAAAGCTGGCGCGACTGTTCTTTGGCGGCATGCCGGTTACATTTACCGGGATGAGCGAAAAGGAAATTCCTGGCAGCATCCATATCTGGCTGAGCAAGTTCCATATCATTTCGGGTTCGTTTATTCCGGTGATAATGGTTCAGGAAGCCCGCGATGGGTTTGACGTGGAAGTGGCGATAGAGCAAAAGAGCGATGAAATGATGCTGCCGGTATCGCTGAATGATTTTCTGACCAATGCCGGATATCAGAAAGAGCATTATGAGGTATTAAAAAATCTGACTTTACTGGCTGAACATCTGCCTGGACTGAAAATCGTGATACAGTCATCCGGAAAGAAGAATTTGCACATTTCGGGTAATGATTTTGCAGAAATTTTAATCGGGATATTACCGGTCATTCAATTGTTTGGAGTAAAGGTGGTGCTACCTAAATCGCTTAAGGAGCTGGTACGCCCGGCGGTATCTATGCATATCAGGATGAAAGGTACAGGAACCGTTCAAAAGTCCTTTTTAACGATGGGTGCATTACTTGATTTTGATTGGAAAATCGCCCTGGGCAACCAGCTGATCACCACTGCCGAGTTTCGCAAGTTGGCAGCGGGTGCAGGAGGCCTTGTCAGGTTTAAGGATCAGTATATTCTGATTAATCCTGATGAAATCAAGGCCATTTTGAAACGGCTCGATAAAAATGAATCGCTGAAACCGCTCCGGCTGATGCAAGTTGCGCTCACTGAGGAGTATGAGGGAGCCGGCATCAGTTTAACCGATGAAGTAAGGGTGGCGATCCGCAAAATGACCAGGGAGCGCAAAGTGGACCTTCCGGCCGGATTAAATGCCCTGTTACGTCCTTATCAGCAAAGTGGCTACCAATGGCTTTACCGGAACTCACAGATTGCACTGGGCAGCTTGATTGCCGACGATATGGGGCTCGGAAAAACCATTCAGGTGATTACCCTTTTGCTAAAACTGCGTGATGAGGGGGGGCTTGATAAAAAGCCTGCGCTCGCCATTGTACCTACCTCATTATTAACGAACTGGGAAAAGGAGGTGGCCAAATTTGCTCCCGGCTTAACTACACGGGTGTATCATGGCCAAAAGCGTAACTGGGATATTGATTGTCACCTGTTAATTACCTCGTATGGAATTTTGCGATCGGATATTACCCAATTTGAAGAACAAACCTGGAGCGTGCTGATTATTGATGAGGCCCAGAATATCAAGAATCCGGAAACCGATCAAACCCGGGCAGTGAAAAAAATCAGCGCCGGTATGAAAATTGCCATGACCGGAACGCCTGTCGAAAATCGTTTGACGGATTACTGGAGCATCATGGATTTTTTGAATCACGGCTATCTGGGCAGCGAAAAATCGTTTAAAAAGGAATATGCCATACCCATTCAGATTTATCACGATCAGCATCAGGTAAATTATTTCAGGAAAATAACCGCTCCACTGATTTTAAGGCGGTTAAAAACCGATAAATCAATTATTCAGGATTTACCCGATAAAATTGAAAACGATCAGTATTGTTCTTTAACAAAAAATCAAGCAGCTCTTTATGAAGAGGTTGTAAAGAATTCCATAGAGGAAATAGATTCATTTACCGGTATCGAAAGGAGCGGAAAAGTATTCAAATTGCTCATTGCACTAAAACAAATTTGTAATCATCCTTTTCAATTTATTAAAACCGGATCAAAAACTCCCGATTTATCAGGAAAAATGATTTTATTGTTTAATTTGCTCGATAATATTCTAGAAGCGAATGAAAAGACACTGATTTTTACACAATATAAGGAGATGGGCGATTTACTGGTTGAATTAATTAACCAGCGATATCACACGGAGCCTCTCTTTTTACATGGAACATTATCGCGGCCCAAACGCGATGCTTTAGTGACCGAATTTCAGGAAAGTGCTCATAATAAAATATTTATCTTATCGCTCAAGGCTGGCGGCACCGGATTAAATCTCACTGGGGCATCCAATGTCATTCATTATGATTTATGGTGGAACCCGGCGGTGGAAAATCAGGCCACCGACCGTGCCTACCGTATTGGTCAAACAAAAAATGTAATGGTTTACCGCATGCTCACCACCGGCACGCTCGAAGAGAAGATCAACCGCATGATTATCAGCAAAAAGGAGCTCGTCAACCTCACCGTAAACACTGGTGAAAAGTGGCTCGGCGATTTGAGCAGTAAGGAACTGAAGGAATTGGTGAGGTTGGGATAGGGCAAAATTAGTAAGTTGTAGGGGTTGAAGATTTTCAACCCCCTTATGGTTATCTTGCATCTTTTCCCTAACTTTGTATCAGTAAATTAAAATTATGAAATTCGTTGATATAAAAAATGATATAGCATTTCGGGAAAAAGCACCAAATCTTGATGTAATACCTGAAAATGTAAATGATGAAGGATTGATACACGCTTACGAAGATGCTGATAAACACAATTGGTCAAAAGAAGAATTATTAGCGTATGATTATGCTTCGATGAGAAAAGCTGATGAAAGTTCAAAAACAAAGCGGGCAGTTGAAAAATCATTAGCAGAAGAAAGGGAATCAGAACGAAAAAAACAAGAACAAAAAGACATAGAATTAGTAAAAGCATTATACAAAAATGGTGTTTCGCTTGAAATAATTGCTATATCAGTTAAATTTCCAATGGAAAGGATAGAGCAGATTCTTTGTATAAACGATTGAAAAAAATGAAATGCCAGTTTGTCCTTTAAAATCAGCTGGGTGCTTATTATTCGGCGTTTTCCTTCATGCTAAGAAAAAATTCCCGCACCTGCTCAAACGCCATGATTATTGAGTAGAACCGGTTGAAATTGACTTATTTGTTGACCCAAGACCTCTTACAAACGAGGAAAAGTTAAAAATAAGTGAGTTTATAAAAAATGATAAACAAAAAAGAAAAGCGATAAAAAAAAGTACGAATGCGCAAAATGCAATAACGCATAAGAGGTTGACAGGCAATGAAGTTAATCATCCGCTTTAATTTTTCACCGGATAGATAAAAAGAAAGGAGATTTCCCAAAATCCAGCCATTCTGTAACCCGAATTAATAAAAACCCGTTTACCCGATTGTTTTCTTTGCCAACCCTAATAAATCCGGAATGTCAGCCACAGAAATCATCAAAATTGAACGGATCCTCAAACTGTTGATTTGGCTCAGCAGTGGCCGGTATTACAGTTTGGATGAGATAGGCCACCGTTTAGATCTCTCCCACCGGTCGGTTTACCGCTATGTTGCGGCAATCCGCAGTGTGGGTTTGATTGTGGAAACGGAAGATGGCGGGTACCGGATCCGTAAAATCGAGGGCAGGATAAAAGAGTTGTCGGACTTGCTGCATTTTTCGGAGGAGGAGGCCCATATCCTGAAAGATGCCATCAATGCCGTTGACGACAACAATGAGCTAAAGGCCAACCTGATACGCAAACTCTATTCATTATATGATTTTAACCGGGT
>CAIXKO010000514.1 GCA_903919925.1 uncultured Bacteroidota bacterium | reverse complement strand
GGCAATGAATCACCTGATTAGAAGTTTCGGTATGGGATTCCTTCAAAAAGCTTTTTACCGGATGGAGAGCAAAAGAACTAGTTCTCATGACGATAATCTATTCCGCTATGCTTTCCACAATCGCAAAATTCTTAATATCCTATATGGCGATGCCTTTGGATTTTCACCAGGCGAGCTGAAATCTTTGGGCTTGAAAAATGCGGATTCACGCAAATATGGACTACCCACCAGACTTAAACCATCGCGCGATTTTGATGAGTTTTTCTTCCAGCGCCAATATTATGTGGATGTAAAACAGGTAATTAATGAAGTGATATTATTTAAAGCCGGGCAAAATGCGGCACTCCGCGATATCAATATTGCTTTCCCTTATATGGATAAGGATGTTGCTGCATTCCAGTCGCAATTGCCAAGAGGTTACCGTTTTGCTGGTGAGTATAAGGATCTGCTTAAAGGCCGTGGAAAAAGCAAGGTCATTCACCGGAAACTATTTGCTGCCTCAATGCCTAAGGAGCTGATGACTAAGAAAAAACAGGGCGGTTTTGCTCCTCTACCCTTGTTCTTCAAATCAACAGCCAATCTCGATCTGACCGAAAAAGTGATTTTGCAGTCAGGTTTGATCAACTCAGGTATCAATATGTCTTGGGTAACCGAGTTTATTCAACGATATCGCAAAGAAAACCAAGGTAATCCTAATTGGTTCTGGTACTCACAGTTACAAGCTTTCAAGCTCTTTAATCTGCTGGTTTTGGCTGTTTGGTGGGAAACTGTCATCAATGGCAGGTCTGTTAAGCGACTGACTGATTTAATAAAGTAATCTTATGGAATTCATAAAATTAGTTGTCAATTGCCTTGAACTGATTGTTTATGTTTATCTGGGTCTGGCAGCCGTTTATATTTTCATCTTTGCATTTCTGGGAATCTTTCCGTACCGCAGAAAAGTTCAACCGACTGCAAATCTCCGGAAAATGGCGGTTCTCATACCTGGATATAAAGAGGATACGGTAATTCTGGAGGTAGCAGAGGCATCGCTCAACCAGACCTATCCTTCAGAATCATTTGATGTGGTGGTAATCGCCGATTCGTTTCAGCCTGAAACCATTGCGGCCCTTAAAAAAATGCCAATTAAAGTGATTGAAGTAGTATTTGAAAAGAGCACCAAATCAAAGGCTTTAAATGCGGCTATGGCCGCTATTGGCGATGATTATCAGGTTGCTGTGGTGCTTGACGCGGATAACATTATGGCGCCCGATTTTCTGTACAAGATTAATCAGGCTTTTGAATCTGGTTTCATTGCTGTTCAGGGCCACCGGATGGCTAAGAATATGAATACCACCATGGCTTTGCTCGACTCGGTGAGTGAAGAAATCAATAATCACATTTTCAGAAAAGGTCACCGGGTTGCCGGTTTATCTTCGGCTTTGATTGGGTCAGGAATGGCCTTTCAATACGATCTGTTTAAAAAGCGAATGACCGAAATAAAAGCAATCGGAGGATTCGATAAAGAGCTGGAATTAACCATGCTGCGCGATCGTATTAAAATTGAATATCTGGATGATGCCCTGGTATTAGATGAAAAAGTGCAGAAACAGGCAGTTTTCGAGAACCAGCGCCGCCGGTGGCTCTCCGCTCAGTTCGTTTATTTCAGAAGGTTTGCCCTGGATGGATTAATTCAGTTCCTTACCCGCTTTAACATCGATTACCTTGATAAGGTTTATCAAATGATTCAGCCTCCACGGATCCTGCTGCTCGGAATAATGACCATTTTAACTGCTATAATGGGGGCCGCTTCCCTGATTAATTATATGTGGACTAGTGAGTTCCTGGCTCTTAGCTTTTTATGCTGGTTTGTAGTGTGGATATTGACAGTTCTGGCTTTTGCTTTTTCAGTGAACAGAAAGTTTTATACCAAACAAACTTTATTGGCTCTTTTAACATTGCCAATGGGTTTTTGGCTGATGTTCAGGTCGTTATTCAAACTCAAAGGTGCTAATAAGACTTTTATTCACACCCAGCATGGGGTGACGGAGAATAAATCCAATCAAAAATGAACACGGGAAAGGAATAATAAAAATGAGAATTGCCATTGAAGCTCAGCGATTGTTCAGAGAAAAGAAGCACGGTATGGATGTTGTGGTTCTCGAACTCATTAAAAACCTCCAGGAGATTGACAAGGTAAATGAATACTTTATTTTAGTTAAACCGGATGTTGATAAATGCATTGATGAAACAGCTAATTTTAAGGTAGTTGAGCTCGGAGGTGGACCATATCCCACCTGGGAGCAGATTGCTTTGCCGAGGGCTGCAAAACGACTAAAATGCGATATTTTACACTGTACCAGCAATACCGCACCCGAAATGCCAGGGGTCCCTCTGGTGCTTACCTTGCACGATATGATATATATGGAGGGGAGCTTTCTGTCGCTATTAAAAGGGAAAGGCACTGCTTATCAGCGATTTGGAAATGTTTACCGTCGGCATAATGTCCCTATCGTGGTAAAAAAGAGTGCCAGGGTAATTACCGTTAGTGAGTATGAAAAAGAGCGGATTGCTGACTTTTTTAAACTCGATCCAACTAAATTAAGAGCCGTTTATAATGGTGTAGGCGAGCACTTTAAAGAAGTAACCGATTTGCAGGTTGTTGAACAAATGAGAGCAAAATACCGCCTGCCAGAGCACTATTTCTTTTTTCTCGGAAATACGGTCCAGAAAAAGAATACCCCAGGCACTTTATTGGCTTATTCGATTTTTAGAGAGCGCACTGGTTTAGATATCCCCTTGGTTATGCTCGATTTTGACCATCAGGACCTTACCTCCATACTCGATGAAATTGGAAAGCCCGGCCTGATCAGCAATATTTTTCTTACCGGATATGTAAATAATGCTGAATTGCCTGCCATTTATAGCCTGGCTGATCTTTTCCTGTATCCTTCCTTCCGGGAGAGTTTTGGTATACCAATTCTGGAGGCACAGGCTTGCGGAACACCGGTGATTACTTCAAATACTTCATCAATGCCTGAAGTTGCCGGCGACGGAGCTTTTATTATCGATCCTTTTAAACCGGAGGAAATTGCACAGGCAATGATCACCATTATGCAGGACCCTAAGCTGCAACTGGAACTGAAAACAAAGGGACTGGCCAATGCTCAGCGCTTTTCATGGCGCGGAATGGCTGAAAAAGTCCTGGGTATTTACCATGAGATAGGTGTAAAATCGAAAAAGTAACCGACATGGAAAATCGTGATATTATTGTTATAGGCATTCAACCCTGGGATATTGAAATCGGCAGTAATTGCAAAAATATCGCAGAGGTAATGAGCCGCAATAACCGAGTACTTTACGTGAATAACCCGCTCGATAGAAAAAGCCGGTATACAGAAAAAAATACCGAAAAAGTAAAGCGGAGAATTCGGGTTTTGAATGGCCAGGAACAGGCTATCGAGCAAGTACAGCAAAACCTTTGGGTTTTAAATCCCAAAACTATCATTGAATCAATCAATTCACTGCCCGATGGGAAAATCTTTGACCGGCTTAACCTGATTAATAATAAGAGATTTGCCAATGAAATCCGTAAGGCGATCAGGGACCTGAACTTCTCAAACTATTATCTCTTCAACGACAGCAACATGTTCCTGGGCCTCTATCAAAAGGAACTCCTTAAGCCCTCCCTATATATTTATTATATGAGGGATTACCTGATCAAAAATCCATTTTGGAAAAAACACGGCGTAAGACTGGAGCCACAGCTTATTCGAAAATCAGATGTAATTGTCAATAATTCAACGCTCTACACCGAATATGGGCGTAAGTTTAATCCCCATTCTTATATGGTGGGGCAGGGATGCGATATTGAGGCTTATAATGATGATAAACAGATAATTGTAGTACCAGCGGACCTTTCATCTATTAAAAAGCCAGTTATTGGGTATGTGGGATTCCTGAGTTCCAGAAGGCTGAATGTGGAAACTATGGAGGAGATTGCAACACGCCAGCCCGATTGGACCATGGTTTTGGTAGGCCCGGAAGATGAAGTGTTTAAGCAATCTAAACTGCATGAGCAGCAGAATGTTGTCTTTCTGGGATCGAGAAAACCGGAGGAATTGCCTGGTTATATTCAAGGTTTTGATGTTTGCCTGAATCCCCAAAGGATCAACGATGCAACAATAGGTAATTATCCAAGGAAAATCGATGAGTATCTGGCTATGGGAAAACCTACTGTGGCCAGTGCAACAAAAGCCATGGATTATTTTGCTGATTTTACTTACCTGGGTGAATCGGTTAATGATTACATATCGTTGATTCAAAAGGCACTCGATGAAGATTCACCCACTCTTTCCAATCAAAGAAAAGCTTTTGCACGCAGCCACACCTGGGAGAATAATGTTGATCAAATCTACCAGGCAGTGAAAGTGGTTGAAAAGGAAAAATCTGAAACTCAAAATTCAAGAAAAATGCCCGATACCGGATTGAAAGCCAGGTTAAAGTCGAACCCGAAAATTCAAAAACTGGCAATGTGGCTGATTACACCAAATCGAAGGCCCCGCCCCCGTTGGTATATTCGGCTTTTTGTTAATCGGTTTTTCCATAAAAGGGGCACCAATACCTTAATCCGCCGGCAATCCCGTATGGATGTATTTCCTTATAACCGCTTTGAATTGGGCGACAACAGCACTATCGAAAGTTATTGTGTGGTAAACAACGGCTCGGGCAATGTTATCCTGGGTAAACGAGTGAGGGTGGGGATCGGGAGCGTGATTATTGGCCCGGTTACCATGGGAAACGGATCGGGACTGGGCCAGCATGTTTTTGTCAGCGGGTTTAATCACGGTTACAAGGATGGTACCCGGAATTCAAGTGTTCAACCATTGGATATCAGGCCGGTAGTTATTGGCGAGGAGTCACATATCGGAGCCAATTCGGTTGTGCTGGCCGGAGTTAAAATTGGACGTCGCTGCCAAATCGGGGCTGGAAGTGTGGTAACCAGGGATATTCCGGATTTCTCTATAGTTGTTGGAAACCCGGCCAGGGTAATTAAGCGTTTTAATGCTGAATCAGGTGAATGGGAAAAAGTTTAATTCATTATAATACTGATGAATATGATTGCTTTACAAGTGGTATTTTGGTTATGTGTTTTTATTGTATTCTATGCTTATATCGGATATGGCATACTACTTTTTTTCGTGGTCCGCGTGCGACGATTATTTAAGCTGAATCGAAAATTCTCAGGCAATGAGGATTATTTACCCGAAGTAACACTTCTGGTAGCAGCCTATAACGAAAAGGATTTCGTGGACATGAAAATTCAAAACAGTCTGGAACTTAACTATCCAAAGGACAAGATCAGGATGGTTTGGGTTACTGACGGTTCCAATGATGGCACACCGGATCTTTTGGCGAAATATCCGGGCGTTAGCGTATATCACCTTCCAGAGCGGAATGGGAAAATTGCCGCCATGAACAGGGCTGTTAAACTGGTTACCACGCCGATAATCGTTTTTTCAGATGCCAATACCAGGTTAGGTCCGGAGTCAGTCAGACTTATTGTTGATATGTTCCGTAATCCAAAAGTAGGTTGCGTTTCCGGCGAAAAGCGCATACAGCAGAATACCGCTGAAGCAGCCGCCGGGGCAGGGGAGGGCATCTATTGGAAATATGAGTCAACCCTTAAAAAGTGGGACGCTGAATGGTATTCAGTAGTGGGTGCAGCCGGTGAGCTTTTTGCTGTACGCACCGAGTTATACCAGGATGTTGAGCCCGATACTTTGCTCGATGATTTTATTATATCCCTTCGAATCGCAATGAAAGGCTATACCATTCAGTATAATCCCGAAGCTTACGCGAGCGAAACGGCATCGGCTAACGTGAAGGAAGAACTGAAACGGAAAATCAGAATCTCTGCCGGCGGTATCCAATCCATTGTCCGACTAAGGAAATTGCTTAATGTTTTTAAATATGGGAGATTGTCCTTCCAATACATTTCACATCGTGTGCTGCGTTGGTCGCTCGCTCCTTTATCACTCTCCATTATTCTGGTAACAAATCTTATTTTGAGTTTGCTTGAGTTAAAAGCTGGCTCTCCCGGATTTTATTCCATCCTTTTCCTGGGCCAACTTTTGTTCTATTTTTCAGCTATCCTCGGCTGGATACTCGAGTTCCGGCAGATCAGTGTCAAACTGCTGTTTGTTCCTTACTACTTCTTTATCATGAATTATTCAGTTTACCTTGGCTTCATGCGATACATAAAAAAGAAACAATCCGTAAACTGGGAGCGTGCCAAAAGAGCTAACACCTAATCACCAACAGCCCTGAAAGGGCGCAATAAAACAGCGATGGGTGCAGCCCATCTACCTGAAAGGGCGCAATATATCAGCGATGGGTGCAACCATCGACCGGATAAAAAAGATCCGCGAAAATCCGCGCTCCCGTAGGGATCCGCGTCATTCGCGTGCCATTTTTCCAGAATCCTCTACCGGTAATTTACCTTGCAGATTTTCCGGTAATTGAACCCGTAATAAAACACCTCAAAAGGATCAGTTATCGTTATGATAATCTTTTCAACCCAATTAAGTTGGTGATCCCTTAGCAGTAGCTTTTTGACCTGATAAATCCCTTCGCCCAAAACACTGCCTAATATCGGTGTTACAACCAGATCATTGATACTGGGTTGTTGTGTACCTCCCGCTATCAGGTATTCGTAAATCGCCGAATTAATGGCAGTTCCTGCAAATGCTTCGGCCCAATGCCCCCGCTTATTCCGGTAAGCCAGATAGGAAAACGAACCCATAATTGGATGAGCTCCGTAATTCCAGATCAATGAATCATTATCCCAAACCGGTGGAAGCGTAAACGTCCTCCGGTAGGTTTTAAGCGAATAAATGTCCTTTAGGTTTCCCAGCTGACCATCCCTGATGTACAAGTATAGATGTCCGCCAATCGAAGACGGCCATAATATTGCCTGACTATATGCGAACCGGCCAATTGGGGTACTTGTTTTTTTGAACCATATACCTGCCGGCTGATCGGTTAACTGTGCCTTTACCGGATTTTCAACAATACCCGTCAACAAAAGGATGCAGAAGCAAAACGCCCGCATAGGTTTACATCCCTTCAATCGTTTTCCGGATGATCGCGGCAGCTTCCATTATCTGTTCCTCCGTGATCACTAATGGAGGTGCAAAACGGATAATATGATCATGCGTAGGTTTAGCTAGCAATCCATTCTCTTTCAAAGCAATACACACATCCCAGGCGGTTTGGCTGCCCTTTGGACGGATAATAACTGCATTGAGCAACCCTTTGCCACGTATCAGTTCAATCCGGTCCGATTTAATATTTAACAGTTCAGCGCGGAATATCTTCCCTAACCTTTCCGCGTTTTCAGCGAGTTTTTCATCCTTGATTACTTCGAGGGCGGCAATTGCAACTTTGGCTGCCATTGGGTTACCTCCAAAGGTTGATCCATGCTCGCCAGGCTTGATACACAACATGATATCATTATCGGCAAGTACCGCAGAAATCGGATAAACCCCGCCTGACAATGCCTTGCCAAGAATCAAAACATCCGGGCGCACTTGCTCATGATCGCAAGCCAGTAATTTGCCAGTTCGCGCAATACCTGTTTGTACCTCATCGGCTATAAAAAGGACATTATTTTCTTTACAAAGATCGAAGGCTGTCTTTAAATAACCTTCATCCGGGACAAATACCCCTGCTTCTCCCTGGATCGGTTCAACCAGGAATCCGGCAACATTCGGATCCAGTAATGCAAGTTTAAGGGCAGGAATATCATTGTAGGGAATCTTGATGAACCCGGGAGTGAACGGACCAAAACCACCATAAGAATCCGGATCGGTAGACATCGATACAACCGTAATGGTGCGACCGTGGAAGTTTCCCTCGCAAACAATAATCTTGGCTTCATTTTCTGCTATGCCCTTTTTTGTATAGGCCCATTTTCGGCACAGTTTCAGTGCAGTTTCATCACCCTCGGCACCGGTATTCATGGGCAAAACTTTATCGTACCCAAAATACTTGGTTATGTATTCCTCATATTCCCCAAGCGCAGCCGCATAAAAGGCTCGTGAGGTTAGGGTTAAGCGGGACGCCTGCTCAACAAGGGCTTTTATGATCCTGGGATGACAATGACCCTGATTTACGGCAGAGTAAGCCGATAGGAAATCGAAATACCGTTTTCCTTCAACATCCCAAACAAAAACACCTTCACCGCGATCTAAAACTACCGGTAGCGGATGGTAATTGTGGGCTCCATATAAATCTTCGCGGTTGATGTAGTCAGTTGGTTTCATGTGTAAGATGTTTTAAAAATAATTATACAAAGAAATCACTTTTTTTTATTCATTACAAAAGACTCAGCAATTAATGCCACTAAAGCCATGACCAGAAAGTAATACCATACTTTTTTGGGAGCAATATCAATGGCTGGTTCTGATGAGTTTTCAGCTGATAATGAATTATTATTCATAGAAATATTCCATCCCGAATCACTAAGTCGTTTTTTGATCAACGAATCCGATAAACAAGTCAAGTCCGATTCCACCCGCGAATAGTTGAATGAAATATTGCCTAACGTATCAGTTCCGGCAATAACGCTGTATTGGCCGGCTTGTGCCACATCACCTGGAAATAAAACCGTCTCTGATCCCACTCCTGCACGCTGAAGAGGAACGGTTTCAAAGTTGGTTTTGCTGTTTTTCAACCGCACTACTTCTCCGGCCGATAAACCAGCACGATGTACTGATACTGGTCTGTTTTGTCCGTTAACCTGATAAAGGGCCGAACTCTTTTTGCTCATGTTGGCAATCCGATAACAAATCGGGATGAACAACGGGTGAAACATGAAATCAGTAACCTGTTCGTCCAAAGGAAACCCTGATAAAACAAATGAGCCGTTGCCTACCCTGAACTGGCTTAGAAGCAGATCGCCGGATACTGAATTCAGTAAATCGGTACGGTCAGGTGATGAGGGGGAAATTCGCAGCGACTGGTTAAAATAGGGCAAACGCAACCTCTTATCCACATTTACCACTACCTCCTGCAACCAGCGATTCTGTTTCAATGCGATCCCAGACTCAACACGATATGGAATAACATTTTGAATTACAGGAACATTTATCGATTTTAAAAGGTTATTGTAATTATCAGTTTCTCCGGATATTTCAGGTAAAAACCAAACGGTTCCTCCCGAAGCAAGAAACTCCCGAACTTTCGAGCTGGTTTGAGAATCTATTTTTCTGATCCCCGAAAGAACTACCAGATTATAATCTTTAAAATCAGACCTTGGAAATCCTTTCTCGACAAAAGATTCTAACTGAAAATAGGGGTCGTTACCAAAAACACTTTTCAGAAATTGATTCTCCTTGCCATCATACAAAAGCAAAACAGGAATATTGGACTCAATACGGAAGCTGAACAGCAATTCGTTGTCAAAAACTACCGGAAAATCTGATATCTGAATAGATCCGGTTTGCCAGCCCCGGGTTTTGGGCTGAAAAGGAAGCGCCGCCTCGGTTATTGTCCCTGAAGCTAAATTTATGGTTGTTTCGTTTCGTAAAGTATCATTTATAAACAGCCTCACCGGATAATCAGGATAATCCTGGTCAGATCGATTATTAATCCTGACTATCAGCAGATTGTTCTGCCCTAATAGCGTCAATGGATTGTCGAGCCAGCAAGTGTCAATACTGATATTAGCAGTTTTATCCGGCTTGATCACGATCGGGAAAATAGTAGCACTGGCAGTGCTGTGTTCTATTGGTTTGGTAAACATGGACTGCTGGAAATCGGAAATCAGCACCAACGAGGAGAATTTTGCTTCCTTACCGTCATTTTTCTGATCATAAAAACTTAGAATTTCATCCATCGATAACTGCTTTGCAGAGGATCTTACTTCATCTATTGCCTTTATTGTCAATTCTTTGTCTGTAATACCCTGCAAACCCTTTGAATACTCATTATCAAGAAGCATAAACCTGCTATCGGGAGGAAATTTTCCGATTATTTCTTTTGCTCTCGATTTGGCTTTCTGTAAGAGCGGTTCTCCTTGCCCAAGGAGTTCCATACTTTGAGAATTATCCAAAAATACACAAACTACCGAAGAAGCCTGGCCCGCCAGTGGATTTTTTGATTGAATTACGGGTTGGGCAAATGCAATGATCAGGCAAGCCAACGCAATAATCCGTAGCAGGAGCAACAAAATATCAGTTAAGCGATTTCTTTTACGGTAAGTGGATTTCACTTCTTCAATAAATCTCAACGAACTGAAATATATCGTTTTAGACTTGCGAAAATTAAGGAAATGAATGAGTATGGGAATGGCTAAAAGAAATAAACCAAACAGAAAAAAAGGCTGGAGAAAAACCATGAGCTAGAAAATTGCTTGCAGTTTAACATTAAAACGCCTGCCAGTCAGGTAATTTGGCACTGAATACTGACGGTTGGTAATATCCTTTATCCAGATATGGCTAATAGTATTGTTAATGTCCAGCAGGTTAAAAATCTCCAGACTTAACCAAAGCGATTTGAAATTTTTGAGATAGCGATTGGTTGATTTTTTATTTCCATCGATCAGGATCTTCGAAAATCCGATATCCACCCGTCGGTATGGAGGAACACGCAAAGCCGATTTATATGCCTGGCTTCCAGGAGGCCCAAAAGGAAGTCCGGTTCCAAAAAGCAGGTTGAGATGTGCTTTGTATGACTTATTATTTGGAAGATAATCCTGGAAGAAAATCCCAACGTTTACGCGCTGGTCGGTGGGACGGGCAATGTAACCTATTGTGTCACCTTCAATATCTTCCTGCGTTTGCATAATTGATACATTTGCCCAGGAGTCAATACCCGGAACAAATTCACCATTCACTTTTAAATCAAAACCAGCAGCGTAGCCATGAGCCATGTTAGCGCCGTAATAGCGGATTCGGACGTTATCCACTTCATACGGAACCAAATCCCATAAATATTTATAATACAGCTCAGTAGTGAATTTAAAGGCTCTTTTCCATGCCAGAAAGTAGTAATCGGTGCCACCAACAAAGTGCAGGGATTTCTGCGCTTTAACATTGGTGTGAATTTGCCCGGAAAGATCTCTTAATTCCTTAAAAAAGGCAGGTTGATGGTAGGAGCCGGCCGATAGCCTGAATTGCAAATCCTTTTTTGTGTATGGCTGAAATGACACACTTGCTCTTGGGCTGATCAGCCACTCCTCGTTGATATCGGTATAAGTGGTGCGAAGACCGCCAGTCAGAATCAGTTTTCCTTTGGCCAGCTGTTTTTCATACGAGTCGCGCACATATCCGTTAACCTGGTTTGGATTTAGCGTGGTTTCGGCAAAATGTGTGGTATATAAATTTACCAATGAATCGGAATAGGGCAGCGAGTAACCAGCTGAATCAAGCATCATCCACTCTTCTATTTTGTCGGTAAAAGTGCTGTGTTGAAAACGAGCGCCCCATTGGAGCCAATGAGCATCAGTTTTATAAGCCCCTTTATATTCAAAACTGAAAACATTGGCTTTCAGTTTGTTGCGGGCATGATCGAGATAGGTTCCAATTCCAAGATTCAGGATACTATCAGCATAACTCTCAGAGTTGAGTTGCTTGTCCAGTTCATTTAAAGCGTATTGGCCCTGAATATCAAATGTTTCGGCTTCCTGTGTGCGAAAAGCAGAAGCAATCCATTTCATTTCCAGTTTATTATTGGGTTTAAAACCAGCCGTAACAGCACCCATGTAGGTGGTAAATTCATCCCTTTCTTTACCATCAAAATATATTTTCAGCTGCAAGGCTTGCTTGTAGGTGCCAAAGGATGTTTCACGATCTACGGGTTCAAAATCATACTTGTTGTTGGCAATATTGCCCAGGAAGCTTATCTCCCATTCCGGGGTAACATCATAAGTGAGATAAGTTTGAATATCAGCAAACTTAGGATTATAGTCTCCTCTGGTTTCCAGGCTGTTTAGAATATATTTATTGGTCTTATATCGTATTCCGGTTATATAGGAAAACCTCCTGCTACTGTTTGTTCCCTCAAAATGCAAGGTTCCACCCATCAAACTCATCGAGGCGGAACCGGCAAAATCCACTGGTTTCCGGTACTTGATATCCAGAACTGAAGAAAGTTTATCGCCATAGCGGGCATCAAATCCACCCGCTGAAAAAAGCACAGATGCTACTAAATCCGAATTAATGAAACTCAATCCTTCCTGCTGGCCCGACCGGATCAGAAATGGTCTGTAAATCTCAATATCATTCACATATACCAGATTTTCATCAAAATTTCCTCCCCTTACGGAGTATTGCGATGAGAGTTCATTTGATGAGGCCACTCCGGTCATTTTCTTAATCAAACCTTCAAAATTCCCCGATGGATCTGGTAAAATGAAAACCAATTTTGGATCGATACGCATCAGGTTTGACCCCGGATCACGGTCAGGTCTGATAATTGCCTCATTCAACGCTTCGACGGACTTTTCCAAAATAAAATCGAATACAATATTATCAGGGTTCGGATAATCAGCAATTTTTATGACCAATTCCCTGCGGGTATACCCGATTTTGGAAACTTGCAGGGTGTATTCCGGCTTTTTACTCAGTTTTAACTGGTAAAGACCGGATTTTGAAGAGATTGCTCCCGATGTTGTAGTCTTAACCGCAATATTCACATCTTCAACCGGAATCCCGGTTTCATCATGAACAGAACCGGAAATCTTAATCGTGCTTTGCCCTATCAAACTAATGCCCGGCACGAGCATCAGAGTGAGAACAATAATTAGCCGATATCTTAACAGGTTAATTATCAAGAATTTACTTTTTTTTGAATTCACCGTTTTTAAGCGCTTTAAAGAACTGGGCCCATGCAAGCGGATTGGTAATGCTCACAGGAGGCAATTGTCCCGCCCAGTATAAACGGTCATTATAAACTTTCATTGTATTCCTGAAGGCCATTGTTGGCGAAGGAGGAGAATTGATCAGTAAGGCTTTAAGATCCATCATGTTCAGGTTCTTTACCGCTCGATCCAATTCGGTTATCGGCAATTTATACGCCAGTACTGACTGTTTAAACCGTTGATAATTTCCCTGCCATGGCCTGATAACCAACTCTTTCAGCATAATGGTGTCCTCATGCATATAAATTGGAATGAAAGGATACTTCATAGCAAAAGTGTCTTTGACAACCATGGTCGAGTATTTAAAGCCTACCGCTCTGAATATGATGGTATCATTAATCTCAGCTGGGAAATTGAAATTTCCCAGTAGATCGCTTGCTGTAGCTAGTCTTTTATTTACCAGGATCACATGCACATAGGGAATAGGCTCATTAGTGTCGCTGAGGGTACGTCCGGTAAGGTGGATAATATTCGACTTTTCCGGTACCTGGGCATGAATGGGACTGGCTATTAAAAATAGCAGTACGAAAAGGCTTATGGGTATAAGTTTCATCATAGTCTTCAGTTGGCAAATATACCTTAAAACGGTTGTTGTCAAACAAAATTATGGTACTTTTACAACGGGCGGCAAATGATTAGCTGCCTTTTTGGTTTAATATAACTCAAATGCAACAACTTGTTTTACTTGGCGCCGAATCAATTGCACAGGGAGCACTGGATTCAGGCATTTCCGGGGTTTATGCTTATCCTGGAACTCCATCAACAGAAATTACAGAATATATTCAGAAAAGCCGGTTGACTAAAGAAAAAGGTATTCACAGCGCCTGGTCAGCCAATGAGAAAACAGCCATGGAAGCTGCCTTGGGAATGTCATATTCTGGCAAAAGAGCGATAGTTTGCATGAAGCATGTTGGCTTAAATGTGGCTGCCGATGGTTTTATCAACGCCGCTATAACCGGCTGCTGCGGAGGCTTGATTGTGGTGGTGGCAGATGATCCTTCCATGCATTCATCACAGAATGAGCAGGATTCAAGATTTTATGCCGATTTTGCCTTGCTACCAGTGTTGGAACCCACCAATCAGCAAGAAGCGTATGATATGGTTTTTGCCGGTTTTGATTTATCCGAGAAATTTGGGCTGCCTGTTATGATGCGCATAACCACACGTTTATCTCACTCGCGGGCATCGGTAACCACACGGAGCATGATGGACCAAAATACGCTGAAACTGCCCGAGGATCCGCAACAGTTTATTTTGCTGCCTTCCATTGCACGCAAACGTTATAAACGATTACTGGGGATACAGGCTGACCTTGCCGCAGAGTCAGAAAATTCCGTATTTAATCAGTATTTTTCAGGAACCGACAACTCTCTGGGAATCATTACTTGTGGTATTGCTTTTAATTACCTTCAGGAAAATTATCCATCCGGAATTCCTTATCATGTATTGAAAATCAGTCAGTACCCAGCTCCGCTTGATCAAGTCAGAAAACTAACTGAAAACTGCAATAGTATTCTGGTTCTGGAGGAGGGTTACCCACTTCTGGAAAAAGGGTTAAAAGGTTTATTGAATAACACTTCCATTCCGATAAAAGGCAGATTGGACGGCACTGTTCCCCGCGATGGGGAGCTTACTCCGGATATAGTGGCGATTGCCCTTGGTCTCGAGGTAAATCCGGGGCCGGATATCCCTGATTTCCTTGCCAGCCGTCCACCTTCAATGTGCAAAGGCTGCGGTCATATTGATACCTATCTTGCATTGATCGAAGCATTGAAACCTTTTGGCACCGGACGAACTTTTTCCGATATCGGATGCTACACCTTGGGAGCTCTTCCTCCATTTGAGGCGGTGAATTCATGCGTCGATATGGGTGCTTCAATCACAATGGCCAAAGGAGCAGCCGATGCAGGTTTGGTCCCTTCAGTGGCAGTGATCGGAGATTCAACTTTTACTCATTCCGGGATGACCGGCTTGCTGGATGCCGTTAATGAAAACAGCTCCATAACCGTTATAATCTCGGATAATGAAACTACCGGGATGACAGGTGGCCAGACATCCTCAGCTTTTGGACGATTGGAAAACATTTGCCTTGGATTAGGGGTTCTTCCTGAGCATCTCCGGCTGATTTATCCATTTAAAAAGAACCATGATGCAAATGTCCTCACCATCACCGAGGAGCTGAATTATTCGGGTGTTTCGGTAGTTATCAGCAGGCGAGAGTGCATCCAAACAGCCGTTAAACATAAGAAAGATCAAAAATCCTGAAATCCGCCCATCAAATGAAAACAGATATTATTCTTGCAGGTGTAGGAGGCCAGGGAATTCTCACTATTGCTGCTGCCATTGGATTTGCATCGTTATATGAAAAGAAGTTTGTTAAGCAGGCCGAAGTTCATGGAATGAGTCAAAGGGGAGGCGCCGTACAATCACATCTCAGAATTTCAGATGGTCCTGTGTCTTCCGATCTTATTCCTCTGGGACACGCTGATCTGATTCTTTCTGTGGAACCCATGGAAGCTCTGCGATACCTTCCATACCTGACCAGACAAGGTTGGGTGGTAACAAATTCGGTTCCTTTCGAGAATATTTCAGATTATCCTTCGATCAATCGTATTGAACAGGAATTGAAAGCGTTGCCTTTTTCAATCTGGATCAATGCAGATCAGATTGCCAGGGATTGCCAATCACCAAAATCATCCAATATTGTCATGTTGGGAGCCGCCTCAGCCTATTTGGGCCTTGGTTTCGATTCCCTGAGAGCTGGTGTTGAACAGGTCTTTAAGAGAAAGGGCAGCGAAATAACCGATGCTAATATCCGCGCGCTCGAAGCTGGAAGAAATTGTAGTCTGAAGATTTAATCGTTCAGATCACCACAAGTTTTCAGGATAGGTGCCTTCAAGGTACATCGCCCTGATTCTTTCCTGCACATGGGGTCTGTCGGCCTGATAGGTGACCCCAAACCATTGGGCATTGCTTTCCAACACTTTAACCTCAATGGTTTTTGATTCGATGAGCAGGTTTACCGCGTAAGGAATATAAAATTCAGATTTCAACTCGTTTCCCTTTTGTTTAAGGAACTCCTTGAAAAGATCTTTGAACCAAGGTAATACAGCAGGAGTAAATCCCCAGAAGTTCATCGAAACGATTTCGTTGCCGGTTAGATCAACTTCAATACTGTTTTCATCCAGGAAAACGATCCCATTGCCCTTTCGTTCAATATGAGTTCGTTCCACCACTCCGGTTAAAACCCTATTCTCATCCACAGCACAAACACCCCTCGATACGGCACCATTCTCTGATAAGGTATTGGAAATCCCATAGCCAACCATCGATTGGGATTTTACATCCGCAGGATTTAGTTGACTGAGAAAAGCAGCCATCACGGTAAAGGCATCCTTTCCATAATAATCGTCACCATTGATTACTGCAAATGGTTCAGCAAGAATACTTTCTGCTGATAACACTGCATGGCCGGTCCCCCATGGCTTTACACGCTCAGGATTAACGCTTACACCAGAAGGAATATCACTAAGTCGTTGAACAACATGGTCAACAGTGATGAACTTCTTGTAGCGATTTGCGAATAGTTCGTAAAAATCATCAACAATTTCTTCCCTTAGTACAAAAACAACCTTGCCAAACCCGGCCTGTACTGCATCGTAAACTGAATAATCAATAATCGATTCACCGTTGGGCCCGAGTGGGTCCATTTGTTTCAAACCGCCATATCTGCTACCTAAGCCGGCAGCCAAAACAAGTAAAGTAGGTTTCATTTGTTGAGAATTTTTAATCAGGCGGCAAAATTAATAATCTGCGCTGAAAGATTATTGATGTAAGAAACTATTGATCAAAATTGGTTATTTGTATATTTGATCGTCTAAATATCTTAAAAAAATGGAAATTCAGGAACAGTTACTTTTAGCAATGACCAATGCAGGTAAGCCTTTGAAGGCAGGTGAATTAGTGGAGATTTGCGGCCTTACCAGGGCTGAAGTTGACAAAGGGCTTAACAAATTGAAAAAAGAAGAACGGATAACCTCTCCTAAGGTTTGTTTTTGGGAGCCAAAGAAATGAGGTCGTTTTTACTCCCTATTTTACGATTCTCTATCCTCTTTGGATCGATAATCAGTCTGTTTTCTTGCTCTGAGCCCACAAATAAGTCTGTTAGCGAGGCAGCTTTGTTGCTTCCTCCGAAACCTTCACCTAGAAGTTATGTTTGCTATCGGACCGCTTCGCCAGTGATTGCCGACGGTATTTTTGATGAACCAGCCTGGTCTGCTGCACCCTGGACCGATTATTTTGCAGATATTGAAGGATCAGCTAAGCCTGCTCCGAAGTATAAAACACGTGCAAAACTGCTCTGGGATGATAAGAACTTGTATATCGCAGCTGAATTAGAGGAACCGCACGTTTGGGCACGGCTCAGGCAAAGGGATACCGTAATCTTTTATGATAATGATTTTGAGGTATTTATTGATCCCGATGGGGATACGCATGCTTATTATGAACTCGAGGTAAATGCTCTTTCAACTGCCTGGGACTTACTGTTATTGAAGCCCTATCGCGATGGTGGTCCTCCTGTGAATGGGTGGAATATTGCTGGTTTACAGGTAGGTACTCATGTTGATGGTACTATAAACAACGCTGCTGACATTGACAAAGGATGGACGGTTGAGCTGGTTATACCATTGGATGCATTAAAAGAATGCAATGCAGGTGCCAGTCTCCCTAAAGCTGGTGATCAGTGGCGATTGGGCTTTTCCAGGGTAGAATGGCGAACATTGATTGAGAATGGTAATTATCGGAAAGAGATTAATCCTCAAACCGGTAAACCCTATCCTGAGGATAACTGGGTATGGTCACCTCAGGGACGCATTAATATGCATATGCCCGAAATGTGGGGATTTATCCAATTTTCGTCATTTCAGGCTGGTACCAGTTCCGAGGAATTCCGGCCAGATAAGGACTTCGATATCAAGTGGGCCCTGAGAATGGTTTATTATGCGGAATTTGAGTATTTCGTCAAGAATGGTACCTATTCATCTAGTTTATCGGAGATCGGGTTAAACCCAGAAGATTTTCCGAAAAATCTGCCGCTTCCACTAATCCGATCAACCCGCAGCACTTTTGAAAGCAACATTGCTGCAGCAAATGGAAGCCCGGAGTGGACTATTTACCACGATGGCAGAATAGTAAGTCTTTCCGGGTCATTACCGGGTAAATAGGTCTCTTAGCGCATGATCGAATTCAGGAATGCCGTAGCCTGATTGTATTTTTGAAAAATCGATCAGTGAGGGTAGGGTCTGAGCAACCATAGAATTCAACAACAACAGCGAATCAGAATCCATTTTGCTGGTTTTTTGATTCGATCCTCCATACAAAATGGCAGCCATTGTGGCTGCCTTTTCTATGTCATCGGGTGATCCGCCCAGTAAATATGAAGCCCCGGCGGCGGCCATAATCGCTGAAAATGCAACTTCTGTAAGCCAATTTACCAGCCTCTTGGATTCATTGAGTTGGTGAAGGATGAGCGATCCGAATAATCCGCTGATGATCAGCCCTTCGACCATTTTTTCATCAGGAAACAAAAATTTCTCCTGAATATGCCTGAAAACCGCTGGTAGTATTGCTGATCCAGTGCAGGTAGGTGCTGTTATAACCGTGCTGTTATTTAATATTTCTTCAGTCAGGGCCAAAGCATAGAAGGAGGCGCGTGTATGCTCTGAGCTGGCAGTAGGATTAATATTAATGGTGTTAAGGAATACTCTTTTGGCTGTTAATCCTCGATCAATGTTAGCCTTCATCAATTTCCAGGTGGTATGCATTCTTCTGTGAAAATGATCCCTGGATATACGGTGTTTTGAGCATTCACCGGATATAACAAACTCTAACAGCGCAATTTTTCCAGTAGTTATCATGTCTTTTATTTCCAGAAAACTTTTGGGAAAATCATCAACCGAAAAACTTACCGGGTCCTGTACCCCATTCCCTTTGATTAACCCGTTCGAAAGGGAAAAGTATTCCGCCTGGTAGGCAGGTTGTCCGGCTTCGCTTAATAAATGGAAGCGTATGCAATTTTCAAACATCCTGGATTTTCCGGTGTCATTGAATATCAGGTCCGACTCAGGATTGAAAGGCCACAATCCTCCGGGGACCTGAAAATAGCCGTTCTCCTTAATCTTAAGGTAAAACGATTGCATTTTCATTCCCGGCTCCTCAAGTCTATATCCGCCCAGGCCGGCAATAACTGCCTGGTCTGACTTGTTCTCCCGACCAAGTTTCGAGAAATTCCCAATCAATTCAATTAAAATCCGATGATTCGAGCGAAAAGGACTCGATAAAATTGATTCACGGAATGCCTGACCTATTAGTAAAGCACCGGTTGTGAATACAGTGCTCGGACCAACAGCAAGCTGAAAAGCTTCAAAAACGCTAGGCAAACCCATAATCAGGGAATTGAGGATTACTTTCCGGCATCTCCGATTTTGGCCAAACGAACACCATCCCGATAGGCAACAATAAAAACTGATTCCAGTTTTGTTCTATCAACAAATTTGTTCCTGTATATAACTGCTTCTTCCTTGGTGCGGAATGAACCTACGGTGTATTTGTACATTCCATCGATTAATTCTTCCTGGATGGTTTCGGTGATTCGGTATTTTGATGCCAACTGCGTACTGGCCTGTTTGTTATCACGGAAAGCTCCGCACTGAATCCGGTATTCGATTCCTGCAACTGCTTGCGCTGGCCTGATATTTCCTTTCCCGCTAGCTTTAGGAGTGGTGCTGGATTTGTTGGGATCTCCCGAATCGTACTGTTTAAGCAATTGGTTTATTGATAGGTCTTTGTCGTCGGTTGATGCGGGACCCTTGATTTCAATGGTTTTATCAAATCGAACCAAAAGTTTAGATCCATCTGCTTGCTGATACTCGAATCTGCCGTTTATCGTTTTATTACCAAGGGGAACATCCCCAACTTTTATCCGGTAACGGCGGACAATGATCGAATCAACAGGCATTTTATCCCATTCGAGCTTAACGCTTTGATTAGCAAATGAAAATGTATTGCCATTTGACTGATCACCAGTAGCAGTGAAACCTTCGGGATATTTCTGTGTGATTTTTGCAGGTCCGGTATAGTTCCCTTTTATTGCCCTGACTTTAACATCAAATGTTTCTCCTACCTCAGCACTCTCCGGCATTTCTGCATCAACAAAAGCGTTAAAATCTGCAGGTTCTGCCTTGGCAGGTTCTATTGTCTTAACAGCAGGCTGCATGGGGACCTTGTTTACACTATCAGCCGGTACTGCGCTGGTTGCCGACTTTCTGGAAATGGTGTATCGCAAACCAATGCTGGCGAAGGAATAAAGATCATTTGAGTTTTTTGCTCCCTTAACACAATCAAGCAGATCGGTATTGGTTAACCGGACGGAATACTCCAACTCCAACTGAAGATTTGGAATAACCTCGTAGGATAGGCCTAAGGCCATGGGTAGCGACATGGCGGTTTGTCTGGTAACTTTAGTCAATCCATCAACATTGTACCCAAAATTAGGCAGTAAAACAAGATTGGTAAACATCTCACGCCTGACACTTCTGAAGCCAAATGCAGCTACTCCCAATGAGAGATAGGGCGAAATTTTCAATGGTTTTCCTTTGAGAATTTTTAATGGATCGAGCCTGGCGGATAAACTAAACTCACTTAAGGATCCCGCAAAATAGGTGTTGGTCCAAATGGTATTATCTGAAGCGGCTGTGTATAAACTCCCTGCCATAAACTGAGCCTGAATGCCAAAAAAAGGACTGAATTGTTTAACGATTCCGGCGCTAAAACCGAATTTTGAACCCGTTCCGATTCTGTTAAAAATGTTCCAGTTATTGGTGCTTAAATCGCCATAATAAGTTAAAGCTCCGGGGCTTAGTTTAATAGAAAAACCCTTCAAACTGTCAGTTTGACCACTGGTTTCAAAATGGGTTAGCACGATCACAAGGATCGTTAAAAAAGATATTTTTAAGCTGTTGCGGTTCATGCCATCTTGTATAAAGGTTCAAAAAGTCGGGTACAAGAAGTATTCTTCGATCTAAGGTCTAAAGGTACGAATACATTAACACTAACAATGCCAGACTCCTGTCCACTAATCAAACCATTTATAAACTTTTTTATCAACATTCTTGTTTTATTATCATTATACAAACTTAACATGAAAAAATTAATTGTGCTCTTTTTTTTATCGGTGTTCATTTTGCATGCTTTTCCGCAGGATACCCGTGTTCCTTCTATTTATAATTTCATAGTAACTTCATTGGATGGTAAGGATTACTCATTCAAGCAGTTGATAGGGAAGAAGGTGATGATTGTAAACACCGCTTCCAAGTGCGGTTTTACCCCTCAATACGAGCAATTGGAGTCACTGTACAAAGAATATGGAGGTGATAAATTTGTAATTATCGGGTTTCCGGCTAATAACTTCTTGTCTCAGGAGCCCGGGACTAATGCTCAAATCAGGGAGTTTTGCGATGCGAAATTCGGAGTAACTTTCCCTATGATGTCAAAAATATCCGTAAAAGGCTCGGATATGCATCCACTTTACAAGTGGCTGACCGATAAAAAGCTTAATGGAGTATTAGATTCTGAGGTGAAATGGAATTTTCAGAAGTACCTCATTGATGAAAAAGGTGCTTTGGTTTCAGTAATCCCACCAAAGGTAAGCCCAAGAAGTGAGGAGATCATCCAATGGCTCAAAAACTAGCTTTTAGCGTGTTTTGTTGATAACGCTTTCGAATAGCCTGACCTTGATGGAAGCAGGCTATAAATGATTTTTGTATTTTCGCCGTATTAAAATCGCAAATTATGTACAGGCGAATACAAACTTTGTTGCTTGGATTTATACTGGCTGCTTTTTCCTGGAGCCCTCTTTGGTCTCAGTCAACCGCTGATTGGATTAATGGATTTCCGGATGGCTGTACCTCCATAACAGCCGGCAGGCTTGCTACTGCTGACGGTTCGGTTATTACCTCGCACACGGATGACAGTCACCGGACACGCTCATCGGTAGAAATAGTTCCACCGGCTGATTACCCGCGCGGATCCACAACTGATATGTTCCGGCGGGTAAACGATGACACCAAGGCAATGCCATCGTACGCTTTTATCAAAACCGGCGAAATTCCTCAATTGCCCAATACTTTTGGCTTTATAAATTCTGCTTATCCTTGCATGAACCAATATCAACTCGGAATTGGAGAATCCACATTCGGAGGGCGTCCTGAGCTGCGATCTGATGCAGGATTGATCGATTGCCAGAGTTTGATCAGACTGATGCTTGAGAGGTGCAAAACAGTCAGGGAAGCACTGATTCTCACCGGTGGAATGCTGAGCCAATATGGGTGGAGCGATGCAGGCGAATGTCTGACCATTGCTGATAAAAGTGAAGTGTGGCATCTGGAAATTGTAGGACCGGGAAAGGGTATTAAAGGCGCGATATGGGTTGCACAAAGAGTACCCGATAACCATGTTTCAGTTAATGCCAATGCCAGCACAATAAAAGAAGTTGACTTGTTTGACCAGGCTAACTTTATGGCATCCGATAATTTAATGGAGGTGGCAAAAAGCAATGGTTGGTGGAGTGAAAATGAGCCATTCCGGTTCTGCTACGCTTACGCCCCTGAAAGCCGAACCAGCCTCGCCTCGCGGCGGCGTGAGTGGCGGGTGTTCAGCCTGTTGGCTCCCTCATTGAAGCTGGATCCCAATGCTGAGAATTATCCGTTTTCAGTTAAGCCGGATAAACCGGTAACCCGTGAAGACCTTATCAAGGTGTTCAAAGATTATTATGAAGGCACTGAATTTAACTTCATAAAAGATATCACCGTAACGGACGATCAGGGCAAAACCGTAATATCTCCCATGGCTAATCCGTTCATGCCGTACGATATGAACAAGGTATTCAAAATAAACGGAGGATGGGGATCTTTGGGCGAAAGAACAATTGCAAGGTGGTACACAATGTATGCAACCATCATTCAATGCCGCAGTTGGCTGCCCGATGATATTGGCGGAATTGTGTGGTTTGCACTTGATAATGTGGCTACTTCAATATATATACCTGTATTTTGCGGGGTAAGCGATTTACCGCAGACCTATAAAACTGACGGCAGGGTTACCGGGTTTTCCACAGAATCTGCCTGGTGGGCCTTTAACAGGCTTGGAACTCTGGCAGCTCAACGATGGGGCGATATGCGAAAAGATGTGGATAATGTGTGGATTCCCTTGCAGCAAGAAATCTTTATCAAAACCGCGGATACTGAAAAACAGTTGGAAACAATATCCAGCCCTGGTGAACGTAAGTCTGTTTTAACCGAGTTTACCGTAAATTGGGGTAACCAGGTGGTGAAAAGTGCCTGGAAGTTAGGCGACTTTCTTTGGACTAAATATGATGAGAAATTTTAAACAATTGAATATAAGTGAGTAAAAATAAATTTCTTTTGGATACACTGAAGTACGTGTTCTTTTTCAGTGTGGGTATTTTATTGTTTATATGGGTTTACAAAGGACAGAACCTCGGTGATATATGGGACGGATTAGCCCGGTTTCATTACGGATGGATCGCCGTTTCATTCGTGGCAATGATCTTTAGCCACCTATTCAGGGCGATGCGCTGGAGAATGCTGATCGAATCCATCGGCTATAAACCTGGGCTTTTAAACACTTTTCTATCAATACTCGTTATGTACCTGGCGAATTACGCTTTTCCCCGATTAGGCGAAGTTACCCGGTGCGGAATCCTCAAACGATATGAAGGCGTTCCCTTTACCTCTCAATTGGGTACGGTGTTAGTGGAACGAATTGTCGATGTAATATTCTTATTATTTCTCCTGTCAATGGTTCTGCTTTTCAATTGGGACATCCTGTCAAGTTTAATTAGTCACGATAAAGGGGCCATGACCAGCAAGATCTCTTTTATACAATCCCCCATTTTTCTTTTAGCAATCGGCTTGTTCTTTTTGGCATTTGCTGTTATCTATGTATACCGGAAACAACTCCTTAAGCTTCCGGCAATCTTAAAGATGCTTTCCTATGCCGGAAAATTTACGGAAGGTTTGAAATCAGTTTTCCGCCTTAAAAATCCTGTTGGCTTTGTTTTGCTTACTATTGCGATTTACGGATGTTATTACCTGGGTACACTGAGTGTTTTCAAGGCTTTTGCCCCAACAGCCGACCTTTCACTGATGGTTGCACTATCGGTTTTGGCAATGGGCAGCATTGGTATGGTGCTTCCTGTTCCCGGAGGTATCGGCACATTCCACTGGTTTGCTATGAATACCCTGCTTTTGTATAGTGTATCAAGACCAGATGCACAATTGGTTACACTTGTACTCCACGGTTCAACCACGCTCTTTATCATACTAATCGGCGCTGTTGCTCTCGGTGTTTTGCCAATTGTAAACAAGAAAAAGAAGATCATTACCACAGAATAGCTGCTTTTTTTATCCTCTTTGAACCAAATACATTTCTCTTTGTACTATATCTAATTAAGATAGTTTTGATTTTGAGGCATAATGAATTTAGCAAGATATAGTATAAGTGATCTGGAAAAGCTAACGGGTATTAAAGCTCACACCATAAGGATCTGGGAAAAGCGCTATGGGATTATTGCACCGGAACGTACCGATACAAATATCAGGTATTATAATCTGGCCGACTTACAGCGATTGCTTAATATCTCATTCCTAAATAGGCATGGCTTCAAAATTTCGCTGATATCGGGAATGAATGATTCTGAAGTTCAAACCGAGGTTTCCAGAATCTGTGAACAGCCGGGCGCAGAAGACGGCTACCTTTCAGAATTGATTAAATCGACTCACGACCTGGATGAAGATCGTTTTGAGAAGATATTAAATGGCTCCATTCTTAAGCAAGGTTTTGAACAATCATTTATGCAAGTGGTTTTTCCCTTTCTTCAAAAGATTAGCTTGTTATGGCAGATCGGGAAAATCAGCGCTTGCCAGGAAAGGTTTGTGAATAATTTAGTCAGGCACAAACTTGTTGTGGCAATAGATGGAATGGTTGGCCACAATCAATCAACAAACGAGCATTATCTCCTTTTTCTCCCGTCCGGGCAATATGACGAGATCAATCTGCTTTATTCGAATTACCTGCTGCGTAAGGTTGGGCACCAGGTTATTTATCTGGGTCCTTCCATCCCTGTCGAACATTTGAGATCACTTTCAAACCGACAGATTATTGACCATATTGTTGTTTCAGTAAACCAGGGGCACACGGATAAAGAATTGTATTCGTATGCAGAGAAGCTGGTCAGCATCTTTCCTGAAAAGAAAATTTTTATGGTTGCTATTGGTTTTGATGTACAGGTTGAATTGCCACCGGGGATAATCAAAATATTCTCCTATCAGTCTCTTATTCAAGCGATTTCTTTCTAATCGCAGCCAGGTAGTCAAAAGTCTTCCTCCTCCCCGTTTCTGCATCGCTCTTATTTAGAATTTATTTGTACAAATTTGTATAACTTATTCAACTATAGGTTTATATGAATATGTGTTGTTTAGAATTCAATGTTTTTGTATTACTTTGTTTAAGTTGTGATTGAACAAAATTTGGTTTGTGTTGAAGAAAGACTTACATTTGTCTAAGAAACATTAATAAAAAGTATAACAAAAACCAAAACATATGACCGCAATTGAATTTAACCACCAGCTGATGGGCATGCAACCAAAACTTGGTTTCTTTGCAAAAAGCCTGACATCGGACCCTGAGGATGCAAAGGATCTACTTCAGGAAACGTTGTATAAAGCACTCACGAACCGGGATAAATTTCAAGGTGACAAGAACCTAAAGGCGTGGGTATTTACCATTATGAAAAACACGTTCATTAATAATTATCGTCGAAACGTGAGGTCAAATACACTCATTGACTCAACAGAAAATTCATATTACCTTAATCTTCGGCCTGAATCAGTTTTTCAATCACCCGAAGCTACTCACAATGAGAAGGAAATCAGGATAGCAATCAGTGAACTTCCGCAGGATTATCGATTGCCATTTGAAATGCACACTAAAGGTTACAAGTACAAGGAGATTGCAGAGCATCTTGATCAACCCCTGGGGTCGGTTAAAAGTAAGATATTTTTTGCTCGTAAGAGGCTGATGGATCGGCTTAAAGATTTTGTTTAGAAAGATAGACCGGTTTTTCCGGTCTTTTTTTTTGACGAACTTTAAACCTTCTGAAGCATGGGGTGGTCTAAAAACCGAAAATTAATAACAATTTATTATGAAACGTAATCTTTTTCTTTCGATGGTTTTAGGTCTTTTTCTTGTTGGGGGACTTAATGCTCAGGATCAACCACCACAGCAGAATATGCAGCAAAGAAGGCAGCAGCAAATTGATGACCTCAAAAAGGAACTGGTGCTGACCAAAGATCAAAACACCAAATTTGATGCTATTTACAAAGAGGCTGGTGAAAAGATGACTGCTGCCCGCGATGCAGCTGGTGACGATCGTGAAGCAATGCGCACAAAAATGACTGAGATTAATAAGGACAGGGATGCAAAAATTGAAAAAATTCTGACTCCTGATCAGGCAAAAAAATTCAAAGACATCTTAGCCAAACAAGCAGCAGAACGCGCTAACCGTCAACGCGGTGGTGGCGGCGGCGGCGGCAGATAGTTGACAGTCCGTCAGTTGGTAACCCGTAGAGACGCATAATTGCGTCTCCTATTGCAGTTCGCTGTAGTCCAACCATAAAAAGAAAAGAGCCCCCGGTTTATTCGGAGGGCTCTTTTTTATTCTTAAGGTCATGTTTTTTTGTCTATCATCAAGAACCAGAAACCACCGGCATGCATCCTATTTCTCTACCAAAAGGCGGACGGACTAACAATAAAAGACACGCAATTATGCGTCTCTTATATCAGCCTTTAAGTACCCACCCCAACCCCTCCCTGAAAAAGGGAGGGGCTCCTCTCCGAAGGAAAATTGGAGCTCATTGGGGGTGGGTACTTTAAACGCCTATGCACGAATAGTTTGCGGGTTATTAGGTTTGGGGCAAAATGGCGACATGCTGGCGGACTCTACCCGCTACCGTCTTAAATCTTCCACCTCCTCAATGGTCATCGGTTTCTTTTTACCCAAAACACGGTATCCATCATGGGTAATTACAACATCTTCTTCATTCCTGATCCCGCTGAAAGTGGAATAAGCCTCAACTTTAGAGAAATTGATGAAGGAAGAATTAATATTATCCTTTTTCCAGGAGGCGATAAGTTCAGGTATAAAATATAACCCGGGTTCAATCGTAGCAACAAAGCCTTCTTCCATTGGACGGGCTAGTCTCAGAGATTTCAAGCCAAATTGGGTGCTTTTTGGCTGACCATTATATCCAACATAAACCTCACCAAGATCCTCCATATCATGAACATCCAATCCCATCATGTGTCCGGTTCCACATGGAAAAAACATGGCGTGGGCTCCCATTGCAAGCGCTTCCTCGGTATCTCCTTTCATCAAGCTGATCTCTTTCAAACCATTGATCAGGGTTCTGCAGGCGGCAAAATGCACTTCACGAAATGGAACTCCCGGAGCCAATCTGGTTTTTGCAGCTTCATGAGCCGATAAAACTATTTGATAGATTTCTTTCTGACGTGAAGTAAAGTGCGGGTCAACAGGGAAAGTACTGGAAAGATCACCTGCATAATGCATTCCGGTTTCTGCACCACAATCACATAGCACCATGTCACCGGATTTTAGCGTGTTTCCATGATAATGATTGTGAAGTGTTTGTCCATTGATAGTCATGATTACCGGGAACGATAGCTGTCCGCCAGCCGCTAATGCCACCTGTGTGACCGCTGCTGCCAATTCTGACTCCTTAATATGCGGTTTTGCCATTTTCATGGCCATAACATGCATATCAACAGAAATATTTACCGCCCTTTCGATTTCAGAAATCTCCTCTGTGGACTTGTGATTCCTTAGGTCTACTACTGCCCTGACTAATTCCGTAGATGATTTTGACTGAACAATTGCGGGAGAAACTCCGAGCATGTCCATCAACTTTATCTTGTTCTCCGGTCTGTATGGGGGAAGATAATGAACCACTCGCCCCTTGTTAATTGCTGAAATCAGATACCCGGCGAGCTGCGAATAGGGTCTCGTCTGCGATATTCCATACCGTTCGCAACGCTGCATCAGGGTTGGTTGCGTTCCCATCCAAACAATATCCTCAACGGTAAGATCATTTCCGAAAAGAATTTCTTTGTCCTCATCAAGATCAATAACACCGGCTAACCCGGCAAAATCCATCCCGAAGAAGTAAAGAAAGGTGCTGTCTTGCCTGAAATGAAAGGTGTTATCGGCATAATTCATCGGACTTTCTTCATTCCCCAGAAAGAGCAAAATACCTGATTTTAAGCTCTTTTTAAGCTCCGAACGGCGGTTGATGTAGGTTTCCTTGGTGAACATAGTATTAAGATTTTCATTTAAGTGGTCAAGATATAAATATTAACCTTTGCAAAAAGAGATAAAAGCTAAATTTGTCGTCAAAGAGTTTAACGATGAAGAACACCAGAGGATTTGCCAGTGATAATAATGCCGCGGTTCACCCAAACATCATGGAAGCAATGATCAGATGCAATACGGGCCACGCAGTAGGGTACGGGCATGATGATTTTACTGCGAATGCTTCGGAGAAAATTAAGGATCATTTTGGTAATGATACTGAGGTATTTTTTGTTTTTAATGGTACAGCTGCCAATGTACTGGGTTTACGGAATATGACTCTTTCCTTTAATTCCATTATCTGTGCTGAATCTGCTCACATCCAGGAAGATGAATGCGGTGCACCGGAGTTCTTCACTGGCTGTAAACTTTTGCCTGCAGAAACCAGGAATGGCAAAATTTCAATTGAATCGATAGAGCCCCATTTTCGTGGTTTCGACTTTGAGCATCATTCACAGCCAAAAGTGGTTAGCATTACACAAGCAACCGAATTAGGTACCGTATATTCGATCGGCGAAATCCGGGAAATTGCAGATTTTGTCCACCAGCATGGACTACTTTTGCACATGGACGGAGCAAGGATTGCCAATGCCGCTGTTTCTCTGGGTTTGTCCATGAAGGCTGTTTCCAGGGATGCAGGAGTTGATGTATTGTCGTTCGGAGGTACTAAAAATGGAGGGATGTACGGAGAGGCCATTCTGTTTTTTACGCCTGGTCTTACCCAATCTTTTAAGTATTTCAGAAAACAGAGTATGCAGCTGGCTTCCAAAATGCGTTACATTTCAGCCCAATTTGATGCATTGATGACTAACGATCTATGGAGTAAAAATGCTGCTCATGCCAATGAAATGGCACAATTACTTGCAAAAAGGGCTGGTCAGATACCGGGAGTGAAAATTAACCGCCCTGTAGATGCAAATGGTGTTTTTGCCATTATACCCGAGAAATTGATTCAACCCTTACAAGAGGAATTCTTTTTTTATGTTTGGGATGAAAAACTTTCCGAGGTTCGCTGGATGACTTCATGGGATACTGATGAGGATGATATTATTCGTTTTACCGATTTGCTCGCTAAACTGATCAAGTAATGGATGTTGCTGTTAAGAGACTATACCTAAGTATATTCTTTCCGGGAGTTTTTCTTTTGCTCATCTGGATGGTCTTTTGGGTAGATACTTCTCTGAAACTTGAATTATTCTATCATGGCCTTTTTCCAAGAAAGATTGCCGGCTTGCAAGGAATCATTTTTGCACCGCTTATCCATGGGGGAATCAAGCACCTCATTGCAAACTCGCTACCGCTTTTTGCATTATCGGGACTCTTGTTCTATTTCTATCAAAATCTGGCTTTCAGAGTGATTATTGTATGCTATTTTTTCACTGGTATTCTGGTGTGGATAATTGGCAGACCATCTTACCATGTTGGAGCCAGTGGCATCATATATGGTCTGGCAACTTTTCTTTTTGTAAGCGGAATAATCAGAAAGCATCTGGGGCTAATGGCCATTTCATTCCTCGTAGCCTTCCAGTACGGCTCCATGATTTGGGGAATTTTTCCAATCGAAGAACGGGTTTCCTGGGAATCGCATTTGTCAGGCTTACTTACAGGTTTGGGACTAGCCGCTGGTTACCGGAACAAGGGTCCGAAAGGGAATCGCTTTTTTTGGCAGGGTTTGGGTTATGAAAGAGAAGAAGAAGCCGAGCCTCCTTTAGAGGAAGAATTGCCATGGAATGAGTATGAGATTGAGGGTCCGGTTAAGAACATTCCTCCTGATTCTCCCGGAATTAGCGACAAATCATAAACTATCAGGTGTTAATAATGTTATATACCATTAATAAATTGATAATGAAGAGGCTTGCATTTTACTCATTCCTGGCAGTAGTTTTAATGTTTTCTGCATCAGGATTTTCACTCACTGTGCCCAAAGGTAACCGGCCGGTTAAAAACATTATTCTCATGATTGGCGATGGTATGGGTACTTCCGCAGTATATGCAGGGTATACATTGAATCATGGTCATTTGAACCTGGAGCGTATCCGAAATATTGGATTCTCTAAAACCTATTCTACTGCCTATGTTACCGATTCAGGAGCTGGAGGCACAGCAATCTCAACCGGTAATAAAACATACAACGGCGCCATCGGAGTTGATTCAACAGGAAAACCTGCTGAAACTATCCTGGAATGGGCCGAAGAATATGGTAAAGCAACCGGTTTAGTGGCAACTTGTGCAATTACACACGCTACTCCTGCCAGTTTTATTTCTCACCAGGCTTCCCGGAGCGATTATGAACTTATTGCCCTAGATTTTCTGAAAACCGATATTGACGTTTTCATCGGCGGAGGTCGTAACCATTTTGCGAAACGCAAAGATGGAGTTGACTTAACCCAAAAACTGAAGGAAAAAGGTTATTCATTGGCCTATACAATGGACGAGTTAAGGAACGTAAAAAAAGGTCCGGTGGCTGCTTTGCTCGATACCGTTCACCCGGTAAAATGGCTGGAAGGCAGGGGAAATATGTTGACGGAATCAGTCAATGAAGCTATCAGACTGTTATCTTCCGATAAAGATGGCTTTTTTATGATGGTTGAAGGTTCTCAGATTGACTGGGGCGGCCATGATAATAATATCAATTATCTGGCAACAGAAATGGTTGATTTTGATAAAGCTGTTGGAGCAGCTCTTGATTTTGCGATGAAAGATGGTGAAACCCTGGTCGTTATTACCGCTGACCATGATACCGGAGGATTGGGACTGAATGGAGGAAGTTTTGAAACAGGCGAGATAAAGGCTGGTTTTACCGGTACTAATCACACCGGAGTTATGGTTCCTGTTTTTGCGTTCGGACCTCAATCAGAAATGTTTAGCGGCTTTCAGGAGAATACCGACCTCTTTTTTAAAATGATGAATGCATTTGGATTTGAAGTAAAAAGAAAATAAAAAATGGAAACAAACACATCACAAAAAGCGATAGCCCTGGTTGCCCACAATGAAAGAAAAAACGTTCTTTTAGAATGGGTAAAGAACAATCGGGAAGAATTATTGAAACACAAGCTTATTGGAACTACAAATACCTCACGTTTATTGAATTCCGTGCTGGAAATGGAAGTTGAATCTTTTGGACATGGCCCTGAAGGTGGAGATATTTTGCTGGCAGCGAAAATACTTCAGAATGAAGTCGAAAAACTGATCTTTTTTGTCGATCTGCAAACCCCTCATGGTCATGAGCATGACATTCAGACTCTTATCCGTACCGCTATTATCAATAATATTCCTATCGCATTAAATCCTGCATCTGCAACCCTGATCATTAATGAATGAAAACCGCGTAAGCGAAATCTTATTACCCTGGGGGCACTCCAGACCATTCAACGATTTATCAGGTTACCTTAAAAATAAGTTCGGTACACGGGTTCAGAAACTGTCCGTTGATGCAGGTTTTACCTGTCCAAACCGCGATGGACTAAAAGGGACCGGAGGATGTACCTTTTGTAATAATAAATCATTCAATCCAGCCTATTGCTCTTCTGAGATATCTGTTAGTCAGCAGATTAATCAAGGAATGAATTATTTTTCCCGAAAATATCATGATATAAAGTATCTAGCTTATTTTCAGGCATATACCAATACCTATGCATCCTTAAATCATCTGATTAGTTTATACAATGAAGCCTTGAGAATTCCCGGAATAGTGGGGATTGTGGTAGGGACAAGACCGGATTGCATCAGCGATGAATTGTTGGATTATTTTCAAGATTTGGCTACAAAGTGCTACGTTTCAATCGAATATGGTGTTGAGTCAACTTTGAACAGATCACTCTTAAGAATCAACCGGGGCCACGATTTCCATGAATGTGTTGAAGCAATAGATAAAACAGCAAACCGGGGAATTCATGTTGGAGCGCACCTGATTCTTGGCTTGCCGGGAGAGAGTGTTGACGATATGCTAAATCATTCCTGTAAATTGAGCCTTCTTCCCATTAATATGTTGAAAATTCATCAGTTGCAGATTCTTAAGGGTACTGTTATGGAAACCGATTATTTATGCTCACCTAATGATTTTGTTACATTTTCCGCACCGGAGTATATTGAGTTGGTCATCAGCTTTCTAGAACTTTTGAATCCGGCTATTGTGGTTGAGCGGTTTGCCAGTGCATCGCCACCCGACCTGATATCCGGGAAGAGGTGGGGTTTGAAGAACTTTGAAATCGTTGCAAAAATTGAAAAGGAGATGACTTCCCGAAATACCTGGCAAGGCCGGCTGTTTAGGTAGGCTTCATGGTTCGTGTATTCCTGAAAAGCAAAATAAAGTAACCGGTTACAATCAGTGCCCCTGACGCAGAAATCAGGAACATTCCTTTAATAGACCATATTGTCCACACCAGGCCGCTGATGGTAGAAGCAAACAAAGTGCATATGCTGGCTAACCCGGTGTAAAACCCTAAAGCAGTTGCAGTATCTTCTTTCCCGGCTATATTGGTAATCAACGCTTTGGAAATTCCTTCCGTTGAACTGGCAAAGATACCATACAATAAAAAGACGATGACTAATGCCCAGGAGGTGCTCACAAAACCAAACAGACCATAAACAGTTGCGAAAATCACAAACCCAAAAACAAGAATTTGTTTTTGGCCAATACGGTCCGATAACCGGCCTATTGGATAGCTGGTGGCGGCATAAACAAGATTGTAAAATATATAAAAACTGATTACCTGAGTATCAGAAAAGCCTTTATACTTAAGGCCGAGTAACAAAAAGGCATCAGAACTATTGATCAGTGTAAAGGCCAATAGTCCAATTATCAAGTACCTATATTCATGGCTCGAACGTTTCCAATAGGACAAAAAAGAGAAAAATGATTTTCCCGAAGTTTTTGCTGTTCTTTTCCTGATCGTGTCTTTAACTGAAAAAGTAAGAAGAACTGCCAGTATCCCCGGAATAACTGATATGACAAAAAGGAGTCGGTATCTTTCCGGGAGGTAGTAAAGGACCACCAGTGCGATTACCGGACCGATTGAGGCACCGAGGGTATCCATGCTTCGGTGGAACCCAAACACTCTTCCTTTGGTTTCAGGTGTGGAGTAATCGGATAGATAAGCGTCTCTGGCGCTGGTTCTGATTCCTTTACCAAGGCGCTCAACGGTGCGCATCAAAAATATCCAAACCGGAAAAGTCATTAAGGCCATGAGCGGTTTAGCTAAAGCACTCAAAGAATAACCAAACCGGATGAAAGGAACTCGTTTACCCAAACGGTCAGACAGGTGCCCAAAGTAGCCTTTTGAAATACCTGCAAAGGCTTCGACAAAACCCTCGAGCAAGCCGATTCCGACAATAGAAAACCCTATTGACTTCAGAAACATAGGCATAACAGGGTAAAGCATCTCGCTCGCAACATCTGTCAGGAGACTGACAATTGAAACTATAAGAATGGGCCTGGTGATTATTCGATTGGTGGCCAGTGAATCAATTTTCGAACGGTTCAGCATGGATGGTGATCTGGACATTTTCGAAAGTCCGGTGGATTTCAGTTTCAATCTGGTTGCAGAAATTATGAACCTGCTCAAACGGAACCTCAGGAGGCATTTCTATGTGAAAGTCAATAAAGCGATAATTGCCAGCCCTTCTGGTTTTTACATCATGGTAGCTAACATCCATTGCTATAAAAATCTGTTTCAGCTTTTCAAGTTCCTCCTGATCCCAGGCAACATCCAACAGTGGAAAAAAGGCCCGCTTAAGCAGTGCAAAGGATTCCCTGATTATGAGAAGCGCAACCAATATGGCCACAATAGGATCTAACCAGTGAAGTTTGGTGATCCACATCAGAATTAAGCCGGTAGCAACACCTAGCGAAGTGTATACATCGGTTTTCAAGTGAAGAGCATCAGCCTCGAGCGCAACTGAGTGTGTTGCTTTTGCTGTTTTATATAATTTGCCGGAAACCACCGTGTTAACTCCAGCAGAAATCAGCATGACCAAACTTCCAATGCCCAGGGATTCAACCGGTTGAATATCAACCATCTTGCTGATTGCTTCAAATATGATCCAACCTGCAGCAACAAATATCAATAACCCTTCAACAACCCCTGAAACATTTTCAATTTTTCCATGACCATAATTGTGTTTTTCATCCGAAGGGGTGTCAGATATCTTTACGGCAAAAAAGGCAATAATGGAAGCAAGCAAATCCATTGATGAGTGGATGGCTTCGGAGATAATACTGACAGAGCCACTTAAAACACCGGCAAAAACCTTCAGAAGGATTAAAAAGGTATTCGAAAATACTGAAAGTCGGGCGACCTGAGTTTTTGGATTGATCTTGGCAGGCATTTTTTTCATTTTAAGCCTGCGAAATTATACTTATTTTTTCTGTTTTAATGCGTAAGCTTCTGCCTCATTCATCACCCTGAACAGATTTCCACTCCAAATTTTGGCTATTGCTTTTTTTGAATAGCCACGCTTAACCAATTCAAAGGTGATGTTCTCCATTTGACTGGCATCCATGCAATCAGCCAGGCCACCACCTCCATCGAAATCTGTTCCGATCCCAACATGGTCAATTCCTGCGATTTTTACAATATGATCAATATGATCAACCATATCGCTGACTGTGGCCAAGGCTTCCGGATATTTTTGACGCACAACCTTATATTCAGATCTTGCCTTTTTTTGATCTTCAGGAGATAATTTCGACCAATCCCCATATTTCTGCCTGATAGTATTTTCTGCCGAATCCCTGGCAGGGTTTGGTTCCGGGTTCTTTACATAGGCTGAAAGGATGCACATTTGAATAACTCCATTATTCTTTGCCAGCGCTAAAAGTAATTCATCACTTAGGTTCCGAGGATTATCGCACATCGCTTTGGCGCAACTGTGTGAAGCAATGACAGGTACTTTACTTGCTGCTATAACATCCTGAACAGATTTGTCGGACAGGTGAGAGACATCAACCATAATCCCAAGACTATTCATTTTTTCCACAACCTGTTTGCCAAAATCACTGAGTCCATTATGAACCGGTCCTGCTTTGTCGGTCGAAGAATCGCAAATATCATTGTTTTTCGAATGGCATAAGGTAATATATCGGGTTCCCAGATTGTAAAACTCCTGAACTCTATTGATATCCAGTCCAATGGGGTATCCATTTTCCAAACCGATAAACATGGAGGTTTTTCCCTCTTTGTTAAGCCGGTAACCATCTTTTGGCGAAAGGGCAATTCCGGCGAGATCAGCGTGCTGTGCGGCAGTTTTATAAATATTGTCGAAAGTCGCTTTTGCCCGCTCGTAAGCGTTCCGTCTGCCTTCATCAGTTAAAGGCCCTTGTCCGGTAAAAACTGCGAAGAAAGCTCCATCCAGCCCTCCATCCTTCATCCTGGGAAAATCCATGCGGCTGCCACCATTCAGATAATCATGCCTTTCGGCCATATCGAAATCGGCATCGCCAAAACTCATGGGTGTATCGTTATGCGAATCAATCGTATATACTTCCCTGTGGATTTTCATTGCCTTTAACCGGGTATCCTCCTGGCTAAAACCCGCAAGCCCAATGAGTGAAATTGAAATGACCATTAAGCCCAACCGTAACTGTATTGCTTTCATCCTTTTTTTAGGAACGAATTTATTTATTCTGCCGTCCGGATTGCTTCCCTTTAACATGTTTTAACTTAATATTTCCGAATATTTTCGGAATAAGATCATCGCGATTAATCTTTTTCAAAGCTGAAACAATCCTTTGCTTATCTTCTGAATTATCAGTGAAGAAAAAACTGCGCTGAAGTAGTTTTTCTGATTGACTATTTGCTACGAAAATTGGTTGCAGCGAATAAGGGTCCAAACCTGTATGAAACATGGTTGAAGCCAGTGTCATTGGGGTAGGAGTTAAATCCTGGACTTGCTCAATCCTAAGATTCAGCGCACGGGTTTCAGCTGCGAGCTCTGCCATATCTTCAAGGGTACAGCCCGGATGGCTGGAAATGAAATATGGTATCAGCTCTTGCTTAAGATTATTTTTCTCATTGACATGCTCAAAGATTTTTTTCAATTCGATGAATTTCTCAAATCCTGGCTTTCTGATCACTTTTAAAACGGAATCCCTGGTATGTTCCGGTGCAACTTTTAACCTTCCGGAAACATGATACCTGATCAGTTCGGAGGGATACTCCTTCAATGAATTATCCTCCTTATTCCGCGCATTGATGAAAAGATCATACCTAACCCCGCTCCCGACAAATGCCTTTTTGATTCCTGGAATCATTCTTACCTTTTTATACAGATCGATAAGGTTTTTATGACTGATATTCAGATTTTTACAAATTGACGGATAAATACAGCTAGGTTTTCGGCACTTCAGGCAGATATCTTTTTTGTAGGGTTCCATACCGTACATGTTAGCCGACGGACCTCCAATATCAGAAAGATAGCCTTTAAAACCCGGCATTTTTACAACATTCTCCACTTCGGAAACCACCGATGATAAGCTGCGACTGGAAACATGCTTTCCCTGGTGAGCAGAGATGGTACAAAAAGCACATCCGCCAAAACATCCACGATGTATGTTAACAGAAAAGCGTATCATTTCAAAAGCCGGAATTACGGGCTTTTTCCAATACCTGGGGTGGGGAAGGCGGGTGAACGGAAGATTGTGAAATTCATCGAGTTCCTGGGTAGTCGCAGGATCAAAAGGTGGGTTTACCACTATTTTTTGATCATCATGTTCCTGAACAATACGTGCGGATGAAAGTGTATTTGATTCTTCTTCGATAATTCTGAAATCCTTTGCGAAACTGAGCTTATTCTTTCTGGATTCGCCAAATGAACTTAATGAAATGGTGTTTCGTCCCGGCCAATCAGGAATGGTCTCATTTGACGGAACTTTGTAGGCTACCTGAGGTGTTTGCCTTAATTCCTGAGTGGTTGCCCTGTTCTTGATCTTTGCCGCCAATTCGATGATAGGTTTCTCACCGTTACCAAAAACCAAAAAATCAATACCGCTTTCATGCAATATGCCTGGTTTCACAGTATCATCCCAATAATCATAGTGAGCAAATCTTCTCAAAGAAGCTTCAATACCCCCGGCTACTATAATAGAATCGGGATATAATTTTCTGAGAATTCCGGCATATACTGTCACTGCCCGGTCAGGCCGGAATCCCGCCTGGTTATTTATGGAATAGGCATCGTTGGATCGAATACGTTTGTTAGCGGTGTAATGGTTCACCATAGAGTCCATATTGCCTGAGGTAATGCCAAAGAATAATCCTGGCTTTCCCAATTTGGTAAAATCACGGAGATCGTCGCGCCAATTGGGTTGCGGAAGGATAGCAACCTTATATCCTTCTCTTTCCAATATGCGGCCGATAACTGCTATTCCAAATGAAGGGTGGTCAACGTATGCATCACCGCTGATCAGAATCACGTCCAACTCATTCCATCCCCGATCCTTAACCTCCTTCAACGAAATAGGAAGCCAATCCGCGATATTATAGTGATCAGGGTAATAGAGACTTTGATCAGGCATGTTTGAATAATTGGGTTTCTAAAAGAGAACTGTCACCGTAGCTTAAAAACCTGAAATTGTGGGCCAAAGCATACTCATAAACATCCCGCCATTTGCTGCCAATCAATGCAGAAACAAGCAGCAATAACGTACTTGATGGCTGATGGAAATTGGTTATAAGCCGGCTGACCAGTCGGAATTGGTATCCAGGAACGATTATCATTTTAGTAACGAATTGAATCTGTTCAAGATTCCGAATTTTAAGATATTTCAAAATTTCTTTCATTGACT
>CAIXKO010000513.1 GCA_903919925.1 uncultured Bacteroidota bacterium | reverse complement strand
TGGAGATGAATTCCATTCAAGCCGAACCACAATTTGAATTTGCTGATCCACCGTACCCGGATTACATGCTGCAGGATGGTTCTCCAGGACATAATGCCGCTGATCCCGCTCACTGGCAGGAGTTTGAACTTCGGAACTGGTACCGTGAACTGGATAATATTGATATCGGCGCCTACGACCGGGATGCCGATGCTTCGGGAGTACCTGGCGATCTTTCAACCGATGCGACTTTGTCGGCTATCTGGCTGGATGATGTGCTGGTTCCGGAATTCGACCCGGCGGTGTTAACGTATGATGTGGTTTTACCCCATGGAACCACCTTAGTACCGGTCGTTACTTATCAGAACAATCACCCACGTTCTAACACGGTCATGGGGGATGCTACGCCGCCTTTCCCAAACCAGGCCACGTTGGTGGTAACCGCTGAGGATGATGTGACAATCCTTACCTACACCATCAATTTTACGGTACTCCCATCGGATGATGCATCGCTATCGGATCTTCTGATCGATGGAGTGACGATCCCCGGATTTCTTTCCAGCCAGCATTCGTATTCGGTTGGACTGCCTCCCGAGACTGTGATCATTCCAACGGTTACTTGTGTGCCAACAGATCCTGATGTAGAAAGTGCCGTTGTGACCAATGCCACGACTTTACCCGGATCGGCTTCAATCATTGTGATGGCTGAGGATGGAATTACTTCCATCACCTATACCGCAACCTTCATTTTTGCCACGCCATCCCTGTTAAGCATATCGTATAATGATATAGCGATCAGCGAATTCGCGCCACACAAATTATCTTACGATGTCATTTTACCCTATGGCACCTCATCGAATCCACTCATCACGGCAGTTGCCGGGGTGGATACCACCGTCCAGATAACAAACGTGCTGGATATCCCCGGCGGGGCGGTCGTTGTCGCCAGTGCCGCCGGAATTGATGCGATTTATGTCATCAATTTTACAATCTGCCCCTCGCCACCTCCGTCGGGTATCTACATCGAAAGCAAATATTTAGCCGGTGATAATACCACCTATACCGGGATCATGACGGCTGTTTTGGCCTGCACGCCGCTTGTTAGGAATGAGACGATTGTACTCAACACCCTCGATGAAGTGATTTCCGCCTGGATGGCCCAGAGTAACGACACCGAATTTAAACTCACCATCAAGGCCGGTCCGGTGTGCGATGCCGCAAATGTGAGGGCCAATATTGCCGATCATGGAAGGCAAGGCGTTGCATTTTCTATTGAGCAGTTTTCTAATCTCGAACTCGTAAACCTCGACATGGATGGTTCGGGAACCCTCGGCGGTTGCAAAATAGGTCCGACAAAAGCCTATAATATCGTATTCCGGAATTGTGTGCTCGGAGGCGGGGATCATGGATTCTATTTGTATGCCGGCGAAGGCATTGAGTTCTATGATTGCCTGGCTCACAACTTTGCCCAGTACGGGTTTCATATCCTGAGTTTCAAGGATGTGATCCTGGATAATTGTGATGTTGAGTTTGGAACCCTGCCGGTAAATAAGACCTGGCGAAGTGACGCAGCACCGATCTACATATCCGGAGGAACGAACATCGTTCTCCGGAACTGCCGTATGGTGGACCAATCCCGCCGGGTGAACAATATTTGCAAAGTCACGAATACAGATGATCTGTTGTTCGAGTCGTGCTCCTTCAGCGGAGCTTTTCAATACACCCTTTGGTTTACCGGGTCCAATACCCCGTATGCCTGCAACAACATCGAGGTGCGAAACTGCCTTTTCGAGCATAACCAGCTGGCCTCCGGAACGGAAACCAAATACGGAGCGTTCCTCATCGAGCTGACCAACAACACCAAGTTCATCCACAATACCTTCGCCGAAACTCAGATGCAGTCCTATTTCTGGGATTGTTGGGGCGTAGTGAAAGTCGAAATTGTCAACAATTACTTTTATTTGAAGCGCACCACCACATCAAACATGGTAGTCGTCCGGATACGTGGAACCGCCGCAGGTACTCCCGAAGAAATAGTGATCAAGAATAACTATTACGATCTGGTAGCGATTTCCACAGCCTGGACCGTGCTCTCCATCTCAGGATCCGGATATCTCACCAAGACCTATACCAACGTAGCAGCTGCTCAGGTGGCCGGTCTGGAAATGGGAAGTGGCAATGATTTTGGTTCGCTGCTTACCCCAAAAGTGGACGTTGATTTTATTCCGCTCCCCGGTGGGCCGTTGATTGATGCAGCTGCGGTAGATCATGCAACAAAATATGATGCAAGATTTTACATTAAAGGTGCGGTTCCCAATGATATCGGTGCTTTTGAATCGGGCGCTGTTCCGTTTGAAGAATCTCAACACTCGCTCGACTTTTCCTTTATCAACCTCGGTGATGGCCTTCCCTATGATACCACTGCTGCACAGGTGGATATTCCGGCATATGATCCGGTACATATCTCACTAAATGCCGATTACAACCGGTATTTTAATAACATTATTGTCAAGTCCCGGCTTTCACCGATTGCAATCAAGCGGACCACCGTGGATACGATTGTTCTCTCGGGTAGCCACCTGCTGGACATGAACACTCCGTTCGCTTTCAAGATCGCAGGGTCAACGTCAAATAACGGATATTATACCCGGCCATACATTCTCTCGATCACCTACAGCGAGGCTGATACCGAGACGCTGATCGTGGTATCCCAGGCCCTGCAAGTTTCCTCGAACGATGGCACATTGTTCTGGGAAAACAACCAGGTATCCATTTTTGGGGTTGGCGGAAAGTTTTCTTTTTCTCAGCGTTACGCACACTATGACCTGATGCTCGTTTCCCGCAAACCGGGATTCGAGGACCGGATTATCCATAAAAAAGACTATATCAAAGTCATCCAGCAGCGACCCTCGCCGAATTTCAGGTTGTCGGCCTACATGATTTTCCCAGGCGATGCCGTTTCGTTTACCAATAAATCCGTGGGATGCGATGCCATCTTGTGGCAGATCGATGATCCATCGGGTACCGGCCTGATCACTTCCACCGAAAATCAAATATCGAACGTGGTATATAACATACCGGGTTCCTACACGGTTCGGTTGACCGGCACAAACTCCACTCCGTTCGTCCGGACACTGACCCGGACCGGAGTCATTAAAGTCATGACGCCGCCATCACGGCCGTTCATTCAGTTCAATACCAGTAAGGAAGTACTCTGGCATACCGATTCGGTGCAGCTGCGAAGCACGCTGGATCCGGATCTGACGCATAACATTACCCGATTCTCACAGACCGGCGATGTGATCACCTTCCGCATAACCAACAGCAAAACAGGAGCATTGGTTTACATTTCCAATTCCCTTAATCCGATCATTAACTGGGGAACCGAAGTTGGCGGCGCTCTTGGAGCCTTCGATGTGGAGATGAGAGTTTACAACCCCACCTGGGGAGGAGTCCAAATGTCGAAACGCCGTTTGCTGACTGTTTATAAAAGTCCCGCCGGAAGAACGACGCATTCCATTTCCTGTTCCCGTGACGATCTATGGCAAAACCCTGAGAATAACGCCTGGTATACCCGAAGCGTGATCGATGGACTGGTACCATCCTATGGGAACAAATCCGCTCAGCACGGGGTGATCGCTGCCGGAGATGTGGTGAAATTGAGCGGCTATTCACCGGAACTTCGCATGCGGAATCTCAAAGGAACCGCCGAGAACCCTATTCTTATCATTCCGGACACCATCGCCGGTCCGTTTCAGATCGGGGGCCGCAAGTATGAAGGATTCCGGTTTGAAGGCTGTGAGTTCTGCCAGTTGGTGGGTACACCCAATGAGGCTGATCTCCAATACGGGTTCGAGTTTTTCACCGATCCCGACCCGGCTATTTATGCCGCAGCTCCGGGGAACAAATTGATCAATGTCGCTTCGTTCTCGACCAATGTAGAAATCTGTGGTTGCGATTGTCATGATTCCAAGTTCGATGGCATGTCGGCCAAAACGGACCCAGATCTGAATGACCCCAATACCTGGCGAAACGGGTATTGCACCCAGGCGCCGGGTGGCTTTATCCTGAAAGACCTGAACATCCACCACAATATCTTTCATGAAACCATGGGTGAAGGCATTTACATCGGGTATTTCGAGCACACCAAAATCACGACAATCACTCATCCGCTGACCGGGTTAACAGTGGACGTTTACCCTCACGTGCATCAGGACATGAAGGTATATCGTAACGAATTCATCAATAACGGGTTCGATGGTATCCAGGTGGGAAACTATATTGGTGGCGTGGAAATTCACGACAACACAATCCTGGGAGCCGGCTGGCAGCGGACATTCGGGCAATGTTCCGCGTTCTCAGTCAATTACATGGTTGGGGATATTTACAACAACACCTTCGAAGGAGGGATTGTCGGGGGAGTACCCGATGGCCGGTTACGGATCTTCAATAACACTTTCGGATTCAGCTTTGACAATTTCGGTAACTCGGATCCCATTTACCTGGATGGTATCTATCTGATCCAATCCCCGATGCCCAAATGGGATTACTCCACCGTACCGCCAACCATCACCGATCCAACGTACGACTATCAAAATTCATCGGTTTACCTGTACCACAATACGATACGAACACCCCGCACGCCATTCACGTTGTTTGGAACCTACAACCCACCCCCAAAAGAGTGGGTTATGGCCAATAACGTGGCCATCTATACCGCCAAAATTCCACCACAGCTCACCAAAGCGGAACCTGAGCCGCTGTATTTGTCCGCATATATCCAGATCGGAACAGAAGTCGGAACGCCGGTCAGGGAATCTATAGGCAACATTTGGTTACCGGAATCCGAGATCGATAACATGCTGTTCGAGAGCCCGGATGAGTTTAAATGGAAAGTGTCGATGGGATCGCCACTGCTGAGCGGCGGCGTGGATCTGAAAGCAAAATGGCCAGCATTACTGTTTGCCGATGCCAATGGATTCACTTACCCAACGCCAGATAATGTCTGGTATCGAGGTGCCTTTTCATTTAACCCGATCAACTACGAATATTCTGCCGCCACCACCGGGAACATCCTGTACCGAATCTGGTCCATCACAAAAAAAAAATGGCTTTTTGGATCAGTAGAATTAGAAATTCAAATAAACCCCACGGCGGCACCGGATGCATCTGCCGACGAAGTTGACTCCAACTCCGTCGTGCTACTCGTCCGGTAACCTCTTATAAATCACAACATGATACAACTGAGTATAAATGG
>CAIXKO010000512.1 GCA_903919925.1 uncultured Bacteroidota bacterium | reverse complement strand
CCGTAGGAGGAACCGGTTCCGCCATTAGCTTCGGAAAACAATTGTTTGGGAAATACACGGTCAGCGGAGCCGATGAAACGCATACGGTAGCCATGATCGGAAACGCAGTTGTTGTTGAAATTCCGATTCTTGCTGTTAGCGTAACCATTGCGGCCGCTCCCTCTGGAACAGTCAATTCAGGTACTCCGGTAACCTTTACTGCTACGCCGGTAAACGGTGGAAGCGGATCTGTTTATCAGTGGAAAGTGAATGCGCAAAATGCAGGAACCGGCAGCCTGGCGTTTACCTATACCCCTTTAAACAATGATGTGATTACCTGCATCATGACTTCCAGTTTAAGTTGTGTAACAGGAAATCCGGCGACATCAAACTCATTAACAGTTTTAGTAAAAAGCACATCAACCATTGCAAGGAAACTACCGGCAGGCTGGAGTTGGTTCAGCGTAAATATTGAGAATGCGGAGATGAATCTGCCGCTGGTGTTGAATTCATTAACACCATCTGACGGTGATTATATTAAGAATCAAACAGCCTCAGCAACCTGGTACAACGGGTACGGCTGGTTTGGGGAGCTCACGCTGATTGATCCACGCGAGATGTACAAAATTAAACTGGCATCGGCTGATTCACTGATTTATGAAGGAATTCCTGTGAATCCACAAAGCAGGCCTATCAGCATAAATTCAGGCTGGAACTGGATCGGGTATCTTCCAAAATCTGCTCAACCAGTAGCCAGCTGTATAACAGGAATCAATCCAACGGTGGATGATTATATCAAGAATCAAATAAGTTCAACCACTTATTATGATGGATTTGGCTGGTTTGGGGAGCTGGTCAACCTGGAACCCCTCGATGGGTACATGCTGAAAACCAGTAATGCGGGGTTTTTAACCTATAGCGAATCGGACCGTTTTACCGATGACCGGGATGGTAAAACCTACAAAGTGGTAAAGATTGGTGATCAAACCTGGATGGCAGAGAACCTTGCGTACTTGCCTGTAGTGAGTCCTCCTACATCCGGATCAAGTTCCGATCCTTTGTTTTATGTATATGGTTACAATGAAACTAGCATTTCATCTGCGAAAGCAACAGATAATTATTCAAACTACGGAGTGCTATATAACTGGGCGGCTGCACTTTTTGCCTGTCCTTTGGGGTGGCACCTGCCCACCGATGAGGAGTGGAAAACTCTGGAAAAGAATCAGGGAATGAGTGAATCCGATGCTGATGCCGCCGGATGGAGGTTCTCCGGTTCAGTCTCCGAGAAGCTTAAAGAAACCGGTATCAGTTATTGGAAGTCTCCTAATAGTACAGCTACCAATTCCAGCGGTTTTACCGCCCGTGGGGGTGGCTTACGAAGTATTAACGGAACCTTTATGCAACTGCTCGAAAGCGCAGGCTTCTACACTTCTACAGCTGATGGAGCAATAAATGTGTGGTGCCGGGGAATGTATAATTTTAACGGATTGATCAGAAACAGCCTCTACGATCGGGCGTTCGGGCAATCGGTGAGGTGTATAAAGAATTGATTGTGCATAGAGGATGATCATTTAAATGCATGGCAGACATGACGAGCTGAATTCTCAATTAAATAATTGAAATATATGAAAAAGTACAACGTCGGAATCATTGGTTACAGCTGGGCAGCCACTGCTCATATCGATGCCATCAATAAAACTTCCTTTGCCCGTGTTACTGCACTTTGTTCCTCGCGGAATCTTAACTCTTCTGAGATCAGCGCGATACATGGAGGTGCAATACACTGTTACACCAATCTGGAGGCGATGCTTGCCAATCCGGAAATTCATGCAGTATCCATCTGCAGCTATCCGGCTGAGCATGCCCGGCAGGCTATTATGGCTGCCGAAGCAGGTAAGCACCTGATTATCGAAAAACCGCTGGCGTTGAACTGGGAGGATTGCCTGGCGATTGAATCTGCCGTTAAAAAGGCTGGTGTACTGACGTGTGTTTGTTTTGAATGCCGTTTTTCCAGCCAGCTGCTAACCATTAAATCGGTAATTGACCAGGATCTTCTGGGAGAGATCCACTATGGCGAAGTCGACTATTACCATGGCATCGGCCCCTGGTACGGACAATATCGATGGAACGTAAAAAAAGAGGCCGCCGGAAGCAGTCTTTTATCAGCAGGATGTCATGCAATGGATGCCCTGCTATTATGCATGGGTGCCGATTTTGAAGCAGTTACCAGCTATTCATCTTACTCGGCCAATCCGGATTTTGCAAAATATGAATACCCAACCAGCTCGGTTTCCATTGTAAAATTCCGGAATGGATCGGTTGGAAAGGTTGCCTCAGTAATTGATTGCCTTCAACCCTATTATTTTCATATTCACCTGGTTGGAAGCGAAGGAAGTTTGCTCGATAATAAATTTCATTCAACCAAACTGGCGGGCCTGAATAAAAACAAATGGAGCGAGCTTTCTGTGAAGATGCTGGATTCCGGTGATGTTACCGATCACCCATACCAAATGCAGTTCGAAGCTTTCTTTAAGGCGGTAGAGGAAGGAAAGGAAATGCCACTGACCAGCCTGGCGGATGCTCTTAAAACACACAAATTGATATTTGCAGCCGATAAATCTTCCGGCATTTAGTGTAGCAACTTTGATAACAATTGCCTTTTGAAAACAATCAAAATTCCATGAATAAATCAACAATTTTGTTGTTCATATTGTTATACCCTCTCAGCTATTCCATTATTGCTCAAAACCTTACCGGACGGTCTTCAGAAAGGGTGGATGAAAAATCATTAGTGATTACGAATGAGTTTCTCGAGGTAAGACTATCGCCTGAAAGGCCTATCATCCGAAGTTATCTTTATAAGCCAACTCAATCGAAATTTGATGGAGGGGATGAAAGCGGAAGCATTGTTCTCAATGGAGAAAGCATACCATGGGACCAGTGGAAAATTCTGGTAAAGGAAATCAAGGTCCCCGCCTGGCAAGGTACCTGGTACACCTATCAGCTATCGATGCCGGGTAAATCCTTTAGGTTCGACTTATGCTTTATGTTGGTTGATTACCGGCTGATTTTTCAGCTAAAGAATATACAGGATCCTCAATCGGAGATTACTTCTATTTCATGGAAAAGCTTGCCGCTGTTCACCTGCAGCGATCCGCAGTTTGAATACTGGCGATTCCGGGCAGGCGATCCTGACCCGGCCAGTGGGGGTAAAATGTGGACCTACGACGAGCGGGGAACCCTTGCCACTGCTAAAGAAGGGGAGGCACCTTCTATTCATGGAGCCATTTTCAAACCTGATGAAGTGGTTGTGTTTGGATTTGGAAATTACCCCGTATTCCCTTATTTCCACCGGGTAACGGCAGATAAAAAGTACCAGATAGGTCCCAATATTTATCAGTATCGTGTTCGAAACGTAATTCAGCAACCACTTCAGTTTGAGGTTGTTTTTCTTCAGGATATCAATCGGGATAGGCGAGCAGATTACGCCGATTATGCCCTTTGGATTAATCGCCGCATTCCGGATCTCGATCAATTTTATTTTGAGACTTGCTGGTATAAAGTATTCCTGTCGATTCCGGATTTTGGCGTTGTAACTACTCTAAAACAAACGGAAGAAATTGTTTCGGCCATCGAAAATATAACCGATGGCATTCAGCAGGCACCGCACCTGGTGGGCTGGCAATTCAAGGGGCATGATACTTTTTATCCGTCATTTGGCGACATTAACATTGATATCGGGGGTGCTTACGGGATCAGCCAGCTTGGGCAATATTGCAGCAAGCACCATGCGCTGCTTACCTTTCACAGTAATATTGATGATGCTTATCGGAATAGTTTGCATTGGGACGACCAGTTCATTTTTTCCAACATGACGGAATTTGGCATCAATGGCTCGGTTTCACACTGCCTGGATGTTGAAAGTGGAGGGGCATTTAAGCGACTCGATGAAATGTTTAAATTCGTTAAACTTCAGAAAACTTTACAGATAGATAATACAAGGGTGGGGGTTAATATCCCGGAAAAGGGTATTGGCCTTCATGAGGAGCTCATTGCCGGACTGATGCCTAAGGCTGAGTATTTCCGAAACAAGGGAGTATCATTAACCACCGAAGGGCAAAATGGTCTTCCATTTGATCTTACCAAAGTGTTTGCAGGAATGTGGCACAGCGATTTCTCACAGCAAGCGTTGCCCATCTGGCACCGCAAGCTTGTGGGAGGAGGCCGGGGAAGCCATTTCGGACACCTTACCCGGATGGATTATGCTCTGGGCAGCTCCATACATCAGGATATATCTTACAATACACTTAGCAAGGCAACCATAGATCCAACCGTGTGGAAGAATAATGATATGGACCGATGGTGCCCACCCGGAGGGCTGACCATGTCGTTTCAGAGCGACTGGGATCTGATTGTTCAGGTTATTTACGAAGGCACTTTGCTCTACCATTTTTACCTGGAACGCGAGATGACCAATTATCAGCCAATTGAGGGCGGACTGAAAATGGAATATAATTACGGTGAAGCGGTTATGACCATAATTGACAATGAACTCACCGTGAAGTATGGCGAAACGGTGGTGGCGCACAATGAAGAGCGTTTTATTCCGCGTAATGGTGCCATTTATGCTTATAGTAGAAACGGAGGTTCATTTGAATGGGTATTGCCCATTGAGTTTGTTGGTAAAAAACTCATAGCTTTCGCTTTATCTAAGGATGGGAAAAAGCCCTTTTCGGATTTTAAAGTCGAGGGTAAAAACATCAGGATAAAACTGGGTGGCACGGCGCCCGTAAAATTTACAATCGATCCCAATTAACCTAATATGAACAGACGAATTTTTTTGAGAAACTCAGGAATAGCGGTTGCCGGCGCAACGGTTTTACCCTGGGTCTCCGGTTGCAAAGGCAAACATTCCAACGGTTTGATAAACATTGGGATGATTGGCACCGGATCGCAGGGAACCGATCGTAACCTGGCTCACTACTTAAAATATCCTGATTACTGCCGCGTGGTTAGTGTTTGCGATGTTAGCCTTTCGAGGGCGATAAATGCAAAGAATCTGGTTGATAATACCTATCAGACAAAGGACTGCAAGGTTTATCAGGATTTCAGGGAGATTCTGGATGACCCATCGATCGATGCGGTCCAAATATCAACGCCCGATCACTGGCATGTTCCGATATCGGTAATGGCCGCTTTAAAGGGGAAGCATGTTTGTTGCGAAAAACCAACATTGACCATTGATGAGGGACGGTTGCTGTGCGAGGTGATGAAAAAAACCGGGGTGGTTTACCAGGTATCGGTTGAAGATCGGTTTTTGCCTGTTTATCATAAGATGGCGGAGGTTGCCTTGAACGGGCGTTTGGGTGAAATCAGGCATGTGGAGATTTCGCTTCCCGTGAGCCCCCTGCCTGATACAGGACTGGAGGTAACGGAACCGCCTTCGGATCTCGATTACGATTTATGGTTGGGACCGGCACCTCGGATTCCTTTTATTTATTCCCGCACCTTTTACCATTTCCGCTGGTACGATGCTTTTTCCGGGGGGTTGGTAACTGATTGGGGTGCCCACTTTTGTGATACCGCTCAACTGGTTACCGGTCATGAATTTTCAGGGCCAACGGAAATTACCCCTATGGGTGAAACCCTTTATTACAATGACGGAATATTCAATACCGCCTGGCAATTTGATCTGCATTACAAATACCCGAATAACATAACGATGCGGGTAAAAAGCGGTAGTGCCTCCATCCGCATAGAAGGGGATGAGGGCTGGGTGGAATCAACAGGCTGGAACAGGGGATTGGTGGCCAGTAACCCCAAAATACTGGAAATGGCTGAAAAAAAAGTTGTTCTGCCAACCGCTGCTGATGAATTCATCGATTTTCTGGATAGTATAAAAAACCGGCGCAATGCAATTTATACTCCTGAGTCGGGGCATCGCACCAGCTCGCTTTTGCATGTTGGGAATATCGCTTTAAAGCTGAACCGGAAATTGGAGTGGGATCCTAAACTGGAGAGGTTTCCAAATGATCCGGAGGCTGAAAAACTAAGAAAAAGGGTAATGCGCGAGCCGTGGAGCTATGCGGAAATCTGTCCTGGATTTAATTATTAAAAGCAGATTGATTATGAATTTGAAATTCCTGGTGGTGGCAGTTGCCGGTTTGCTCATGGGTTTATTGCCGGTGAGTGCCCAAAAGAAAATGGACAATGTTTTTTACGTCCAAAACACGATGGGGGGATTCAGGAACGCGCCACAAACTGCTCAGCAAAAAGCTGAAATATTGAAAACCATTGGGTTCAACGGTTTGGAGGGATTTGGATATGACGGTTTTTTTGAGCTCAAAAAGGCTCTTGATCAGGAAGGTATTGCGATGCCGGTGAATTATGTTGAACTTAAATTCGAAGCCGATGGAATGCTTGAAACCAAATCAGCCAGTGAAATCAAAGAAATGATAAAAGCCTCAGCAAAGGGGGCGGTCATTTATTTTCACTTGCATAGCGACAAGTATAAAACAGATAGAGAAGCCGGGGATCAGGTAGTTGCAAAAATCCTCCGTGAACTGGCCGATTATTCTGTCCCATTTGGTATTAAGCTTTGCGCCTACCCCCATGCTGACTTATACTGTGAAACGGTTGAGCACAGTGTAAAGCTGGCGAAAATGGTTGACCGGAAAAATTATGGAGCGGCAATGAACCTTTGCCATTTATTAAAAGTGGAAGGATCAACATCGATTGAACAGAAGATCAGGGAGTTGGCTCCTTATTTATTTGCCGTAAATATTTGCGGAGCGGATGACGGCGATACCAAAGTGTTGGGTTGGGATAAATTAATTCAGCCTTTAGGGGAAGGAACATTTGATACTTACCTGTTTGTAAAAACATTGATCGACAATGGCTACCGCGGCCCCTTTGGGTTGCAATGCTATAATCTTAAGGGAGATGCCAAAGAAACGCTTACCCGATCGATGAAAGTGTGGAAAGGTTATCAGAAGCGTTATGTGAGAGAGAAATGATCTCACGGTACAAAAAAGGGAAACCCCTATTCATGCTCTCTTTTTATTTTGAGCGTAAAAGTGGCGCCCTGGCCAGGAACACTGGAAACTGATATATCCCCTTGGAGATTTTCTACAATTTTATTTACAATAGCGAGTCCGAGTCCGGTTCCTTTGATTGGATTTTTAGGGTTTAGAACAACCCGTCCAAATGGTTTGAATATGTATTCAAGATGTTCCTTTTCGATGCCCGGGCCGGTATCAGCAACTGAAATGGTAATAAACCCTTTCGTCAGGTCATCAGCATGAACAACAATGCTACCCTGGCCTGTGAACTTTACCGCATTGTCGATCAGGTTGGAAACAACCTGTTTAACTCTTTGAATATCTGAAAAAACAATTGGGTTATTTAAGTGGTCAACCTGACATTTCAGGGTGACTTTTCCGTGTTTTGTTTCCAGAATTTGTTTTGAATAAACCTCAATAAGATCATTCAGCATATCCCGGAGGTCAAACTTTTGTTTCCAGAGCTTCATTTTACCGGCTTCGAGGTTGGACAAATCCAGAATATCGCTGATCAGGTGTATCAGGCTATCCCCGTTTTTTTTGATCAGGCCATAGTATTTGGTTTTTATCGCTGAATCATTTTCATCCTCCACCAGCAGTTCTGAGAATCCGATAATTGCATTAAGAGGTGTGCGTATTTCGTGGCTCATATTAGCCAGAAAAAAGGATTTCATTTTTTCACTGCTTTCGGCTTTCTCACGGGCCTCAATCAATTGGTTTTCATACTCTTTTTTTTCGCTGATATCCCTGATCGTTGCGAGGGTTGCCGGTTCGTTTTCCCATTCTATATCTACCATCCTCATATCAGCGGTTTTGATTTTGCCATTTCCGGGATGGATTTCTATTTCAGAACTTTCCCCCTGGAGAATGGGATGTCCGAATGGAGTCCCCAGCAGATACTCCGGTGTGACATTGAACAGCCTGCCGGCTGCCGGATTGGCAAAGCAGACATTACCTCTGGCATCCACAATTAAAATCGCATCGGCATTTGATTGAACAATTTTATGCAAATCGTTCAGGCTGGCTTTAAGAAGGTCCAGGGTTTCCTGATGACTGAAAAAAGCATGAATAGAGGCGGTAAGTTCTTTATTATGAATCGGTTTTATCAGATAGCCATCTGCGCCCGACTCCAATCCGAATACTTTTGCATCGGATGAAACGGCTACGGCTGAAATCAGTATCACAAAGACCTTGCCACCGGTAACAGTCTTCCTGAACCTTTCGATGAGATCAATTCCGGAGCAATCCGGCAGGACGACATCGAGAAGAACCATGTCAAAGGCATTTTTCTCCGCCAATTCACAACCTTCTTTGCCATTGAAAGCTACGGCGACCTCATATCCGGCTCTTATTAACACTTGTTGGAAAGCCAATGCAAGGTTTTCTTCATCTTCGACAACTAGTATCGCGCGCTGAGTATTCATTTAATCAATCATTTTACACTTCAGAGCTGCTCAAATCTTCATTGAAGAGGCTATTTATCCGTCCTATTTCATTAGCTACCAATGAATACTGAGGCAATCCTGAGATAATTCCGCTAACATCCTTGAAAGGTTTTTCGATGTGCATTCCTTTTTGGTCGATCACAAACTCGCGGATTTGTTTCTCATGCATGGACCCGCGCATTTTCAGAACGGTTATACCGCGCCTCATTTCACCGAAAGTTTCCACGTATCGAAGCAGGATGATACTATCGGTGATGGTGGAAATGTGGCCTTCCGTAATAGAAGATCCTCCCAGAAGCGTGGGGGTTGTAGAGGTAAACAAACCTGCGGTTTCCTGATGCTTGATAAAGGAGGTTAACCCGATAACAAACTCACGATAGCCGCGCACCGTAGAAATTCTTTCGAGAGCCGATAAACTATCAACAGCTATGCGGGAAGGTTTGAAGGTAGTGATGATTTCCTTCATTTTGATCAGGTGGTCCTCCAGGCTAGCAACTTCGGGATAGTCGCAATGTACTTGCAGCAGACCCGCTTTTTCAACGGACTCAAAATCAATTCCCCAACCGGATGCATTCCGGAATAGTTGCTCCCTGCTCTCTTCAAAAGCAAAAAGGAGACTTCTTTGCCCGTTAATAACACCACCGGCCATAAATTCAGTTGCCATCAGGGTTTTACCGGTTCCCGTAGCCCCTGAAACCAGTACGATAGAATCCCTGAAGAATCCGCCACCGCACATGGCATCCAGGCTTTTGTTACCCGAGGTGGTCCTGATATTGGAAGATTTCTGTTTGAGTTCGATCGCTGACAGTGGTATGGCAACGATCCCGTCTTTTGCAATG
>CAIXKO010000511.1 GCA_903919925.1 uncultured Bacteroidota bacterium | reverse complement strand
GCCTTCAGATCAAGCATTTCTGATTCCAAAAGTATTTTTTCCAGCAATACTGCAACACCCATTCCTTTTTTAGCCGAAATCTCCTGCGACTGGTACTTACCACCCCAGTCCTCAACCAGATAGTTCATCCCGGCAAGTTGTTCCTTGATCTTCTCAGGATTGGCCCCTTCACGGTCAATTTTATTGATGGCGAATACCATAGGAACTCCGGCGGCTGCAGCATGGTTGATAGCTTCAATGGTTTGCGGCATAACAGCATCATCAGCAGCGATCACAATTACAGCCATATCTGCTCCCTGGGCACCACGGGCACGCATGGCAGTAAATGCCTCGTGACCAGGAGTATCCAGGAATGTGATAGTTTTTCCGTTATCTAAAAGAACTTTATAGGCTCCAATATGCTGGGTAATACCCCCAGCCTCACCAGCGATAATGTTTGTTTTTCTGATATAATCGAGTAATGATGTTTTCCCGTGGTCAACATGTCCCATTACGGTAACTACCGGAGGACGTGATTTCAGGTCTTCATCTTTATCAATTTCCTGTTCAATGGCTTCCTGAATTTCAACACTGATGAATTGAACCTCAAAACCAAATTCGTCGGCAACCACCGAGATGGTTTCCGCATCGAGCCTTTGGTTTATGGATACAAATAGTCCAAGGCTCATACAAGTAGAAATGATTTCATTCACTTGAACGTTCATCAGACTGGCGAGTTCATTGGCAGTAACAAACTCAGTAACCTTGATTATGTGGCTTTCCTGTTCATCGCGGTCAGCATCGGCAAGTAACGACTGGCGGTTGAGCTCACGTTTGGATTTACGGTGTTTTGAACCTTTTGATTTTCCTTTTGGTGTGATTCTGGATAAAGTGTCCTTTATCTGGCGTTGAACGTCCTCCTCAGAAATCTCAACCTTGCCGATTTTCTTCTTAACCTTTGTGGGCTTCTTAATTACCTTTGTTGCCTCCCGTTCAGCAGTTGGCCCAACAACTGGTACGCGATCTTTACGAATACGTTTTCTTTTCTTCTTTTTAGCCGGATCATCGCTGGCAATTTCAACAACAACCTTTTCACGGCGGCGATCGACTTCCGGAGCCAGAACAATTTTCCCTACAATGGTTGGTCCAACTGCCTTTTTAACCACAATACGGTGTATAGGTGCATCACTGCCTGGTTCTCTGCGAGGCCGGTCAACCGGCGGTATTGGCTTATTCTCCTGTTTGATAACTGCGGGTGGTGCCGGTCTGGGTTCTTTGTTTTCCCTGACTGGTTTCACCTGCGGTTTTTCACGGACATATTTCTTCGAAGGCCGTGTTTTTTGATTTAACGAGTCAATATCAATACGGCCCACTACCTTGAAATCTCCCAATAAATCCTTTGCAAGCGTGGTCCGGGTAATTACTTCCTCTTCCACAACTTTTTTGGCTGGTAATGGCGGAAATTCTGCTTCTTCTGGCCTTGAGATTTGTTCAATAGGGTGGCTGGTATCAGGCAAAACAGATTCTATTGCTTTAACAACTTTATATGATTCTTTTTCAGCAATTTTGGTATCCGCCTCTTCCTGGGAAACTACTGTCTTATGCTCAGCTTTATGCTCGGCTTTATGCTCAGGCTTATGCTCAGCTTTATGCTCGGTTTTATGCTCGGCTGCGTGTTCCGCTTTATGTTCCGATTTGGGTTCAGCCTTATGCTCCTCTTTGTGTTCAGCTTTGTGTTCAGCTTTGTGCTCAGCTTTGTGTTCAGCTTTATGGCCTTCTTTGTGCTCGTCCTGATGCTCCTCTTTGTGTTCAGTTATATGCTCCGATTTCTGCTTAGCCTTATGTTCAATGGTTGGTTCAGCTTCTTTAGGAGGTAAACTTTCAGCCTTAGGTTCTGCTTTGACAGGTGCAACAGGTTCCGGGACAATTTCAGGATGTGTATCCGCTTTTGGCTTAATCTTAACTTTAGGCTTCTCTAATTCAACCCGGCCAACAATTTTTGGTCCTACCGGCTTGTCAATCAGTACGGTAATAATATCAGGTTCTTCTTTCTTTTCGCGTTTATCATGTTTGGAGTCATCCTGATCCAAATCAAATACCGACGAACCCCGGCTATCCTGAATAAGAAGAACTTGCTCAGGTTCGGCCTCTTCCTCGACTGGCTGAGTTGTAGAATCCTCAATAGAAATGGTGGTTCGGGACTCATATTTGTGCTCTTCTTTGAATTGCACCGCTTCACGCTTGGCTGCCTGGTCATTCTGAAATTCCTTCATAACCAGTACAAGTGCCTCAGGTGGAATTTTAGCGTTTGGACTATGGTCTATGTCAAATCCCTTACGATGAAGGAAATCTACAATAGTCTGAATCCCAACATTACATTCTTTCGCAACCCTGCTTAATCGTTTTACCTCTGACATATATTTTATTCAAATTCTGAACGGAGGATTTTCATAACCTCCTTAACAGTTTCTTCTTCCAAATCGGTACGTTTAACCAATTCCTGTACCGATAAATCTAATACGCTGCGTGCAGTGTCACATCCAACTGCTTTAAGCTCATCAAGAATCCAGTTTTCAATTTCATCAGCGAATTCTTCAAGATCGATATCCTCTTCAGCACCTGCAACATCACGGAAAACATCTATTTCAAACTCCGTTAGCATGCTCGCCAATTTAATATTAAGGCCTCCTTTTCCAATAGCCAGTGAAACTTCTTCCGGCTTGAGGAATACCTCTGCCCGCCTGTCCTCCTCATTGAGCTTGATGGAACTGATCTTTGCCGGGCTCAGTGAGCGTTGGATAAATAATTGGATGTTGGCGGTATAATTGATGACATCAATGTTTTCATTTCTTAGCTCCCTTACAATTCCATGGATTCTTGATCCTTTCATTCCTACACATGCTCCAACAGGATCAATCCTTTCATCATAAGATTCAACAGCAACTTTGGCTCGTTCACCCGGAATCCTGACAATTTTTTTAATCGTGATCAGCCCGTCAAAAATCTCTGGAACCTCAAGCTCGAATAATCTTTGAAGAAATACAGGGGTGGTACGTGACAAAATAATCACAGGACTATTGTTCCGCATGTCCACTTTTACTACAACAGCACGAAGGGTATCGCCTTTGCGGAAAAAGTCAGATGGGATTTGTTCTGATTTGGGAAGGATTAGTTCATTACCTTCATCATCAAGAATTAAAATTTCACGGTTCCATACCTGGTAGACTTCACCAGTAATTATATCACCGATTTTATCTTTGTATTTGCTGTAAACATGATCCTTTTCTAACTCCAATATGCGGGATGTCAGATTTTGACGGAGTGAAAGAATGGCCCTGCGACCGAAATCTTCCAATTTTACTTCGTCAGTTACGTCCTCACCAACTTCGTAATCATCATCGATCTTTTTTGCTTCAGAAAGTGAGATTTGTAAGTTCGAATCATCAATCTCTCCGTCGGCCACCACTACACGATTCCTCCAGATTTCGAAATCTCCTTTGTCAACGTTGATGATCACATCAAAATTCTCATCCGTTCCGAATCGTTTGATCAATATGCTCCTGAACACATCCTCCAGAACGCTCATCATGGTCGTCCTGTCAATGCTCTTTAGTTCTCTGAATTCCGAAAACGTATCAATGAGGTTTATACTTTCCATGGCCTTGCTGTTTACACCTGTTTAAAATCTATTTCCACGCGTGCCGTTTTTATCCGGTTAACCTGAATTACCACTGGCTCTTCCGGTGCGGGTTTCCTTTTGGTCCCTGATTGGCGGATTACAATCTCTGAAGCTTCTGCCGTTTCAACAGGCCTGGCTGCCAATAAGATGCCTTTAATGATATCGCCATCCTGCAGCTGAACCTCCAGCTTTTGACCCACTGCTTTTAAGTATTGAGGAAATACACAAATCGGTTGACCCAATCCTGGCGAAGATACCTGAAGTTCAAAATCTTCCTGCTCACGGTCCAGTTGTCCCTCGATACCCTGGTGCACCCTGGCGCAATCATCCAGACTGATCCCATCGGCATGATCAATGAAGACCTGAATAACATTACTCCGGCTTACAATGACGTTAACCAGAAATGACCCGGTCTCCTTAAGCATCTCTTTTACAATATCTTCTATTTTTTTCCTCTCTAGCACAGTACCAAAATTATAAAATAGGGGACCCGAGTCCCCTATACCAGAATTCCTACAATCGAGCGCAAAAATAGATAAAAATTTCCATAACAACAATTTGTGGCCTTCAAACGTGTTCATTATCAGGAAAATTTTCGGGTTTTCCGGTTTCCCGAATAATTAATAGTAAAATTGCAAGCACTTAGAATTATTTGCACTCCTGAAATGGAAGAAGAATTCAGGGCTATTGCCAACAAAAGAAAGATTATCAACGATCCTCTTTACGGATTTATCAATTTCCCCTCCCCGGTGATCTATGACCTGATTGATCATCCCTGGTTTCAGAGATTGCGGAGAATCAGGCAACTAGGACTAACTTTTTATGTTTACCCGGCTGCCAATCATACTCGTTTCCAACATGCCCTGGGTGCGGCACATCTGATGAACACCGCTTTGGAAGTTATCTCCCGAAAAGGGTATCAGGTCTCCGATGAAGAACGTGATGCGGCCATTGCAGCCATTTTACTACACGATATCGGTCATGGCCCCTTCTCCCATGCACTGGAACATAGTATTGTGGAAACAATTGGTCATGAAACGATTTCGGGTTTGTTTATGGAGAAGTTGAATAAAGCATCCGGAGGAGCCCTGGACCTTGCCATCAGGATTTTTGACGATTGCTACTCCCGGTCTTTCCTCCATCAACTGGTTTCGAGCCAACTTGACATGGACCGCCTGGACTACCTTAACCGGGATAGTTTTTTTACCGGAGTTACAGAGGGGATGGTGGGTTCAGAGAGAATTATCAAAATGCTGAAAGTGGTGGATGATCAACTGGTGGTGGAACGAAAAGGTATATATTCTATTGAAAAATATCTGATCTCCAGAAGATTAATGTATTGGCAAGTCTATCTCCATAAAACAGTTATTGCCGCCGAGCAAATGCTGGTCAAAGCATTGAGCAGGGCCAGGGAGCTCGCTTATAATGGCGTTGATCTGTGGGCCACGCCTGTTCTGCATGAATTCCTTTTCCCGGGCGCACTTTCCGACCGGCCAATGGATGATCCGGATCATCTTTTGGAACAGTTCTCAAAACTCGACGATACCGATATCTTCTCTTCCATTAAAGTATGGGTTGATCATCCGGATAGGGTCCTGTCAATGCTTTCAGAAGGATTGCTGAACCGGAAACTTTCAGGGATACGTATCGCCAAAACACCCTGGGATGCTAACCTGATTGAGCACCTTCAGAAAAGATTGGTCAACGAATTCGGTTTTTCACAACATGAGGCGGAATACCTGGTCTTTACAGACAAAGTTTCTAATAGTACCTATGCCGAAAACGAGGACCAGATTCTACTATTTGAAAACAGTGGCCAGTTGATCACCCTTTCGGAAGCCAGTGATATTATTAATGTGTCACTCCTGAGCAAAGCAGATAGTAAATTCTTTCTGTGCTTTCCGAAATGGTTATTTGCCAAAAATTATACTAATATCTTTAGTTGAACCGTTACCTTTAATTAGACTTTCTATAACCTATGGAATTTACAGCAAAACAAATAGCCGGGTTTTTGGGTGGAAGGGTCGATGGAAACCCGGATGCCCTCGTTAATGATGTTTCAAGAATTGAGGACGGCCGCCCAGGTACGCTGAGCTTTCTGGCAAATATGAAATACCAGGGCCATATTTATGAAACAAAATCAACCGTGGTTCTGGTCCAGAATGAATTTGTTCCGGCCCAACCGCTGTCTTGCACTCTGGTGCGGGTGGAAGACCCTTACCGCGCACTCGCAAAACTACTTGCACTTGTTGAAAAGCGACCAAACCGATCAGGTATCGAACCAATGGCTTTCGTTCATGAGGAGGCAGTGATCGGCAATGACGTATATATCGGAGCCTTTTCTTATGTCAGCAAGGGAGCAAAAATCGGGAATAATGTTAAAATTTTTCCGCAGGTATATATCAGTGAGGAAGTTGTGATCAATGACGATACCTGGATTTATTCCGGTGCCCGTATTCATAATAACTCGGTAATCGGGTCACATTGCGTTATTCATAGTGGTGTTGTTATCGGTGGCGATGGATTTGGTTTTGCCCCGGTGGCAGGAAGCGATTTTACCAAGGTTCCGCAAATTGGAAATGTGGTTATTGAAGATTATGTCGAAATTGGAACCAACACCACTATCGACCGCGCTACCATTGGCTCTACCATTATAAGAAAGGGTGTGAAGTTGGATAATCTGATTCAGATCGGACATAATGTTGAAATAGGGGAAAATACAGTTATTGCTGCACAAACTGGTATATCAGGCTCAACCCGAATAGGAAAAAACTGCATGATAGGGGGACAAGTGGGTATTATCGGGCATATTAATATTGCTGATGGTACCAAAATTGCCGCACAAAGTGGGGTAGGGCAATCAGTTAAAACTCCGGGAACCGCTATTCAGGGAAGTCCTGCCTATGAGCTGATTCCCTATCAGAGATCCTATGTTTACTACAAAAAGCTGCCCGAACTGGTGGAGCGGATTCGTCAGCTTGAGCAAATAAAACACCCAAATATTAAAGAATAGTGCTGATTTTTTTGATCTTACGGTCAAAGTTCTATTTTTGCACCCAACTAATCAGGTAAATCTGAATGACCCCTAAACAGAAGACCATTGCCAAAAGCGTAACCTTATCGGGAACGGGCTTACACACAGGTATAAATGTTGATGCAACTTTCCACCCCGCGGGAGAAAATACCGGAATTCTTTTCCAACGCATCGATCTGCCAGGTAGCCCGATCATCAAGGCTTCGGCGGATTTGGTTGTGGAAACTGCCCGAAATACAGTCATTGAAGAAAAAGGTGCCCGGATAGGAATGGTTGAACATTCACTGTCTGCATTGTCCAGTTTGGAAATTGATAATATATTAATCACCGTAACAGGCCCGGAAATGCCTATACTGGATGGCAGCGCAAAGAATTATCTGGATGCTTTCACCTCAGCGGGGATTACTACTTTGACTGCGGATCGTGAAGTTTTTGAAATAAAAGATCCTATCGTTTATAGCGATGAGGAACGCGGAATCGAAATTATGGCCTTACCTGCTGATGAATTTAGCATCAGCGTAATGATTGACTATAATTCCGAGGTTTTGGGTAATCAGTTCGCAAGCCTGGCTCATCTGTCCGACTATGCTAAAGAAATTGCCTCCTCTCGTACGTTTGTGTTTTTCAGGGAACTTGAAATCCTTTGGAAAAACAATCTCATCAAGGGAGGGAGCCTCGATAATGCCATGGTGGTTCTGGAACGTGAATTGCCGCAAGTAGAGCTTGATCGGGTTGCCGACCTGATCGGTAAACCACGCGTTCAAACACAGGCTCAGGGTATTCTTAGCACAACAAAATTGAATTTTAGCAATGAGCCTGCCCGGCATAAGTTACTCGACCTGATAGGAGACCTGAAATTGATTGGGACCCCACTGAAAGGGAAAATTATTGCTACCCGGCCAGGACATCATTCCAATGTTGAGTTCGCCAAACTGGTAAAGCTTGCCATCAAAAAGGAAAAAACGAAAAACATCGTTCCAAGCTATGATCCCAATGCAGCTCCAAAGTATGATATTAACAGGATCATGTCCTTCCTGCCTCACCGGCCACCCTTTTTACTGGTCGATAGGATTATTGAAGTATCAGATACAATGATACTTGGCTTGAAAAATGTTTCTATGAATGAACCGTTTTTTGTCGGTCATTTTCCTGAAGAACCAGTTATGCCCGGTGTTCTCATTGTTGAAGCCCTGGCGCAGTGTGGGGGTATTCTGGTGATGCAAACGGTTGATAATCCAAAGGATTACAGTTCCTATTTTCTTAAAATCGATAATGTGAGATTCAAACGGAAGGTTGTTCCGGGAGATACGCTCCTGTTAAAAATGGAACTTCTGGAGCCCGTTCGTCGTGGTATTGTTAGAATGAGGGCGCAGGCTTTTGTGGGAAATCAATTAGCAACTGAGGGCGAAATGATGGCCCAATTGGTTAGAAATAAAGACATAAAAAAATAGTACGATGATACATCCGCTTTCCAGTGTCCATCCTGATGCCCGCATAGCCGGTAATACAACGGTGGAAGCTTTTACCTCCATCGGCCAGGATGTTGAGATCGGTGAAGGAACCTGGATTGGGCCCCATGTTACCATTTTTGATGGAGCCCGGATTGGGAAAAATTGCCAGATATTCCCCGGAGCAGTTATATCTGCTGAGCCACAGGATATGAAATATAATGGCGAAGCAACTTTTGTGGAAATTGGCGATAATACCACCATCCGTGAATGTGTTACCATTAATAAAGGAACCAGCTCCTACGGGAAAACCGTTATCGGGAACCATTGTCTCATAATGGCTTACAGTCATGTTGCCCACGATTGCAGAATCGGTAACCATGTCATTCTGGTAAATTATGTGGGTCTTGCCGGGGAAATTGAAATAGGCGATTATGCAATTCTCGGTGGTATGGCCGGTGTTCACCAGTTTGTTAGAATCGGTGCTCACGCCATGATTCAAGGCGGATCCAAAGTTGGGAAAGATGTGCCTCCTTTTGTGATGGCTGGTCGTGATCCCATCAGGTTTGAAGGCTTAAACCTTGTTGGACTGCGTCGTAGAGGCTTCGCCGTTGAATTGATAGAGCAAATACATGAAATTTATAGATACGTTTATCAGAAAGGCTATAATACCAGCCAGGCACTTGAGCGTATCGAACGCGATATAGTTGGAAACGGCGAGCGCGATCTGATTGTTTCTTTTATCAGGGAATCAAAGCGCGGAATTATTAAAGGACCATTCGAAGAACTATAAACCAGCCCATCGCTGATTGGCATTCCACCCCTGTGCTTCCATAATTATGGTGCTCTTATCTGCAAGTTCCATCAGGTGACCTTCCGTCTTTTCGGTCATAATACCTATCACCGTGATTCCCTCCATTGCTTGTACCCTGGAGTAATCTTCCGGAGAAATGGTGAAAAGAATTTCGTAATCCTCCCCGCCATTTAACGCTGCTACTACTGGGCTGATAAGCAAATGACCTGCTAACTTTTTTGTTTCCGGATGTATCGGTATCCGATCGGCAAATATTCTGGAGCCTGTGCCGGAAGCTTCGCAGATATGCATAAGTTCAGATGATAACCCATCGGAAATATCAATCATGGCAGTTGGCTTTACCTGGTTGCCCATCAATGTCCTTCCCAAATCTTTACGCGCTTCAGGCTTGAGTTGCCGTTCCAAAATGTATTGATATCCATCGAGTTGTGGCTTGTAACCGTGATCTGCCTTGAAAAATCGGTTTTCCCGCTCCAATAGTAATAAACCCATGTACGCACCACCAAGATCACCGGTTACACAGATTAAATCACCTGTTTTTGCCCCCTTCCGGTAAACAATCTGCTGCGATTGAGCTGTTCCTAATGCGGTTACTGAAATGGTTAACCCATTCAGGCTCGCACTGGTATCTCCACCTATCAGGTCGATATCATATTGGTTACACGCAAGCTTGATCCCTTTATAAAATTCCTCTATCGCACCCAGCGAAAGTTTCGATGAAATACCAATGCTTACCGTAATCTGCAAAGGGATCCCATTCATCGCGTAAATATCGGATAGATTGACAATCACCGATTTATAGCCCAAATGTTTCAATGGCACATAGGTCAGATCGAAATGGATTCCTTCAAGAAGCAAATCGGTTGTTACCAGGGTCAGGAAACCATTGTGGTCGATTACTGCGGAATCATCCCCGATCCCCTTGCGTGAACCAGGATGTCGAAGAATAATATCATCGGTGAGTTTACGGATCAGTTCAAATTCTCCAAGCTCGGATAATGTTTTGATTTTCTTGCCGGCCATAAGTGTTTTGGTCATTGTTCTGCCAAAAATAGCAATCCTGTAAATATATGTGATGTCTATTTACTTAACTTTGCTTTCTATTTAGAAATATTCTAAATAACTTTGCAGCCTTTGCATTTTCTGTATTCCAAGAGATTATGAATAGCGATCAGGATCCAATTATCAGTCAGGTTACACAAGGTGATTACAAGTACGGTTTTGTAACCGCTATGGATAATGATGCTTTGCCCAAAGGCCTGAGCGAAGACATTATACGACAGTTATCGGCAAAAAAGGATGAGCCGGAATGGATGCTCGAAATCCGATTGAAAGCCTACCGGTACTGGCTTACCATGAAATTGCCCGAATGGGCTCATCTGACCATTCCCGAAATTGATTTTCAGGACATCATCTACTACTCAGCTCCTAAAAGTAAAAATCCCACCGGAACATTTGAGGATGTGGACCCTGAATTATTGAAAACCTTTGATAAACTGGGAATTCCGCTCAATGAGCAAAAACACCTCTCAGGCTTTGCCGTGGATGCGGTGATGGACAGCATTTCAGTAAAAACAACGTTCAAGGAATCGCTGGCCGATCTCGGTATTATTTTTTGCTCATTTAGTGAAGCTGTCCGCGAACACCCATCCCTGATTAAGAAATATATGGGATCAGTAGTTCCTTACCGCGATAATTTTTATGCCGCGCTAAACTCAGCAGTTTTCAGCGATGGTTCATTTGTTTTTATCCCTAAGGGTGTTAGATGTCCGATGGAGCTTTCTACCTATTTTCGCATCAATGCGGCTAATACCGGCCAGTTCGAAAGAACACTGATCGTTGCCGAAGAAGGTGCATACGTCAGTTACCTCGAAGGTTGCACCGCGCCCATGCGGGATGAGAACCAGCTCCATGCCGCCATTGTGGAAATTGTTGCCCACACTGATGCGGAAATAAAATACTCTACCGTTCAAAATTGGTATCCCGGTGATAAAAACGGAAAAGGCGGAATTTTTAATTTTGTTACCAAAAGGGGAATTTGCCTTGGCGACCGGTCAAAAATATCGTGGACACAAGTAGAAACCGGCTCGGCCGTTACCTGGAAATACCCGTCCTGCATACTCAGAGGCGATTATTCATCCGGTGAGTTTTATAGCGTTGCCGTAACCAATAACCATCAGCAAGCCGATACCGGAACCAAAATGATCCATATCGGGAAAAATACCCGAAGCACGATCGTTTCAAAAGGAATTTCTGCCGGAAAGAGCCAGAATAGCTATAGAGGTTTGGTGAGGGTTTCAAAAAATGCTGAAAACGCGAGGAATTATTCCCAATGCGATTCCCTTCTGCTGGGCGACCAGTGCGGAGCGCATACCTTCCCATATATCGAGGTGGATAACCAGTCGGCTGTGGTGGAACACGAGGCCACAACCTCGAAAATCGGAGAGGACCAGATATTCTACTGCAATCAGCGTGGTATCGATACCGAAACTGCAATAGGGCTTATTGTTAACGGTTATGCCCGCGAAGTGCTCAATAAACTTCCTATGGAATTTGCTGTGGAAGCTCAGAAACTATTGCAAATCAGTTTGGAGGGAAGCGTCGGGTAATTAATTATTGTTTTAAGAAATAGGATATACTTCATGTTATCAATCAGAAATCTGAAAGCCGCTATTAACGGTAAGGAAATTCTTAAAGGAATCAATCTTGATGTTAATGAAGGCGAAGTTCATGCCATCATGGGGCCCAACGGATCAGGAAAAAGTACCTTGTCAGCCGTATTGGCCGGAAGAGATATCTTTACTGTAACCGGAGGAGAAGTTGTTTTTGATGGGAAATCACTATTGGGAATGGCTCCGGAAATTCGGGCCAGGGCAGGAATTTTCCTTGGATTCCAATATCCGGTGGAAATACCGGGGGTTTCTATGGTTAACTTTATGCGTGCTGCAATTAATGAGCAACGAAAATATCGATCATTACCTGATATGAGCGCTACTGATTTCCTGAAATTGATGCGCGAAAAAAAAGCACTCATGGAAATTGATTCTGCATTGGCTAGCCGCTCTGTAAATGAGGGCTTTTCAGGTGGAGAGAAAAAAAGAAACGAAATTTTCCAAATGGCTATGCTCGAACCTCGCCTTGCCATTCTCGATGAAACGGACTCGGGACTGGATATCGATGCCCTGAAAACTGTCGCTACTGGGGTAAACAGGTTACGTCGGCCTGATAACGCAATGATTATTATTACCCATTATCAAAGATTGCTCGATTATATTGTGCCCGATTTTGTTCATGTCCTTTCTGCTGGCCGGATCGTTAAATCGGGCGACAAAACCCTGGCCTATGAGCTGGAAGAAAAGGGCTACGATTGGATAAAAGAGGAAAATCAGGAATAAAATGGAAATAGCTTCAGATAAAAAGGTTTTGGATAATCAATTGACCGATTGGTACTTTACAAACCGCGATCAATTGATGAGTTCGTCGAGCTCCGTGTTCAATTCAATGAGGCCTGCTGCCATGGAAAGTTTTCGCCGGCTAGGGATTCCGGATCGCTCCATGGAAAACTATAAATCAACCGATATCCCAAAAGTATTTCTTACCCCGTTAAACAGATATGTCGGGCCACGAAAAATCCTATTTGCAGTTGAAGACCTTTTTCATTGCGATATTCCGGAACTGGATACTGAGCTGATTCTTTTGGTGAATGGATGGTTTTATCAAAACAGACCAAAAATTCAGGTTCTGCCCGGTGGAATGATCATAGGAAGCATGGCCGAAGCCGCAAAGCAATATCCTGATCTGCTCCGAAAGCATTATTCAAAATATGCTGATTATGAGAAGGATGGATTAGTTGCTTTGAATACAGCATTCGCTCAGGATGGTACCTTTGTTTATGTTCCAAAAGGTGCCGGCAGTGACCGGGCCGTGCAAATTGTCAACATCCTTCTTTCCCCGGAGGATCTTTTTGTACAACATCGGAACTTGGTAATTATTGAAGATCAGGCTACTGCCAGAATTGTGGTGTGCGATCACTCCCTCTCGGCCCACCACTATCTCACCAATTCGGTTACCGAAATCTTTGTTGGAGCCAATGCCCATCTTGATTATGTTAAACTGCAGAATGAAAACAACAACTCTAATCAAATATCAACTTCTTTCATACATCAGGAAAGATCGAGCAATGCTGTTTTTAATACGATAACCTTGCATGGTGGTTTAATACGTAATAATGTTTATACCTGCCTTGCCGGTGAGGGTGCATCCAATCAAACCCTCGGATTATTCCTGGTGGATAAAACCCAGCACGTTGATAACTACACCTTTGTTGATCATGCTGTATCGAACTGTACCAGCCATCAAAATTTTAAAGGTATACTCGATGATCAGGCTACAGGCGCTTTTAACGGGCGAATTTTGGTAAGGCCAAAGGCTCAGAAAACTTTGGCATATCAGGCAAATAACAACATATTGCTTACCAATGAGGCCAGAATGAGAACAAAGCCTCAACTGGAAATCTATGCCGATGATGTTAAGTGCAGTCATGGCGCTACAGTAGGTCAGCTTGACCAAAATGCCATATTCTATCTCCAGAGCCGCGGAATATCATTGCGCGAAGCCCGGCTTTTATTAATGTATGCTTTTGGTCATGAGATTTTAAGTAAGATTACTATTGACCCTCTGCGGGAGCGTCTGTCCGATTTAGTAGATAAAAGATTACGCGGTGAACTTACACTTTGTAACAGTTGCCCGCTTCATTGTCAGGAAACTTGCTGAGCTATGAACGATTTTCCAATTCAACAAATCCGAGGAGATTTTCCAATCCTCAATGAGCAGGTTTATGGTAAACCTCTCGCTTACCTGGATAACGGGGCCACTACCCAAAAACCCCTCAGAATGATTGAGGCCGTTAACAGGCTTCACCGGGAACAAAACGCATCAATTCATCGCTCGGTTAATTATTTGAGCGACAAAATGACAACTCGCTATGAAGAAGCCCGATCCACTGTACAAAAGTTTATCGGAGCACCAAAATCATCTCAGGTCATTTTTACCTCAGGAACAACCGGGTCAATCAATACCATCGCTTTCTCTTTTGGTGAAGGGGTGATCGAAGCTGGTGATGAGATTATTTTATCAACCATGGAGCATCATTCTAACATAGTTCCATGGCAAATGCTCTGTCAGCGACGGGGCGCCAACCTGCGGATTATACCAATCACCGATGAGGGCGATCTGGATATGATGGCTTACCGGAATCTTTTTACCAGCCGGACACGGTTAGTTTCGGTAACTCATGTTTCCAATGTTCTGGGAACAATCAATCCGGTAAAGGAGATTGTTGAAATTGCCCATCAACATGGAGTTCCTGTATTGATCGATGGCGCTCAGGCGATTCAGCATGAGCCTGTTAATGTGGTTGACCTCGATTGCGATTTTTATGTTTTCTCGGGACACAAAATATATGGACCTACTGGAATTGGCGTACTTTATGGTAAAGAGGAGTGGCTTGAGCGTCTTCCTCCATACCAGGGCGGTGGTGATATGATAGACAGGGTAACATTTGAGAAGACTACCTATAATGAGCTGCCTTTCAAATTCGAGGCAGGTACAACTAATTATGCCGGAGCTATCGGTCTGGCAGAATCGCTGAATTACTTAACCGCAACAGGTCTGGATAAAATCTTTAGTTACGAGCATTTTCTTGGTAACTATGCTGCAAAAAAACTCGGTGAAATCAAACAACTGCGGATGTATGGAACCAGTGCTCAAAAAGCAGCTGTGTTTTCTTTTGTCCTGGAGGGAATCCACCCTTATGATACCGGGATGATCATTGATAAATTTGGTATCGCAGTGCGCACCGGTACCCATTGTGCTATGCCCTTGATGCAACGATTGGGCATTGAAGGAACTCTGAGAGCCTCATTGAGCTTTTATAATACCACCGATGAGGTCGACAGGTTATCGGATGCTTTAAATACGGTTATTGACCTGCTTGCCTGACAACTTTTCCCTTATGACAATTCATGAAATTCAACAGGAAATTATTGAGGAATTCACCGGGTTAGGGGAGTGGATGGAGCGATATAATTACCTCATCGAAATGGGGAAAAGCATGCCAATGATCAACCAGGCTTACCGGAATGATGAATACCTCATACGGGGCTGCCAATCGCGCGTGTGGCTGAATGCGGAAATCATGGATGGAAAAATCTTTTTTACGGCTGATTCTGATGCAATTATCACCAAAGGTATTGCAGGACTGCTCATCCGTGTTTTTACCGATCACACTCCTGACGAGATTTTATCAGCAAATCTAAGCTTCATCGATGAAATTGGATTGAAAGAGCATTTGTCACCAACTCGTTCAAACGGTTTGGTTTCCATGATCAACCAAATTCGTTATTATGCATTGGCTTACAAGTCAAAACAACAAAACTTATGATGCAAACTGAAGTTCTTATTGTACGGGTATTACGGAATGTTTATGATCCGGAGATTCCTGTAAATATTTATGATCTGGGTTTGATTTATGAAGTTAATGTTCTGGATGACGGCAAAGTGGTTATTCTGATGACACTAACTTCACCCGGGTGCCCCATGGCGGACGAGCTTATTGAAGAAATCCATGAGCGGATCAAGGAAATTGAAGAAGTTAAAGAAGTGGAGGTTAAGCTTACCTTTAATCCTCCCTGGAACAGGGAAATGATGTCAGAAGAGGCCAAACTTGAATTAGGATTCCTGTAAAGAAAATTGCCTGAACTATACGAAATAGCCACGCTGATTGAGAGAAAGGCTCTTGGGTTGGGCTTTTCAGCTTGTGGCTTTTCAACCTCCGTCCAATTAACTGAATTGGAGCCTGATTTTCGAAACTGGCTTTCGATGGGCAACGCGGGTGAGATGAATTACCTTGCCAGAAATGTTGAGATCAGGCTCGATCCCGGAAAACTGGTGGATGGTGCAAAAACAATTATTTCACTGGCAGCCGGATATTATTCCGATTTGCCTGATCATATTCCCGGAAATCCAAGGATAAGCCGGTATGCACTTGGGGATGACTATCATAGGGTAGTTAAATCATTGGGTCACGAATTACTCGGATGGATAAACAATGAATTTGGACCCGCTAACGGAAGGGTGTTTACTGATTCAGCTCCTATTCTGGAACGTGAATGGTGCAGACGTGCCGGTATGGGGTGGATCGGCAAAAACGGATGCTTGATTATACCACAGCAAGGTTCCTGGTTTTTTTTAGCCGAAATTGTTTTGGATATTGAAATACCATCCAGGGAAAAGGTTGTCCAAAACAGGTGCGGCAATTGTACGCGCTGCATCGAAGCCTGCCCAACCGGTGCGCTCAACGGAGATGGTTCAATGAACCCGCTCAAATGCATTTCTTACCTTACTATTGAACAAAAAAGCCATATTCCTGATCATTTTTCCGGAAAATTGCACGACTGGATTTTTGGATGTGACATTTGCCAGGAGGTATGCCCATGGAATAAATACCCTGAAAAATGCACGATTTCAGAACTGTTACCCCGGTCTGCCCTAGCTGAAATGGATTCTGAGTCATTCAGAAACTTGAATTCCTCATCATTCGTCAAATTGTTTGACGGAACCCCGGTACTTCGTGCCGGTTGGTCAGGAATTTTGAGGAACTTTGAATTCCTGGAAAGGAAGGATTCTGAATGAAAAGTTTTCGCGTTACCATTCTGCTGGTATTGTTAGCCCCATTGATAAAAATCAACGGCCAGGAGTATTTGATTAAGCTGTCTGATTTGTATATCGACGGGCAAAAATCTCCGTTCAATAACGTTAAACCCGGCGATACCGTTTGGCTGCAATCCGGAACACGCAGCTACCTTAAAATGGCAAATTTCCATGGTGCTTCCGGTAAACCGATTGTTTTTGCCAATTACAACGGCCAGGTCATTGTTGATACCGATTATAATTATGGTTTCAGTTTTAGCGATTGCGCTTATTTTAAGCTTACTGGAATCCCGGGATCAGGATATAAATATGGAATCAACATTACCAGAGTAGCTAACCCTTCGGGAATGGGAATTGCTGCATCAAACAAATCTACCAATTTTGAGATAGAAAACTGCGAAATCTCGGATATCGGATTTGCCGGGTTTATGACCAAAACAGATCCTGTTTGCGATCAACCCGATACCTTTAGAAGCGGGTTTGTGCAGTACAATATAAGTATTCATGATTGCTTTATTCATGATGTAATTGGTGAAGGAATGTATATTGGCAGCTCCTTTTATCGCGGGCAGCATATATC
>CAIXKO010000510.1 GCA_903919925.1 uncultured Bacteroidota bacterium | reverse complement strand
GGTCACCATGCGGTGATTGTCCGTTTTAACCTTTATTGATATTGCAGTGAAAATTTGGTATTTTAGTCAAAAAAACTGAAAGCAATTAAAGTTCCCAAATACTATGAAATTCCGACTAATTTACATCATGGTACTGGTGCTTGCAACAAGTACCGGCTGCAAAAAAACGGAAGATGAAACACTCGATTGGAATAAAAAGATCGCGGTGGCTTATGTGCATTCCTATGCGGTTTCCATTGGTGCAGCTGTAACCGAAATGAAAGATGATTCCACCAGGATAGCCTATATCCGGCGCGCGATTGATCCGATCAGTTTTTATCCCGACAGTTCAGGTTATTTCTACGTTTACAGCTTTGATTGCTGGAACATTGCGCATGCCAGGCAAAAGAATCTGCAGGGCACGAATCTTTACGATTATACCGATTCGCGCGGCAAATTTGTGATCAGGGAACTATCTGCAATGGCAAAAACGAGTGGCGGCTTTGTTGAGTTTTACTGGATCAAGCCAGGTGAAACCGGTGAAAAGCAAAAGCTGGGCTATGTGGAGCCTATACCGAATACCAATTACTTTATCGGGAGCGGTGTGTATCTGGAATAACAGAAGAGAATAGTATTACACTACCAGCCTGTTGTCCACCAGGGTTACCCGGTGCGCCATGTTGAGGGTACGGCCATTCATCACTGCTGAACAATCCAATTCTCTTCCGGCAAATTCTTTCTGCAGGTGGAAAAGGTAATCTGCACGGCCATTGGCCCAGTTTTCCTTGCCTACTTCGCGGTTAAAGGCCTGCACAAGTTCTTTGTCAGTACATACCTGAAAGCGTCTGGCAAATCCGTAACGATCCTCTTTGGGAGCTGCGTTAATTCTCTGTTCCATGGGTATTTATTTTATTTCGATCCTCATCACTGCACCACCGTCACTGGCTGCTCGGTTAAAATCCCGGTGCCGGAATTTCCGAAGCGGGTACAAAGATAGCATAAGTTATTCAGAATGTTGGGATTCGTATCGGGAAATATGGATTTATATATTTAAACAAAACTTTACCGATGGTGTTTTATGGTAAAAAGCTAATACACCATGATAAATATTTCCGTTGTCTTTTTCTTTATGATGTCCGCTTTCGTGACCGGTTTTTCTCAAACGCAATCATCCAAACAGGCAGAAGATACCACTTCTTATACTGACCGTGAAATCGCTGAAGATGAAATCCGCGAATTTGGCAGGATCAGCAAGTTTGAAGATGTGGGATATCCGATGTATTCGGTAACCGTTGAATTTCCGGAGCGGTTGATATGGTGTTCAAACAATTACGTATCTTCGGGCATCTAAGGATTAAACTAACGAACCACTCCTTGAGTTAACTGATGAGTGTTTCTTTGAAGCATTTGCGTGCTTTGAAACGCTAAAATCCTTTTACCTTTATCGAAACAATCTATCAACCTCATGAAAAAGCTCGTTCTTTTCGTAATCACATTATTGATTGGTCAGTTTTCGTATGCTCAGATCAGTGCAAAACTGATG
>CAIXKO010000509.1 GCA_903919925.1 uncultured Bacteroidota bacterium | reverse complement strand
GAACTATTTCCCAGCCTATGATGCCGGTAAATTTTACATGGAGAAGATGGCCAATACCAAAAACACGAGCCGCCGTCAGCAATTGCTGATTAACGCCATGTGGACTGCTATACCAATGGCCGACAGCCGGTTTGTGAAACCTGAGGATGTTGCCAACGATGCATACGGATTCATGAAAAAAGGCGCAGACATCAAAGTTCGTTTGCGTGTAGTTGGACAGTATTGCGTTGGGGTTTATGACTACGCGGTACCTGATTCATTGGCGCTGAATAACAATAAGCCTATGTATCAGTTTAACACAAAGGATATTTCTACCAAACGGGGTGTTGATTCCGTTGCCACTGAAGCGCTGAAACTGATCAGAATTGTGCCTAACCCCTATTATGGCAACTCGGCTTATGAACTGTCGCAGTTGGATAATATGGTGAAAATCACCAACCTGCCAAAAACCTGTACGGTATCGATTTACACCATTAACGGTAACCTGGTTCGTCGTTTCACCAAAGATGCTGAAGTTACCTACCTCGATTGGGATCTGAAAAACCAATATGGTATACCAATCGCCAGCGGTGCCTATATCGTGCACATCGATGCAGGAAAAATCGGAGAAAGAGTAGTGAAATTCTTCGGAGCTTTACGGCCACAGGATCTTAACTCACTGTAGGATGCAAAATTGTAAAATGAAATTGAAAATGAGGAATATGAAGACGTATGCCAAATACATTCTTGGTCTGGTTTTAATCGGACTTGTTGTTGCTCCTGCAGGATTCGCGGGTAATAAGCAACGTATTGGTCAGGCAGGAGCAAGTGAACTGCTGATCAACCCCTGGGCTGGTACTTCTGGTTGGGCAGATGCCAATACCGGAAGTGTCAGTGGACTGGAAGCTCTCGGTATGAACGTTGCCGGAACAGCTTTTGTGAAGAAAACAGACATCGGTTACGCCAATTCAAATTGGCTGGTAGGAACCGGTATCTCTCTGAATTCTTTCGGTTTAATTCAAAAAGTAGGTGATGCCGGAGCTCTTGGAGTATATGTAATGAGTATGAATCTTGGTGATATTGAGGTTACTACGGTAGAAAGCCCGGAAGGCGGATTAGGAACGTTTAATCCGAAATTTTCAACCATCGGAATTTCTTACGCTAAAGAGTTTTCCAATAGTATCTATGGTGGTGCTGTTTTGAAAATTGTTTCCGGAGGTATCTCTGACCTGAAAACAACTGGTGTAGCTATCGATGCAGGTATCCAATATGTTACCGGATCACAACGCCAGTTGCATTTTGGAATCACTTTGAGAAATGTTGGTCCTACCATGAAGTATACCGGTGACGGTATGTCGTTCCGTGGTATTGTTCCGCCAAATGGTGTTGACATGACTGTAGAACATCGTTCAGCGGAATTTGAATTGCCAACCCAGGTTAAGATTGGTGTTGCTTATGATTTTAATTTTGGCGTAGGACAGCGCATAACTCTTGCCGGAAACTTTACTTCAAATTCTTTCTCAAAGGACCAGTTCCACCTGGGTTTGGAGTATGATTTCAAAAACATTTTGTTGCTTCGTGGTGGTTATCTTTATGAAAATGGGATTAATCCATTTATTAAGGATGATTATGCCGATCGTACAACTGTTTTTACCGGACCAACCGGTGGTGTTTCACTGAGAGTTCCTTTGAACAAGGATAATGGCTCGGTTTTCTCCATCGATTATTCTTATCGTGATACTAATCCTTTCCAGGGAGTACACACAATTGGCGCCCGGATTATTTTGTAATTAAGAATTTTAAAATAGGACAAAAAAAGAGTCCCGATTATCGGGATTCTTTTTTTGTTTTTCGCTAAAATGTAAAACTATGACCAAGGTTGTTTATATGACCGATGCCGGCCTTCGTAAACTCAGAGAAGAGCTGGATCGCATGGTTAATGTTGAACGTCCCAAAATATCTCAGCAGATTGGTGAAGCTCGGGATAAGGGAGATTTGTCTGAAAATGCTGAATATGATGCAGCTAAGGAAGCTCAGGGTATGCTTGAGATGCGCATTTCTAAGCTTCAGGAAATGGTTGCGAATTCAAGAATTATTGATGAATCGAAATTGGATCGGAATAGTGTTCAGATACTGTCAACGGTAAAGTTGAAGAATACTAAGACCAACGCCATGATGACCTATACCTTGGTGGCTGAGAATGAGGCTAATGTAAAGGAAGGGAAAATTGCTATCAGCACTCCTATAGGAAAAGGACTGATTGGTAAAAAGATTGGTGAACAGGTGGTTATCAATGTTCCTTCTGGCCAGCTTTTTCTTGAAGTTGTAGAAATTACGCATTAAAAATATTATCAGATGTCAAGAGTGGTCATAATTTCTGTTTTCTTTTCTCTATTCTCTCTGCTTGGTAATGCGAAAGAATATAAAAAAGTTGGAACAACGCAGAGTAGTCAGGAATCGCAGATTAAAGGACTCACAGCGGCTTGCCAGCCAGGTAAAACTATTACCGAGATATCCCTGAATAACCTCCGGACTTTTATTCACATGGATGGAATTCTTTGGACCGATATGTCGGGGGGAACTGCTGGTTACGAAATTCCAAAGGGTTCTGGTAAAACTTCGGTTTATGCTGGCGGGATCTGGATTGGGGGTACCGATGTTAACGGTCAGTTGAAGCTTACTGCAGTCCGTTTTAAGGGAGACCGGAATTATTGGCCGGGACCACTGATTATGAATGGCGAGCAGCGGGGCACCACTGATGTGGAAGTGTGTTATCAGTATGACAAACATTTTCAGATTACAAGATATCAGGTTGAGGCTTTCCGGGAGTGGTACAATACTCCGGTTGCCGAGCGTGACTTTGAATTCAAAGGTTATTCAATCCCGCAGATCATTCTGGATTGGCCAGCACATGCTGATGCTGCTGGTGGTTACGATTTTTATCTGGCGCCTTTTTGGGATAATAACGATGACGGATTGTATAATCCTGCCGATGGTGATTATCCTTTTTATGATCTCGATGGAATTCTCCCCTGCGGTACTACACGTGAGCTTAGGCGTCCCCGT
>CAIXKO010000508.1 GCA_903919925.1 uncultured Bacteroidota bacterium | reverse complement strand
GCTGATTTCATCTCCTACCAATGTCGTTCTGGCTCCTTTTGTGGAAGGCCCGGAAGATAAACTTGGACCTGTTGTCAATGATTCCTATTTCGGGAAAGTCCCCGCCGATCGGCTTAAGATTACTAAAAACCTGATCTTCTTTAAGGCCGATGGTCTGCAAAGGGGCAAAATAGGTCTCTCCCCGCTTCGTGCAAAAAATTATATCGGGAGTTATGATTATGCTAAAAAAGTTTTAACCCTGGTTTTCTATAACAAACCCGATGCAAACCAGGTATATGTTAATTCGATGTGGGAAATCCAGAAAAATCCTTTCTCCGGTGATGTTCTTAATTCTTATAACGATGGACCACTGGAAGATGGAAGTCAGATGGGACCTTTTTATGAACTCGAAGACTCTTCTCCGGCTGCCGAACTTAAAGCAGGCGAGAGTCTGAAACACGTTAATCTTACTATCCATCTCACTGGCGATGAAAGTGCGCTCAACGCATTATTAATGAAACAATTTGATATCACAGTTGAAACCGTCAGATCGGCCTTTTCCAAATAAAAAATTATTCTTGTGAGAAACAGCTTTGGAACAATTGATTACCTGATTTTTATCGGGTATTGCGGACTCATAATATTCATCGGATTATTCGTATCCCGTACCCGGAAAGGGACAAAAAAAACAGCCAAAGATTATTTTCTAGCCGATAAATCCCTCCCCTGGTGGGCAATCGGTTCCTCTCTGATTGCGGCTAACATCTCAGCCGAGCAATACATCGGAATGTCGGGCAGTAGCTATGCAATTGGCTTAGCTATTGCATCTTACGAATGGATAGCTGCTCTCGGGCTGATGGTGGTGGGCATCTTTATTCTTCCGGTATTTCTGAAAAAGGAAATATATACGATGCCGCAGTTTCTACAGATGCGGTTCGATAACCGGGTGCGCACCACGTTGGCTACTTTTTGGCTGCTGGTTTACGTTTTCGTTAATCTCACCTCCGTGATGTGGCTCGGTGCCCTCGCGATGAATACCATACTCGGGGTACCGGTTTTTTGGGGAATTATTGGACTGGCTGTTTTTGCAGCTGTTTATTCAATTTATGGAGGATTGAAAGCGGTGGCCTGGACCGATGTTGTTCAGGTGATTTTTCTGATTGGCGGTGGTTTGGTCACAACCTTTCTGGCCCTCAAGGCAATTGGCGGCGGCAACGGTGCCATAGCCGGATTTCATAACCTCACCAGCCAGGTACCCGAGAAATTCCACATGATCATACAAAAAGGGGATCTCATGATACCCGATGGGAAAGGAGGAACCATGGATGCCTGGACCATCCTCCCCGGGTTAAGTGTCATTATCGGAGGTATGTGGGTAGCAAATATTGCCTACTGGGGATTCAATCAATACATTATTCAAAGAGGCCTGGCCGCAAAATCTATCAATGAAGCGCGTTATGGATTAATTTTCGCGGGGTTTTTAAAACTCCTTATCCCATTGATCGTAGTCATTCCAGGTATCGCAGCTTATCTGATTTCAAAAGATCCGGGTGCCTACGGACTACAGGATGTAGCCGCGATTTCAAAATCGGATCAGGCATACCCCTGGCTTCTACATAATATCGTTCCAATCGGCGTAAAAGGATTAGCTTTTGCCGCTTTGGTGGCAGCTATCGTTTCATCCCTGGCTTCCATGCTCAACTCCACTGCTACTATCTTTACCATGGATATCTACCGCTCATGGTTTAAAGAACCGGTAGCAGAAGGCAAACTCGTGAGGGTTGGACGAATAACTAGTTTCGTGGCGCTGATTATCGCCGTTGTTGCAGCAAAACCTCTATTGGGCAGTCTCGATCAGGCATTCCAGTTCATTCAGGAATTCACCGGTTTCATAACCCCAGGCGTGTGCGCCATCTTTCTTTTCGGCCTTTTCTGGAAACGAACCACTTCTAATGCAGCTCTTTGGGGCGTTGGTTTAAGTATCCCGATATCTTTCGCCTTCATGGTTTTCCTGCCTCAGGTACCCTTTATGAACCGCTGGGGTTTTGTATTCCTTATTCTCGCCGCTATCATGATCATTATGAGCCTCCTGGAATCTAAAACAAATCATCCAAAGGCAATAATCCTCGAAAAAGGTATCTTTAAAACTACCGGTATGTTCAAATTCTGGGCTATCGTTCTAGTTGCTTTGCTCGCAGCACTTTATACCATATTCTGGTAATCAACGCTCTATCTGGATAATTAAGGGCTCTCCTACCTGGATGGCCCTTTTTTTCATTCCGAAGATTCTTTTACCTTTGACCCATCCTTTTTAAAACTAAGGCTTTGTATTGATATGATATTTAAGGATTTACTAAATGACGAGCTGGCATCCCAATTAACTAAAGATACCAAAGGTATGGGGATTCAGGATACCCTGAGAACCATTGCCTGCCGTTTTCAGGGTGAAATCGCATTTTCTACCAGTTTTGGACAAGAGGATCAGATCATCACTGACATGATTTTTACCGCTGATTTGCCAGTCATGGTTTTTACTCTCGATACCGGTCGGCATTTTGAGGAAACCTACAAAATTATGAATCAAACACTGGCAAAGTATAATAAGAAAATCAAGGTTTGTTTCCCCGATAAGGACCAGGTCGAGAAATTAATGACTCAAAAGGGTCCTTACAGCTTTTATGAATCCATTGAAAACCGACAAGAATGTTGCCATATCCGGAAGGTTCTGCCCCTCCGGAAAATTCTTGGCCAGGTTTCCGTGTGGATTACCGGATTGCGCGCCAGTCAGTCCGATGCACGTAATACAACTAACCGGATTAGCTACGATGCTGAAAATAAAGTCATTAAGTACAATCCGCTGATCGACTGGTCCATTGATCAGGTTAATGAATACCTGAAACTGAATCATATTCCATACAACGTTCTACACGACAGAGGGTTTTTGAGTATCGGCTGTGCCCCTTGCACCAGGGCTGTTGCCCATGGTGAAAATATTCGCGCCGGACGTTGGTGGTGGGAAAACAATACTTCAAAAGAATGCGGATTGCATCAAAAGGATTAAAAAAGAGAATTATGTCAGCATACCGGATAAACCACCTGAGCGAGCTTGAGAACGAATCCATTTACGTTATGCGGGAAGTGGCTGCGCAATTCGAAAATCCAGCCTTGCTTTTTTCAGGGGGTAAAGATTCTATCGTAATGGTGCACCTTGCTCTTAAAGCATTCTGGCCACAAAAAATACCTTTCACACTGGCTCATATCGATACGGGTCACAATTTTGAGGAAACCCTCGTTTATCGTGATCAATTAGTTGAAAAATTGGGCGCCAGGCTGGTGGTTGGTATGGTACAAGCCAGTATAGATGAAGGCCGGGCTACCGAAGAATCTGGTTTTAACGCCAGTCGAAATGTGCTTCAAACAGTAACACTGCTCGATACAATAGAAAAGTATAAATTCGATGTAGCCATTGGTGGCGGTCGACGCGATGAGGAAAAAGCCCGCGCTAAGGAAAGATTCTTTTCACACCGGGATGAATTCGGTCAGTGGGATCCGAAAAATCAAAGACCTGAGCTCTGGAATATTTTCAACGGAAGAAAGCAAGTTGGGGAACACTTCCGCGTTTTTCCTCTTTCCAACTGGACTGAAATGGATGTTTGGCAATACATCTATCAGGAAAAAATCGACATGCCCAGCCTTTATTTCACCCATCGCCGGAAAGCATTCTTGCGTGATGGAGTCTGGTTAGCCTGGGCCCCTTTTCTAAAACTTAAACCTAATGAATCGGTTGTTGAAGATGATTTCCGATGCCGCACCATCGGCGACATTACCTGTACGGGTCTCTCTCTGTCAAAAGCAAATTCACTGGTAGATATCATTCGGGAAATTTCAGCAACCAGGGTTACTGAACGTGGTGGCCGATTCGATGACCGCCGATCCGAAGCCGCTATGGAAGACCGCAAACGCGAAGGATATTTCTAGCCGCAAAAACTTTAGCGATAACAAAACCCATAACCGACATTACCTACCTGATACCAGATACCTTATAACCTCCTATGTTTGAATCCGATTTTAGCTCCGAAGCCTATC
>CAIXKO010000507.1 GCA_903919925.1 uncultured Bacteroidota bacterium | reverse complement strand
GTCAAGAATGGAAGGTAAGCAGAGGGAAGGGTAGGAGTTTTGTTGGGGGATGTCGGCCTGAAAACATCAAAATCTGTAAGAATGTAGGAAAATGGTTAAAATTTAGAAATCCGTATCGAATCTGTACCGAATAGTAACTTTCACTAAATGTAAAATATTAAAATTTAGATCATTGGATAGAAAAAACGTGAACTCTCCAGGTTCACGGCAAAAATTCCAGAAAGTCCTCATTATCAACAAGATAGATGAAGACTTTTTGTTTTTAGATGCATTTCGATTAGGGGGAAATAGATTGGTAATCAATGATATACATAGTATAATCGATGAACGTCACAAATACGGTTCAGGCATTTGCTTCCTCTACTGCCCCAGACTGATTTTGAAGTGGGGTAATTCAACTTGCAACTTTACTTTTGCCTGTAGTGCATTAAATACCCGCATTAAGGTGTCGATGGTAACATTACTGGCATTGCTTTCAATCCTGGATATTTGGGATTTTTGAACCCCGATAAGTTTCCCCAGTTCCTCCTGTGTCAGGTGGCGTTCCTGACGGGTCTGTTTAATGGCTTTCCCTATTAAATCCATTTGCAATTCATACTCGAACTTGTCCCGGTCTGGAGTACCAATTTTCCCGAGAAGGGTGTCCTGAACTTCGCCTAATGCGTATGTTTTCATTTCTTGTTGTCTTTTGATCGTTCTTTGTCCTCAAAATACTTAACTCGTGACTGCTTTGCTTTAAGAATTTCGTTGTCAGGTACTTTGGCTTGCTTTTTTATGAACCCGTGAGTAGAAATTATTAGTGTGTTGTCCGTTTCCGTTTTGTCCCAAAATGCAAGCAACCGATACTGCATGCCCTGATATCTGGTCCGAAATTCCCATATTTCCTCGATGAGCTTTTTCAAGAGTTCCGGGTCGTTAGCCGTTTGTGATTTTCGAATATTAAAAAGTATCTTTTCGTAATGCTGCTTGTCAAGACTTTTGAGAAACTCAAATGCCTCATCCAGGAAAATAACGTTAAAAAGTTTATCCATTTTGTATATTCGTGCCGACACAAAGATAGGTAAAAGTTTCGTTAAATGTAAACAATATTGACAGGGGCTTTTTTCTTGCTGCGTACATTAGGCGTACATAAATCCTACTTTCCCTTCCCCAATCAAAGAACTTTACGGTGTGAAAGGTAGGGGTAAATCAAATATGGATTGCAGGAGTTATATGAATTTCCTATATAGCTGAGATAGGTTGATAAAGCCATTGTTGTACGGCTGGGTGAAGCTGCTGATAACTCAGTTAAACAGTTTAGAACCCAGATTATCACTGGATGTCATGCCTGTCAAGCTGGACTCACTGATAATCTGGATCATTTACATACTTGTCAAGATATTTGTAATGCAAAACCGCACCAGGACTCTCCATGGCAATATTGATAATCCTTTAATCTCAGGACCTTCTGATCCCGGTTGGAGTGGTTTATATTCAACTTCCAGCTTCCTGACGAAATTGACCATATCGGGATCAGTACAATTTTCGAAAAACAAATGGAGCACCTTCGCAACCGGCTTGATAAACCCCTCTTGTTTCATGAGTTGCTGGTTTGCCATCACCCATTTGTTATACAGTATTGAGGATTTCCTGGCGATGAACATATCCAGATGAGATTGGATTTCCGGAACTATGATCAGTTCATGCTTGGACAGGAGAAAGGCCTGATCGGGTTTTAGCTTTGCATACCATTCCTTTGAAAGCGTATCGCTATGATTCATAGGATAAAAACTTGCAAAATCATAATTCTTGAAAACCGTTTCCAAATTTATCCGCTCAGCCTGATGTTTCCAGAACGGATGTGATGGTTGGTGTTTCTTATATCCGTTGAGCAGGATGATTTTAGCGTGCTGTATGGAATCCGTTTTGGACAAATACGTCTTCACTGGCAGATCGTTGATTTCGCCTGATTGGCCGGCATTCTTCTCCAGATCTTTTTTTTGCACCAGGTAATTGTTCATATCCTCCAGATCTCCGGAAAAATGCACCCGCTGATTCAATCGGTCTCCTAATCCCAGTTGAATCACAACCGTGGAACCGGGTTCCCCGTAAAAACCGATATAGTCATTTGTATTTATACTCATGTAGAGCGGCCTGGAAGTAAACACGGTATCATAAAAAACCGTATCGTGGGGAACCGGAATAACTCTCGTTTTATAAGGGACAAGTGTAAAGTACTCAAGCTCCATGGATTTAAATCCGGCGTTCCGGACCTCATACTTTACTAAAATCTGATTTTTTGAGACCTTATCAGTCGAACAGGCTAATGATAAGTTTATCAATAGAATAATGGAAAACAAAGCGGCAAAACCACCGGCGTTTGAAAACATTTTCTTAAACATTGAACTATTTCGAATGGTTCCTAAAAATATACTGGTTTAGCAGGATTTAGTTTCATGCCGGTAATAGTCGATACTTTCAATTGTTCCGGTCCGGCAAATGGCTATATTTTAATAGCTATTTCCACTTTCCCACCTAAACCCTTCTCGACGATATCATATAAGGTTTTCAGGTTCATGTTGCTACCGTCATTTTCCACCCTTGAGATATAACTCCTTTTCTTTGAAATTACCTTTCCTAATTCCTCCTGAGTCATAT
>CAIXKO010000506.1 GCA_903919925.1 uncultured Bacteroidota bacterium | reverse complement strand
GTCAAGAATGGAAGGTAAGCAGAGGGAAGGGTAGGAGTTTTGTTGGGGGATGTCGGCCTGAAAACATCAAAATCTGTAAGAATGTAGGAAAATGGTTAAAATTTAGAAATCCGTATCGAATCTGTACCGAATAGTAACTTTTACTAAATGTAAAATATTAAAAATAAGATCATTGGATAAAAAGATCGTGAACTCTCCAGGTCAATGTTGCGTTGACAATTGATCATCCCTCACGTGTTCTAAGTTTAAAAGCTTGCCACCTTCACCAAATAATGTTTTAGACTCCCATAATATCTTACATCACCCCATTCAGATGATTTACTATTTAACTTTCAGTCTTTTACGGAAAATTATCCAGTTACCCCAATAAGAGCCAGTTGATTAAATTCGCAATATGAATACATCAAATTTTTATTCTGATAAAACCCGATGGCTCCTGTTCATCCTGCTGATGCAGTTTTTGCAGGCACCGGCTCAACAGGGTCCTGTCGGTTCACCCTGGAATCCCGGGGAATTGTATGAGACTCCGGAAGTATATCCGACCACTTTATGCAAAGTTGATAGATTCGAGTCGTTTTTTTATGAAGGATCAGAATTCAAGGCATCCAGAACAAGGGTTTTTGCTTATTATAAAGCCGGCCGGAACTGCTTTTCCGGACTGGGTGCCAGGCATTCAAAAAGTATTTCGATGTGATGACCCCTGACCAGTTAATGGCTTATAAATCGAAGTGGGATCCATCTGTTTACCTGCCCGGCTGCGAAATTCCTGCCCTGTTTTATATTGGGAGCAATGATGGTGCCTTCCCCCTGGATATCTGGCAAAAATCGGCGCTGCTGGCCAGGGGGAGACGAATGCTGTGCATTCCGGTAACCGCTGAGCATGGACATATCTGGAATCAGAAAGAGATTTTTGCCTTTGCCGATGCCGTTACCGGTAAGGGAAGACCATTGCCGGATATCGGAAAGGCGGTAATAGCCGATGGGTATGCGAGTGCCGGAATATCAGGAGCCGGTGATTTGCAGAATTCCTTGTTGGTTATGTTATTTGAAAATTCTCACTTCAACATATTCACAATATCAGCCTTGCGACCAGCCGGACTTACTTCGAGTTTTATCACCTTACCGCCTTTCAATTCACATTCAACGATGGTGTTGTTAGGAGCATGAAGTTTAAAATTAACATCCCAATTTTTTGGCCAGGCAGGGAAAAGGTAGATTTTGTTGCCTGGAGTTTGCATCAGCATATCCTGAAGGCCAACCATGGCAGCGCCCGCCTGGTCCATATCGGGAGCATGGTCAAAAGATTCATTGTCCCAAAACACCGGAAAACGCGTCTGAAGTTCCTCTTTTTGATCGGAATAGGCCGGATGAAGGAATTTCTTCAGCAGAAATGTTTTTGCTTCGTTGGTTAAGCCAAGGTGAGCCGTAAAAATTCCTCCCTGAAACCAACAGATATAGTTTTTTTGTGCAGAGGCTTTGGAATTGTGCAGCCAGGTGTTTTTCGCGACTTCCAATCCTTTGTTGCCGAAAGTGTAGGTTTCAAATGGAAAAAGAGTATAAAGCTGAGGAAATTCCATGTTGCCCTGATTTCCTTCAAGTGTCCAGGTTTCAGCAGGAGGAAGCACAGAATAACCATTTTTAACCACAGTTTTAATATCGGGGATACGGTTCAGTAAACCTTTGAAATATTCACGTTTTTCGTGCGACAGCGATCCTTCGGGCATCGAAAGAAGTCCTTTTGTGATTGATTGTAACCCGGCAAGCACATCCGTCGGATTCTTTGCATCACCATACAATTCGAGGGCACTCGACGGATAAATGATCAGCTTCCCTTTATCGTTCAGCGGCTGACCAGTCAAGGCAATGGATTTTTTCTGATAATAATTGTCGTAATACTTTATGGCATTTTCAATAACCGGAAGATAATCGTCCAACCTGCCCGGACCAAAGCGGACATATTCAAGAAACATATAAGCGAAATCAAGCATCGAGGTATAATGGTGTTCTAAATGTACATAACCACTATGTCCCCATTCTTTCCTGGGATAGCTTGGAATCCGCCCGAAACAATCTTCCATCAGGTCAGGATTGTTTGTACCCATCACCGCATGGAGTCCATATGTACTTAGCGATTCCGGATAGGCTGATCCTTCGATGCCCCAGAAATGCTTTGCCCTAATTTTCTGTAAAGGCAAGAGCCCTCTGTACAAGTTCAGTACAGGATCCATCAGGTCAAAGTCGCCGGTTTTCAGCATGGGCCAGTAAACCAGCCGCTGATTTTGTGCCATGAATTGGGTGTCTTGCCAGGTTCTTTTTTCCGGTTCACCAATACGCGAGTCAACGTTAAAAATCCCTCCATTGAACAAAACCGGGAATCTGGCTCCTCTTGAACAACCCAGCATATAACGAACCAGATGATAATTGCGACCCACCTGCCAGGCTGCGGAAAGTGTATCGGAAAGCACATTGGCTGAAGATGCCTTTACCGGGTCGAGAGAAGGATTAATATCAATATAGCTGCGTTTCCAGAACGAACTCCACCAATCCGCACTTTGTTTTCTGTCGGTCTGCTGGGTGTTTTCGTGTGTCGATTTCAAGAGTTGAAGTTCCCTGTTCCACTCTTCCATACTTGCATCCTGTGCCATCCGGAGGACAATCCTCAGATCCATCGACCGCGTAGGATTTTCACTCTTCAGTGCATACGATTTGAATTTTGTCCCCATATAAGTTCCTTCACCGGCGTCGCCCTTGACAAACTTATCGGCATACATGATTCCCCCGACAGTTAGGTTCTTTAAAGGATCGGGAATCTGGTCCTGAAAAGCCTCTGCGCGTTGTAAGGCTACAAACGTCGCTAATTCCTCGTTTTTTGCCGGATTCCGGTGATGAAACGAAACCTGGTTGTTCAGTTCCCCGTCCAGTTTCCAGGTTTCATAAGTGGCCGTAACCTCTGTTTTTGTGCCGGATTTCATCTCTACATGAACAATAGGATGAAAAACATCAACCCAAAGGGTCAATTTAAATCCATTGTCGCCGGTAAAGAGAATTTCCGATTTTCCCAAATCGAGTTTTTGCTGAAATACTTTTTTAAAAGGACTGGGCGAAAAAGAAAGTCGCACACGCCCCAATTTTGCAAGCATAGAGGCCGATTCCAGGTAACTGTCGGTACTCCCGATATAAAAAAGGATTTCGTCCTTTTCGACCCAGGCATTGAGCTGAATATTTCCACCCCCGACCGGCATCGAGCCTTTGGAATCCTGACTCTGTGAATCCCAGACGATGTTGTATCCGTATAGGTCACGACTTTTTTGTGCCCCTGCTTCCCCGCAATACAATAGGCTAAAAATAATTGCGATACAAATATTCCTCATCATAAACTCGCTTTTTGTTGTTTTGCTATTCTTTGCCATACACTTCCGCTTTACGCAATTGCAAAACCGAAGGTTTATCGGATATGGTTTCGAAACGAATATACTTCACAGGTTTGAAATCTACCATGATTGAAATCTACCATGATTAAAATCTTAAAGGTAGTGGTTGGCATTTTTCAAGTTCCTGGAGAGGCTATATTTTTATTACTATTTCCACTTTCCCACCTAAACCCTTCTCGACGATATCATATAAGGTTTTCAGGTTCATGTTGCTACCGTCATTTTCCACCCTTGAGATATAACTCCTTTTCTTTGAAATTACCTTTCCTAATTCCTCCTGAGTCATAT
>CAIXKO010000505.1 GCA_903919925.1 uncultured Bacteroidota bacterium | reverse complement strand
GAGGGCAACCGTAAAACCACCTGGATTACGGAGCACCTGATAAAAAGAGACGAGGATATCTATCTGATAGATAAGTATATGCCTGTGCCAAAACTAACCCTGGAGCCCATCAGCAAACGGTACGATGAAGTGGGTGATGATGGTATCCTCCGTGGATTTGTTTGGGGCGATCAGGCAGGCTGCTGGCAACATGCGGCTTGTTTAATCGATGTTACTGCTTTGATTTATGCCACTTTTGAAAAGCCTGGCTGGGTGCATGAACTGTTGAAAATTTTGCTCGATAAAAAACTTCAGTTTATCGAATCCATGAAAGGTGCAAAATTCGACCTGATAGAAACTGGCGGAGGATCTGCCTCCTCTACATTAGTATCGCCGGCATTACATCAGGAATTTTGCTTGCCTTATGACCGGATCATGCATGACGCATTGCACAATCTCGGATTTAAAATTACCTATCACACTTGCGGCGGTACGGTGGGAATTGAGGAAATGATTATTGCTAATGGCTGCGATGCTTCGGAAACGCTCGCGCCTCCTAGTGTCGGGGGAAATCAGGAACCCTGGGAATTCAAATCCAAGGTGGGCAATCGAATTGCGATGATCGGTGGCGTTGACCAGTTCAGCACCCTATCTGAAGGTCCTGCCGACAAGATCCGCAGCAATGTTCACGAACTTTTTGAAAAGGTGGGTTTTGAAGGCGGCTACATCTGCTCAGCCTCTGACCACTTTTTTGAATGCCCTCCGGAAAATCTGGTAATTTTTGCAGAAGCAGCCAAGGAATGTGTGTACTGATTTGTTTGAACCTGGCAATCAGAGATTCATACAATTACATAGAATGACGAGGTCTGATACTAATTGACAGTCTTTAAATTATTGTATCTTGCAACAGTTGTTATAAATTAAATGCAATGCAAGAAATTCCTGTTCAAAAATTCCGACAGATACTCCGCAATTTTGAAAGAGAACTCAATACACAGAATCAATCGGGCTGCTGCTGCGGGGTTTCTATAACCCAATGCCATACGCTGATGGCTCTGGACCAGAAAGATAATATCACACTTAACGAATTGGCGGAGTTGGTTTGTTTGGATAAAAGCACCGTAAGCCGAACGGTTGATACCCTCGTAAAAAGTGGGTTGATTGACCGGACGATCCCGGAGAGCAACCGGCGTACTACCCTGATAACCCTTACTCAAAAAGGCAAAGAGGAGTGCCACACCATTAATTCCGGAAATAACCGCTATTACCGGCAGGTTTTGGCTGCTTTACCACCAGATTTGTTGGATCCATTCCTTAAAGGTTTCGAAATGCTGGCCAATGCCATGTCTTTACAGAACGATTCTACCCGTTCATAAAAAATTAGCGCTCATTAACTTACATTAACGTTAGTTATTTTGGTGCCAATGAATTCCGTTGTAATTTGCAACGATTTCATTTAACAACATTAAACCCAACGATTATGAAAAAGATGATGATTTTAACCCTGTCGGCCTTTTTGGTCTGCTCAGTTTGTTCGTTTGCCAAGTCGGAGGAGATCAAATGGTACTCCTGGAATGAAGGTTACGAACTCTCAAAGAAAGAGAACAAGCCCATGTTGATATTTGTTCATGCCACCTGGTGCAATATGTGCAAACGATTGGAAGAGAAAACATTTAATAGCGATGGAGTGGTTCCGATTGTTACTGAGAAATTTATTCCGGTAAAGTTGAACGCGGAAGAGAAGATTGAATACCAGCTTGGTGGAGAGAAAGTTAGTGTCGGAAAAGTTCTTAAGACCATTACCATTGATATTACCAAAGGGCTTTCGGTGCCTACCACAGTTTTATGGTTTGCCGATTCCAAAAAAGGCAAAGTGATTACCGGGTTACTGGAACCGGATCAAATGAAAAAGGCATTGTCGGCGAAAGTAAAGAAATAGAAATGAAAGCTTTCCTGTTAACGCTATTGTGCCTTTCGACTCAACTTGGCAGGGGGCAGGATTCTGCTGAATTCCTGACCTCCTGGCCCGAGGGAGGACCTGCTACGGTTTTGTCAATCAATGGATTGGGTAATGGGTACAGCTCTCCCGTGATTGCTGCTGACCGTATTTACGTTACCGGTGAAAAGGAGGGTATTGGATATTTGTATTCCTACAACCTGATGGGCGACCTTGTTTGGAAGAGCTCCTATGGCATAGAGTTTACTCAAAGTTTTCAAGGTTCACGGGCGGCACCTTTGGTAGCAGACAGTCTGATTTACGTGGTATCCGGAACATCTGAATTGTACTGCTTTTATACGCAAACCGGGGTTAGGAAATGGAGCATCAGCCTGGTAAAGGATCTTGGTGGGATCAATCCGATTTTTGGTTATTCAATGCGCCTGATAATAGATGGAGAAAGGCTGTTTTGTTCACCAGGCGGACCACAAAACAATGTTGTTGCCTTAAACAGGTTCACCGGCGATTTGATCTGGAGCTCTCCGGCAAAGGGTGAAACGGCCGGCTATGGATCGCCATTGCTGATTGACCTTCCCGATCGGAAAATTCTGGTCACTGCTACTGAGTTTAATATTCTGGGACTGGACGCCGGAACAGGCGAGCTCCTCTGGAGTTATGAGCTGGCTTTTACAGGTGAGGTTCCTTGTAACACTCCTGTTTTCGATGGGAAGAAGATTTTCTGGATTGCGGGTCCAAACAACGGTGCAGTTGCTGCTACTCTATCCACCGATGGACGAAGCATCACCGTGAACTGGAAAAACCTTGAATTTGATACTGCTTTCGGTGATTTTGTCCGTATCGGTTCCTGGTTATACGGATCGAGTGATTCCCAAAGAAAATACGTATCGGTGGACTGTGAGAAAGGCAAAATCCGCAAGAACATTGATTTTGGAGTGGGCTCGCTCCTTTTAGCCGGTGATGGGCTGATCGCCTATAACCAGCGTGGACAGGTTGGTTTATTAAAACCAGATAATGAGAACCTTAAATTAATCAGCTCGTTCAAGGTAACATCCGGTACCAGGGAGCATTTCAGCCACCCGGTAATATCCGGGGGACGATTATACATCCGCCATGGTGACGTTTTGGTTGCTTATAAAATCACAAAGGAGTAAACACGCAGAAAGGTATTGGCAGTTTTCATCGAAAATTGATAGTGTTCTAACAAAAATAGCCTTCAGTCTGGGTTAATATCGATGAAATATATTATAAATCAGTGTTTTATACGCTTTTTAAATTCGATTTCTTAGGATTTCACAACGCTAAACAGGTAATCCTCTAATTTTTTCAGGGCCTGTTCAAACCCGATCCTGCCTAACCCGAGCCGGATTGCGGGCTCGTGAAACCTGAAAAGATGAGATCCGATGGCTAAAACCTTCTGTTTTTCAAGTAAGTCCTTGCACAATTCTTCAGAGGAAAGGCCATTTAACAGATTGAGCAAAGCCACACTTCCCGCTTTTGGTTCATTCCAGTATACACAATCTGTATTCCGGTCAATAAATTCATTGACCATGATGATATTCTTTTTGATTATTTGGAGATTGCGTTTCAGTATCCGATCACGATTTTTCAATGCGATAATAGCTAGTATCTCGCTTGGAGCAGAAGCGCAAATGGTGGTATAATCCTTCATCTGGATTAATTCCTCGCGAACCCCGGGGTTACGGCAAACGAGCCATCCGATTCGTAAGCCGGGCAAAGCAAATGATTTGGACATTCCAGACAATGAAATATTGCCTGGGCTCAGTGCGGCCGCGCAGGGTAACTGGTATGAAATATCCTGTTCCAGACCACGGTACATCTCATCCGAAAAAAGAAGAATTCCATTGAGTGTGCACAATTGTGTTATTTCAATGAATTCAGCCCGGCTAATCAGTGCTCCTGTTGGATTATGAGGGAAATTTATTACCACCATTCTTGTTTTGCTGGTTATCAGAGATTCCATCGATTTTACCCGATACTGGCCATCGAGGTCGGCTTTCCAATGGCTCACCTGGCAGCCTATGCTTAAAGCGATCTCGGAAAGAGATTGATAAGCTGGAGAAATTACGATCAAATGATCGCCTGATGAAAGTAAACTGTTCATTACCAAGAAAATTCCTTCCTCAGGGGCACAAACTATTATTTCCTCGGGCTTGATACCATCGTATGTTTGAGATATCTCTTCTCTGAGCAGAGTATTCCCTTGCGATTCGGTGTATGAAAGTTTCAGATTCTGCCATAACCCAATCGATTCGGTCGATGCCATTTCCAGCAATTCTGCAAGTGCAAGCGGTTCACAATCTGAGCAGCTTAGTTGAAAAGGTATGTCAAATTCGTATTTGGCAAAATGGCGCTCCAGTAAAAAAGGGGATATTCTCATGATGAAAAAAAATGTCTAAAGACATGGGAAATTAGTTGAAAATCAGAAATTAATTAAAATCGGATTACTTACATAAATCTAATAACTCATTTTGTCCTACATCCAAACCTTATCTGAAGTCTCCGCGTAATACAACAAATAGTCGTGAAGCGTTTTAGCGGTTTTTTCGTCAATGAACCGAAGCATGATAAACCCGGATGCATTCCCGATTTTTAAGCTGGCAATGCCTCGCTTTTTTTGAAAAATGCTCTGCTGAAACTCGATATTCTGGACCTTATGAAACTCCATCTGCTTAAACTTGTGCGAGATAGCACCTGATGAAACACGGATTTGATCATTGCTGACCTGGAAATAACTCTTCCTCAGAAGCATCAGGCTATAAAAGAACATAAATATCACCCATACAACGATCCCAAAAGCATATTTCCAATCCAGGAGAAAAACGGACGGAGAAAACAGCCCGGCTGGTAGCCATCCATAATATAACCAGGTTCGCCAGAAATAGACTTCAAAAGAATGGATCCTCGGCTTTCCCTTTAATTCATCGGCTCCGAAAATATCGGTTTTTAACTGTTCGATATGTTGAATTAAGCACCCGGGAACCTCAATTAATTTGGTTTTAGCTGCCAGATCACTGGTTGCCTGCAAAATGTTAACCTGAAAAATGCCAAAAACCTTCTTTAGAGGGCCAGTTTCCCAATCCAGCTGCTGGATTTTTGTAAAGGGTATCAGGAGGTTTTTTCTATTTAACAACCCCGAAACAATCCGGTATGATTGATTTCCTTTTAAGAAACGGAGGTCGTAAAACAAAACCAGCGTCCGGATCATCGAGTACAAGAAGGAAATTATTAGGAAAAACAGGATTAAGGCGGTAACAATGGCCCACCCCGATTGGCTGAGATAAAGGAAAGCCTCCTGCGCATATTCTTTTGCCTTGACCTCAAAATATTCCTGAACCTTATTGTAGAATTGTATGCCAAACAAGAAGATAATCAGGGCGGTGCGGAAATGATTCTGGCTGATACCGATTCTTAACAG
>CAIXKO010000504.1 GCA_903919925.1 uncultured Bacteroidota bacterium | reverse complement strand
TGGTTGGGATCCGGTGTAGTTAATCCGGCTATTCTTGTGAAACCCCATTCCGATATACAACCAAGCTCTGCAATTATTAAATATTTAATTAGATACATGGCTCATTCCGGAATTTGTTTCCCCAAATGTGACGAAGAACCAATATGCTCCGGTTTAGCTGCTTGTTTTAGATTGAAAATCGAACAGAAGAAATTGCACCGGAATATGCAAAATATCCACCTTCTGGAACCCGCAGCGGATCAACAACCCAGAAGGGTGGTAGCATTTTGTTCTGTTGGGTGGTAGTGTTTTAAACCCTCGTTATAAACCCAGTATCCTCCCTGCCCAGCGGGATAAAAATGACCTTGCCCGAGGGGCTACAATACCGACCGTAAATTTTTGGCCAGTTTTTTTAGAAGAACAGGAGAAGCTCCCGGCTGGACTCGGGTTAGGGGTCTGCTTCCATCCCCGAAATTTAGCAACTGTTAGAATTCCCAACCGAAGACTTGATGAAGCGTTTAGTTTTATGGTGCCGAGAATGAGGTAAATCCGGTTAAACTTTTCGTAATTTGGCCATGCAAATCAAAATTCGGAATCTATGAACGACGATAACAATTGGTATGAAGCTCGTTTAGACAAAATATTCTCAAAAGGAGCTCTTTGGAAGCATAGAACATTTAGGACGATTTTGGACCCGTATTCAAGTGAATGGAATCATACCACCATGGAGAAAAAGATTGAAATTCTTGAGAGAGTGGTCTCTTCAGGTGAAAACCTTGTTGTCCTGGTTGCGGATTATAAGGGAAGGTATAACGAACAGAATCGCCACGACATTTCAAATCGAGTTGAAGAGGCGTTAACTGCAATTCTGCAAAACATGCTGGTCAAACGTGGCGATGAATAGTCAATTAATATCTCTTATGTCAATATCACTTTAGGAAAGAATCCGAATGGCACTCCTTTACAATCAATTACACGAGCTGTTCAATTCCATCAGGAGATTTCACTTTCCGTTTGAAGGTGAAATTGAACAGATTCCTATGAATGGGGTATACCTTATATTTGAAGCCGGCGAAAAATATTGGGATTGGGACAGAATAGTACGTGTTGGCACTCATACCGGAAATAATCAACTCCGCTCCCGACTTTATCAGCATTTCTTAATGCAGAACAAAAATCGAAGCATTTTCCGCAAGAACATTGGCCGTTGCTTACTCAACAAAGATAACAACCCCTATTTGGAAAAGTGGGATTTGGACACTACTTCATCGGCTGATAAATTAAAGAACGGACACCTTATTGACCGAGATGTGGAGAATAAGTACGAAATTCTGATTAGTAATTACATTCAAGAAAACTTGTCTTTTTCAGTTTTCAAGGTAGATTCTAAAGAGGAACGGATCATTTGGGAGAGCCGTATTATATCGACACTTGCTGCATTTCAAAATGTTTGCCCATCTAAAGATTGGCTGGGACATTCCTCACCAAAAGAAAAAATCAAGAAACATGGCCTATGGCAAGTTAACGAACTTGGTAATCAGCAACTAAACCTTAACGAATTCAACAAATTAAAGGAAGTGGTATTGGCTGGCCATCACTAGAACCTTATCAATCTGTTCATCCAAATCAGGATGTTATCCTTGGTTAAGAAGGCTTTTCAAAACCGGGACACGCTTGGCGAAAACCACTCCTTCAAGTGGATTCAAGTAATTTGATATGGTTGATTTAATTGGCTTGATATATTCTTGCCCGGCAAGTATGATGAATTTATCTTGTTGTAGATCAGACTGAGATTTCAACATCTCAATAACTCTTTTCCCCCATTCCTTTTTCTCTTTTGAGTTCAGTACTCTCAGACCAGGTTTTCTTTTATCCTTTGGAACATTGCTCAATGTGACATTGTACGGTTCAATCTCCGTTTCAAGACCAAGCAAGTGATGTAAAGCGGAAAGAATAAAGATTTTATCGGGATGAAGAGAATATGCATAAGCCAGACTATGAGTGAAAAGCTCGCTGATGTATAAATCCTTGGCCTTTGCCTTCTTATCTCCCTTCTTCGAAACACAGGCTATTAAAACAATCGTTTTCATTTTAAACAAAATATCAAATGCTTTGGGAATTGAAGTATAATCACATTTTGTCTTGACGATTATACCCCTGCTCCAATTCTATAAAACGGTGTTTTATTCATTCTGAAGTGGTGACCAATACTTCTCAATCTCCCAAAAATTTTCAAACCTTAAGGTGCGTAGTTTTCCGATCAAATCAAAATATTCAATTTCTGATAGTTGAGTCCAGTTGATCTTATCCAATCCTAAGTTCTGATGATCCTTATGAGCCTTCGTAAGTAAAATTCGATCGATCGGCGGATGAGCAATCTTGGCGAGATTGCCGACCCCGGAGTACCTGATAACAGCAACCGTCTTGATGTAAATTGCAATGATTTTGGCTGCTCTGCCATAGGTAGCTTTTATCTCCAATGCCTTGCCACCAACCTTCAGGGAAGTGATGATTATGTTCGCTTTACCCTGATGGTAGATGTCAAATTGTTCATTTGTCCAAATTTCCCTACTATCGATCAGTAATCTAAGCTCTGCTTTTTCAATTGCAGACTTGATGTTTCCTGTATTGGTGAAATTTCTCTGAACAGCTCTCGCAGCTGTCCAGACTGCAAAATTATGTATATGATCAGTAAATGTATATCCCATGTTGATTGCCCATTAATTTTGAATCTTCACCGATCTAAATTCCAATTTTTTCCCCAAATGCCTTAACCCAAACATCATCTTCCCTTCTGAAATCGGAATAGTGGTTGCAGTTAATAACCTTGTTTGTGAAGGAGTTCCTGAAATATTCGTTGTAATACTGGAATGCTAATCCTCCGAAAACCAAAATAACCGATTCGGGTGTTAACTTGTTATCCTTCATCTCCTCTTGAAACAATTTGACTTGGCTGTCAATATTTATCTGCCCTTGAGAAAGTATATCAGACAGTTCCTTGGATGAGGCTGTATCGATACCCTTGAAGAGATCTGTCAAATAAGACCCCCTCAATTTGGTCTGATTACAAGCCATTAATAATTTGCGGTCGTGTTTTCCTCCATGAAAGTTTCTCCAAGGATCGTTGGGTAGCAGTTTTGAGATATTTAACCCGACCAAAACGTAACGGCAGTGAATTTCGTTCCAGTGAACATCGATCATGCTGGTGTCTGATGGTCTATCTTCATTCCAAATTGCCCAACTTCCGTGTCCCCCGTGAATGTTTTTAAGCTGGGTATATTCATCGAGGCTATAAACCGGGCGAAGGTAGAGGCCTCAATATCACCATTAAAGTCGACTCTTCCTGCCAGTTCCAAATCTTCCCCGATTTCCCAATTTCCATCTTTCAGGTTCATGTACCTGACATTGACTCCCCATTTGATCTTCTTCCTCATCATCAGTTCAGCGTATTCCTTGTCGGAATCGAAATCGGATAGGATGTTGAAGATATATGGTTCACGCCCGTTTTTGTCGTCTGCAACCTCAATGGCCTCAGTTTGAAGCCCAGTACCGACAGGGAATGATGAAACCCTGAAGTGATGATTAACACCCCATTTGTCGGTGATGAAGAAGTCGGAGCCTTCGTCCAGCGTGCTATGGGTGATGATGGTATTGTTTTCCATACGGATTCTTGAGTTAAAAGATCGGATGGTAAAGGTAGGAATTGCTTAATTCCAAAGGGGTTCTTCTTTCCAATCTGCGGGAAACCCCATCTCTTTTTCGTGTACCAATGGGCAAGTCCCCATCAAACTAATAACCTGATCCTTGAAATCATTGTTTGGTTGAATGATTTTCAGCAGATAGGATAGGCTGCACATTATGGCGTAAAGCTTGTTGGAGTATATCTGGTTATTTATTAGGAACGGAAAAACAGGATGATTCGGAATTTTCAGCTTGGCTACCAATCTTCTGTTCCACAACCTGCCGTGATGGGCACAGATGTTGCGAAGATTACTGAAACATAGCATCCAATTCTCAAGAATTGTAATATCCGAAAGTCCAAAGAACCGGGTGATGGCAACTTTCTCATCACATTTCTTAAGGTTTTGAAATATCTTGGACAGTAAACCGAAGCTGCTGACCTCCAAACTCATCCAACAAGGAGGTTCGTAATTTATCATCAAACTTGTACAGATCAATGATTTCCTCAAATGAAACCGGTTTTATGAATGGATGGTCAGGATTGGCATTATCCTGAAACGGATAGGTATACGCTCTTAGCCTGTAATAGCTTACGGCTGAAAGAAAAGCCTGCGCGAGTGCCTCATCGTGAAACACCAAACCCCGGCTCTTTAATAGAGTAATTTGATCTTTGATGTTGACCGGAATTTTCCTGAACTTCATTTGGCTCGATAACTCAAATAATACCAAGGCTCCTATAAAATCGAAAACCTGCCCGGGTGCGCTGTTCTGATGGGAAGCGTGGCAGGTATGATTGGTACAAAGATACAAGCGGACATTAGTTATTCCAAGAGACGGGCAGTTTTTGTTCTGCCACTCTGTAATTCGCTCCACTGGCTGATTGGAATTCGGACGGACAGACAACCTTTCAGCGGTCTCCTCTTCATCGATGAGAATGTACTTGAGGAATTCCCTTTCGGTCTGATGGCTGCTGATTTTCATGATCTCAATGGTTGGGATTCCGGCTTTAAACATATTAGTACACCCGGAACGACGTGCATGGTCAGAAAATCTTTGTCAGATGAATCTTTCCAGGATAATATGATTTCCGCCTTGGTCATTTAAAATCTTGGTAAAACAATAATGCATAATTTTCTGGCTGGTATTTGGCAAGTTTTGATGGAAACCGGGTTAAATCGGTTAAGCGGGTTGGTGCTATTGCTAGTTTCTGGAGAAGCTGACCATAAAAATTGCTACAGTACCCGTAATTTACCGGTACAAAAAACAGCACCGGTGAACTCCAGTATCAAAGTAATACCATTAAGCGTATTTGACATGACCCTCGCAGCAATGCGGATCATGAACATGAGCTAGTCCATCAGATTGAGAAGTCTATGGGTTCGAGGTTCAGGTAAGGTTTCAAAAGAAACATATTTGCAACCAAAAAGGAGTTAAGCACCAGAAGTATTTTGCTATTTGAATTCGAACTCAATCCCATCATATTTCCCCAATAAATGTGGAAGTGTCAACGTGTTAATACCTAATTCTTTACAAATCGCGGGAATTTTTTTGAAAAGTTTGTCGTCGTTACTACCTTCGGACTCCTCGGTAACAAGAATTACTTCCTCAAGCATATTATCCTTTATGAGGTTTAGGCAGAGCAAGATTAACCTCATATCAGCATTATTCATAAAATGATTTTTCTGGTTTTCATACTCAACATCTGACAATTTGCGCTGCGTTCGGACAATTGTATTCACAAATTGATTGTCAACTTGCCGGAGAAACTTTTTTGGTGAGGGAGCTATCAACGAGTCAGTATTCAGTGGAAGTTTTGCGGTTTTATGAAATGACTTATCACTTAAATAGGATAATTTTTCAATAACCAGGCCTTTTGCGGTATATCTGCATTCATCATAGACTTTATCAATGATGATAATTTCACCTTTCTCAATTTTACTCTTAATAAAATTATGCAGCACGTAATTCTTATCGAAAGGCAAATAGTAACGAACCAATGACAAAAGCGAGTTAGTATCGATTGCTACCTTCATTGTAAATATATACCTAATTTTTCAGGTTTGATATTCAATGACTTACAGAATTCATATTCATTTATAACCCCTTCATAGAATGCGGTTTGTATAGTTGATACGAGCAGTGGGGAGTTTATGGGTTTTGGCACGGAACCACGTGTTGTTTTTCCTTGCTGTTTTTCCAGCTCCTTTTGTTTTTGATCCTCTTCTTGCTTAGTACTATATTTCTCGTCAAAGTCAGCTTTGACTAAATTGTAGTTGCTCCGGGATATTTTTTTTTCGTACAGTAGTCGGGTAAACAGGGCAATTTGGCTAAGATTGGTTTGATTGGAAACCTCTTGAATTATATCGAAGTTGTAATCATTCGACCCATCCGATTGCTTGATGCTTTCAATTAAATTGTCAAAGTCTCCAGCTAAGAAGTAATAGGCAAAATCATTGCACCACCTTTCAACAGCACTCAATTTGGAGCTGGCTAAATTTTGCAACTCCAATTGTTCAACTTCTTCCTCATTGAGTAAGAAGTGCCCCAGCTCGTGAATAAGAGTGAATATTTCCCTTCTAAAGGATGCTTGGTATCTTTTCAAAACAATCACATTTGGCTCGAGAAAAAAACCATCGATGTTGGCTTTCTCTTTTTTATTCCAAGTCTCAACAAACTCAAATACAAGCACATTATTCTCAGCCAACTTGCCAATTAAAGCTTTTAAAAACTCCTTCCTATCCTTTGTGAATTCCGGATAAAGAACTTTTCTAAGTTGCTTTGATACAATTTTCGGGTCATGCTTAATATTAAAAACGGGTAAAGTCCTTTCAATCTTCAAGTCCGCCAGTTTAGCGATAGCAGACAGTGAAATTTTGAATTCCTCAAACTGATTTACGATTTTACGTGCGCCAATGTTTAGGTCAACCCCAAAGTTTGATTTTCTAAAGAAGATGCTGGCGTCTCGCGATACTTCCGGAGCCTTTGGGTCAAGATAAAAATGAAGTCCCTTGTTGAATATTTTGTCAATGCGTTTTAAGTGACTGATTTCAATTTCATTGACAAAAATTTCCTTTTGAGTGATCGGCTTCTTTAGCCCTTCATTAATGATTACGAGCAACTCATCCACTGTCATTTTGTAAAGTGTCAGTAGATATTTAAGCCTCGATATGTTTTGTTCTATTCTCAAGAAATCAATCCCATTTTGGTTTCAAATGTACCACTTTAGATCGCTTCATCTCCTGCTAAGATACTTTTCCTTTTCCGAGTTCCTAGTTATATCTTGTCATTTTCAGCAGGGATTTCGGGTATTATCACACATGCCCATTTTGCTAGAAATTTTCAAATCAGTTAGTTGGAGGAAAAGTCCAAGAGATGGTGAAGCTCAATCGGTAGTTTTTGACCATCAGGCTTTTCAGTCAATCTCTCAACCGGCTGATTGAAATACGGATTTACTGACAATCTTTCAGCGGTCTCTTCTTCATCGATGAGAATGTACTTGAGGAATTCTCTTTCGGTCTGATGTCCACTAATTTTCATAATCTCAATGGTTGGGATACCGGCTTTGAACATATTTGTGCACCCGGAACGGCGTGCTGTATGAGTCATAATCAAGTCGCACTTTGGCAGGGTTTCCGATTTTCTCAAACCGCCACGAGTTTTTTCTAATGCCACCAAATCCGTTATTCCAGCTCCTCTGGCAATTTCCTTAATATGGTTGTTGCCTTTTTGTTCACTGGCCCTTGGAGAATGGTAGTTGTATTTTTTCAACAGGTAATCCAATTCGGGACGGATTGGTATGATAACTTTTGTGCCGGTCTTTTTCTGTATCAGTTCAATCGATCTGCTTCCATTCGGCAAGGTTACCATCATATCTGGGTTGATACGTTTGTAATCGCTGAAGCGTTGGGCTGTGTAGCATCCTATCAGGAACAAATCCCTGACCTTTTCATCGAATCCTTCCAATTGGAGGTCCAACAACCTGCGGATTTCATCTTCTGTCAGATAGATGTTTTGTACGGGCATTCGTGTGACGCGGAAATCTTTAGTCTCGAACGCAGTATTTGAATGTAACCCTTCCTCTTTGGCGGCTCTCAAAATGCTCTTGAGGTGTTTAATGTGCCTGCCGATGGTATTGGGGCTGTAATCCTTCTTGATAAAGAACTTCACAAAGTTGAATCTTTAATGAATGCTGCAATCAGAGCTGATTATTTGGGACTGATGTCCTTATCGGCTAACTTTGTAAAAAAAGGATCATGAAAAACATTGAGATGACGGCTGTTTTCGAACCGTGCGATGAGGGCGGGTTTATTGCATACGTTCAGGAGATTCCCGGCATCAATACCCAGGGAGAAACTATTGAAGAAGCCAGGGAGAACCTTGCCGACGCCGTGAACCTGGTATTTGAGGAAATGAGAGCAACCATCAAGAAGGGAAGAACCAATAAGCTGATCACTCAAACCATGACCTTCAGCTTCTGAGGAAGAGAAACAAGCTGATCAAGCACCTCGAAGAAAATGGCTGCACATTCGTACGTGAAGGAGGTAACCATACCTTATACAGAAACACCAGCAACGGAAAAGCGTCGACCGTTCCCCGTCACCCTGACATTAAGGAGAACCTTTGCAGAAAAATATGTAAAGACCTCTGCATTCCGGAAATCCAATGAAGCCTTCACCAAAGTGTAGCCAAAATTTTAACGGATGATATTATGGGCTATATAAAAGAACCAGACGGCGTTGATTTCTTTGTAGATTCAAAGCCATTAAGCGAAAAGGAAAGGAAAGAGATAAGCGACATAATCGCTCAGTACAAGTTGACGGGTCGGAAAAGGAAAACTTCTTCAACTGTTCATAAAGCCACAACTATATCTAAGCAGGTTACTCAGCGATTGGTGAAATAGCATCCAGTGCTGCTAAAAATTTCTGGCTGGTATTTGGCAAGTAATTTCCAATTCTCAATGAAACTGGACGGTTCTAACTGAATTTCAAAATCCATAAAATATTGAGGATCATTTCAGTTGGAATCTGTATAAACCATTGATAATCACGTAAAAACACCGATTGTGACCTCAACCTTTACAACCGATCTACCTGTTAATCAAGTAGATCGGTTTTGTGTTTTGGGGGAGTTGGCAGGTATTTGGCAAGTTTTGCTGGAAACTGTGCACAACCGTTAAATCCGGCGACTATACCACCCGAATCTGGGTAACTTGTTTTCCAGCCGTACGGGTTCTTATGGATTTGATCACTTCAGAAATTAGGGAACTTTCCTTTTCAAGATCATAATCATCCTGAAGACCCATCCAAAACTTAGCCGTTGTTCCAAAATAGGCGCTCAACCTCAAAGCCGTGTCTGCGGTAATTCTCCTGGTACCTTTAATGATCTGCGATATCCGGGTCTGTGGTATCCCAATATCTTTTGATAATCTATAAGCAGTAATACTCATCGGGATGAGAAACTCTTCCAACAAGACTTCTCCTGGATGTATGTTTGCGAGCTTTTCCATTTCAATTCTATTTATGATAGTCGACAATCTCAGCTTCAGAAACCTGACTTGTTTTCCATCTGAATATTATTCTCCACTGATCA
>CAIXKO010000503.1 GCA_903919925.1 uncultured Bacteroidota bacterium | reverse complement strand
GCTGTAAATATATTTTATTTGTGTGCATTTCCATCAAATGTGCGTCCAGACGATGGCATTAGTGGGAAGGAATGGCATCGGGCAATGAATGCAAATTTCCACCCGCATCCTTTATTCATAGCGCCGTTCGGACGCATATTTTCGTCCGGTTTCAACCATTATGCGGGATCCGTAGGGACGCATATTTGCGTCCACTGGAGTTGTGGGGCAGAAAATTTTCTGCCCCTACACGCTGGTCGAAATGGGCTATGCCACGCAGCCCGGCTCTAAACCGGAACCCCCCAGGGTCCTATATAAACTTTAACTCAACCCTCCTGTTCTTTGCCCTACCCGCATCAGTATCATTCGGCGCAACGGGCTTGGATCGTCCATATCCAACCGTAATTAATTTTTCGGCTACACAACCCTCGCTGATCAGAAATTCCTTAACCGCTGCTGCTCTCTGCTCCGATAAAACCTGATTTTGCTGGTCGTCTCCAATGATATCCGTGTGCCCGCCAAGCTCAACTTTCAAATCTCTGGATTTAATTATAACTGCAATTCTGCGTAATTCAGGTAGTGACGGCGGGAGTAATTTGCTCTCGGCAAAATTGAAAAACAAATTATTAACCGGTACCGCCGTTCCAAAATCAATCATTTGCCTGAATGAAATCAGCTTAATATCGGAACCAATTTTTACTGGCTTTTTGTTTGTTCTTAAATCAATATTATCGGAAATTGGAAAATAATCCTTTTCATCAACAAAATAACCATAGTTTTTCCCTAATGGTAGCACAATAAAGAAACTACCATCCGAAGGATCGCTCCGGCTTTGTCCTACAATTTTTCCTGTTTCCAGATCCTCCCACCGGATCTCAGCTGAAACCGGATGGTTATCTTTATCAAGAAGTTGCCCCGATACCGTAGCCACGAGATCAGGACGTAAATGCTCCGGCAGATTTAACCAGTAAATATCCTCGTTATCTCCGGAACTAAACTTTTTCGAAAAAAATGCTTTGTCACCGTCAGTCGATATCTTGTAACCCCAATCAGATTCTTTTGTGTTGATTTCTTTCCCCATATTGATGGGTTTGCTCCAGCAATTCCAGCAAGAGTCGGCTAAACGAGTTGTTTTGTATACATCCAGTTCACCTATACCTCCATGTCCATCGGAACTAAAATAAAGAGTTTTCATATCGGGATGTAAAAATGGCATTCTCTCGCAATAGGAGGTATTTATTACATTCCCTAAATTGATAGGTTCGCCCCATTCATTATTGTCATCTAACAGCGAGATATAAATGTCTGAAGGATATTGAGCATCACCATGATAGGGTTGAGTTTTTGGCTGCTCACTGTTTAAATTATATCCACCTTTTCTGGTCGAAATAAATAGCAGACCTTTTCCATCACTTGTCATCATTGCATCAGCCTGCCAATTTGCAGCGTTAATACTTTTGGGGAATTCAATGGCCTCCGACCACCCGTCAATTGTTTTTTCAGAGTAAAACAATTTGCCCGATTTAAACAGAAGCATCGTATTGCCATCTGTTGAAACACTTAAAGGTGCTTCATTCTCCTTTTCTGTACAAAGATCTTGAACAATCTTTGCCTGTCCCCACACATTATTGATTTTCTTAGAAACAAAGATGTCTTCATTTCCTAAATTGTCATCACGGTCCTTTCCGCAGAAATACAATAGTTTGTCATCACCCGAAATAACAGGTACATACTCACTTCCACCACTCGTGTTGATACCGTT
>CAIXKO010000502.1 GCA_903919925.1 uncultured Bacteroidota bacterium | reverse complement strand
TATTTCACAAATGTTTCCTGGTGGAGCAGTGAGCGTGTTTTTGGATTTTTATTAAGTCCGCACACCGATATGGTTTGGATATGTCCGGCCTTTGAAAAGGCCAGGGCTGAAGAGGTGATTGAGTATGGAAAGGATATCAGAGTGTGGCAAGAGCACGAGGGGCCTTACGGGTTATTTGCTGATTATCTAAGAAAAATTGGGAAACCATCCGGAAAAATTGGTATCGATCCGAATGCCAGGAGTTTTATAAGTGAAGGAATCAGGAGAGCGGGTGGGGTAGTAGTGGTTGATGGTTCCGCAATCACTGAAAATACACGCGCCGTAAAATCGGAAAAGGAAATAATCCTGATGGATACCGCTAACCGGATTACCAAGCTTGCCTTTAAAAAGGGTTTTTCGCAATTGAAGGAGAATATGACCACCAATGAGCTTAGCCAGATTATCAGGCAAGCTCATACCGATATGGGTGTATCGGGTGGGGGAGGCCCTCTTTTTGGTACAAACGCCGCGTTTCCACATGGTACAAAGTTGGTTCGAAATTTACAGGAAGGGGATCCGGTTTTAGTAGATGGAGGTTGCACGGTTAAAGGTTATAAATCTGATGTTACCCGAACAGCAATTTTTGGAAAACCTTCACCGGAGCTGAAAAAAGTATGGGAAACCGTGTGGAATGCCCAACAGGCAGCCTTTAAAGCGATTAAAAATGGAGCGGTTTGTGGTGATGTTGATGCCGCTGCACGAAAGGAAATGGCTATCGGTGGTTATGGAAAAGATTATGAATATTTTACGCACCGGTTGGGCCATGGAGTAGGGACTGAAGTTCATGAATTCCCGTATCTGGTCCGGAATAATAGCCAGAAAATGTCTACCGGTATGACGTTTACTAATGAACCAGGCCTTTACCTGTATGGAAAATTTGGAGTCAGGATCGAAGACTCATTGGTGGTTACGGAAAATGGCTGCAAGATACTGGGTGGTATGCCTTGTCTGTCGATGAATGATATACTCAGCGATTCTCTGTAGATTCTTGCTAAATTTGACCCGTTAAAATCGGGTAAATTGAATCAGGTCAAACAACTTGCTGGTCAAACAATGATATATGGCTTGGGTAGTATTCTGCCCAAAGTGCTTAATTATGTTATTCTAACCACGTTTTACACCTATTTTTTCCATAAGGGACCCTATGGTATTTTAAGCGAACTATATGCCTGGCTGGTTATTGTAATAGTTGTCATTGAGTTTGGGATGGAATCAGGGTTCTTTAGGTTTGCTAAAGATAAAGAGGCTGTTAGTAAAGCATTTAGCCACGCCATCAGTGTAATCGGTATACTGGCCTTTTTTTGGATGGTTGTTGTATACCTTTTTATAGATCCTATTTCCAGCTCAATCCATTACAGCGAAAATAAAGATTATATCATTTGGATGGCATGGATAGTCGCTATCGATTCGCTGGCCCTCGTACCTTTTGCAAAAATCAGACAAGATGGTAAAGCAAAAAGATTTGCCATATTAAAAGTGGCTAATGTTTTGGTTAATATAGTGTTGGTAATTTCTTTTCTCGTAATATTTCCTTGGATCAGCAAAAATGTAGTGGCTTTGCCTGGTTGGCTCTATAACCCAAACCTGGGCGTAGGTTATGTATTTTTAGCAAACCTATTCACTAGTGCGGCTATGTTTTTGTTTTTAATGCCTGAGCTTAAAAGCTTTAGCTTACGATTTGATGGACCTTTTATGTGGAAGTTGCTTAGTTACTCGGCTCCTCTGGTTATTGTTGGCCTTGCCGGAGCCATCAATGATTCAGGCGACAAGATTTTTGTAAAAGTGATCACCGGAGATCAGGAGCAAGTTGGCGTATATTCTGCAAATTATAGGATAGCTGTGCTCATGACACTCTTTATTCAGATGTTCCGATATGCGTTTGAGCCGTTTTTGTTCAAAATTTCAAAAGATAAAAATGCACTCGAAACTTATGCCCTGGTAATGAAGTATTTTGTTATTACCGGTTTATGTTTGTTTTTGGTTACTACATTGAATATCGATTTATTTAAGATCTTGATCGATAAGCCTTACTGGGAAGGTTTGGCTGTGGTACCAATAGTGCTCCTGGGAAATTTTTTTCTTGGCATTTATTATAATCTCTCAGTCTGGTACAAAATAAAGGACTTAACTCGCTATGCTGCAATCATGGCGTTATCTGGAGCTATAATTACTGTTGGTTTGAATTGGTTGCTGGTCCCGAAAATCAACTATATGGGGGCCGCCTGGGCAACCCTGGCTGCTTACTCAGGCATGATGGTGATTTCCTATTTTTGGGGTAAAAAAATATACCCGGTCCCTTATCAGGCTGCAAAAATGGTTTTATGGACAGTTTTGGCGGTAGTAATCTATGGAATCTCTGCAATTATAAAGCCAGATAATCTGATCATCAGGTTGATTTGGGATAGTATCCTGATGCTCGTATTTCTAGCAATAATAGGTTTTCAAGAGAAGGCTATGGTTCAGGATCTATTAAAAGAAGTAAGAAGTTGGCGTAAGAAATAACTTAAGCAAAATTGAAGCGTTTTATGACAGTGAAAATAGTGAACAGATCAAAGCATGAGCTTCCTGCTTATAGCACAGGGCTTTCAGCGGGAATGGACATCAGAGCAAACATTGATGCTCCTGTTGTTATCGGACCATTGGAAAGAGTTCTCGTTCCAACAGGCTTATTCATTGAGCTACCAATTGGTTACGAGGCACAAATAAGGCCTCGAAGCGGCCTGGCCTTAAAAAGAGGAATTTCAGTACTGAATACTCCGGGTACCATAGATGCTGATTATAGGGGAGAAATAGGAATTATTTTAATAAACCTGTCAAATGAGAGCGTTCAAATTGAAGATGGAGAACGGATCTGTCAAATGATTATCAATAAGCATGAAACAATTGTTTGGGAGCCGGTCATGAATTTGGGTGAAACGGAGAGGGGAGAGGGGGGGTTTGGACACACGGGTGTGAGATAAGGGTAAAGGGTTAATGGTGAAGGGGAAGGTAAGGGTAAAGGGTTAATGGTTAAGGGTAAAGGAAGGTTGAAGGTTGAAGGTTGAAGGTTGAAGGAAGGTTGAAGGTTGAAGGTAAAGGTTAAGAGTTAAATGTTTAAGGGTTAAGGTACATGAAGAAATTACTAATAGGGTTGTTGTTGGGGTGTTGGGGGTTTGGTGGGGTTGTTTTTGGGCAGGGGATAACTGTTGCCGATACGGCTTCTTCAAAGGAAGTCAAGTATAAGTATTATTTTGCTGAGGGACTTAGGTCTAAAATGCTGGGAAATAGCGATGAGGCAATCGCATACTTTCAGCAGTGTATTGAATTGTTACCAGTCTCGGCTGCTGCCTTTTATGAGATGGGTTTGTTGTATAATGAAAAGAAGGATTATTCTGCTGGAACCGGGTTTGCACGGAATGCCTGGAAACGCGATCCGGCCAATAAATGGTATGGTTTATTGCTGATTGAAAATTTAATGATGCAAGGAAATCATATTGAATGCGTTCCGATATATCGTGATTTACAGAAAATTGAACCCGGAACGGAAGACTTTTATACTGGTGAAATTGAAATGCTGATCCTGGCGAAAGAGGTAAAGGAGGCATTAAAAAGAATTGATAAGTTACCTGCTATTGGGGAGTTGCAAAGATGGGGTTTGATTAAAAGTAAGGATATCTATTTTTCAACTAACCAATTTGATAAGGGTATAAAAGGTATGGTAAGCTGGGTTAAGGAATACCCGGAAGATTATGAAATCCGAGGCATCCTGGCTGAATCCTATGCGTCAAAAGGGATGAAAAAGGAAGCAGCTGACCAATATAAAGTGCTTAAGGAACAAAATCCCGATAACCCGGCTGTAAGCTTTTCATTAGGTCAATTCTATTATCAAAATGGTGAAAAGGATAAGGCACTGGAGGAATTTCTGCAGGGATTCAGATCACCTGATGTTAATCCGGCTATTAAAATTGAAATAGTTAAATCATTTGTTTCGGATCAGAAAGAAGAAAATAAGTTGAGTGAGCAAGTGGTGAAGTTAATTGAAGTACTATACCTTGTTGATAAGGGTAATCCTATTGTGGATGAGCTTTATGCAAATTATTTATATTCCGAGGAAAGGCTTACCGAGGCGGAGCCGGTGTACCGTGAATTGATTAAATCAAATCCTGGTAGTTTTAATGTTTGGCAAAATCTTTTATTTATTTTAAATCAAAAGCAAAATTTTAAAGAAATTTTATTTGTAAGTGATAGCGCAATCGTATATTTCCCAGGGCAAGGTTTGTTTTATCTGTTTAAAGGTACTGCTGCTATTGAGCTAAAGGATTATAAGCTTGCTATTTTAGCGCTTAATAAGGGTTTAAGTTTACCGGGCCAAAATACTGAAATTATCAAGCAGTTTTATCTTTCTCTTTCAGAGGCCCTATATCGTAACGGTGACCTTGAGGATGCATTCAAAAATTTTGATCAGATTCTTGCGCTGGAACCTGATAATTTAGTAGTACTTAACAATTATAGCTATTACCTTTCTCTGGAGAATCGGGAACTGGATAAGGCTAAGGAGATGAGCGGTAAATGCGTTAAGGCTGAACCTCAAAATGCAACCTATCTCGATACTTTTGCATGGGTGTTGTATTGCCGGGGAGAATTCGAAATGGCATTGAAGCCTATGTCAAAGGCTATTGAATTGACCACTGATCCCACGGGTGAGGTTTTGGAACACTACGGCGATATATTGTACCGGAATAATAAGGGATTGGAAGCAAAGCAATTCTGGGAAAAAGCAAAAGGATTAAAGGGTGCGTCGGACAACATTGATAATAAAATTAAAAATGGTTTGAAATGAATATTGTGTTTAAGTATTTTAATGTTGAGTTTAAGTTTTCGCGTTTAATTCGATTTTTTCTCGTTGTCTTTTCTGTTTTTTTAGTAAGCAGTTGTCATTTGTTTAAAAGCACTACTCGCGTGAATAGAACAATGTCGGCTGACGAAAATATGGTTAGAAAGGTTTTTAATGGTCAGAATGATTGGAAGTACGCTGAAATGAGAGTTACCGGCAAAGTGATAGAGGACGATAGCAAATTCGGGTTTATTGGTACGGTAAAGATGGAGCGCAATGAGCAGATAATGCTTGTATTGAGGTCAACTTTGAGCTTTGAGGTAGCAAGATTGTATGCAAATAGGGACAGCGTTTGGATAATTTCAAAAATGTTTAGTATCAAGGAGAGAGATGATTGGAAGGTAGCCGGTGGCAGATTGGGATATCCTATTGATTTTTACGCATTACAGGGTATTTTGATGCAATCACTTTTTACCTCTTATGGGGATCAATTGAACAGCCTGATCGAAAATCTTGTTGTTAAAGAGGGTGATGAAAGCGTTCATCTGGTATCTAATAGTAGCATTCGTGCATCAAATAAGGAAGTAAAATACCTAAATGATTTTTTGTTAAATAAAGATGACTTTACTATTCAAAATACAAAAATCAGAGATGTTAATGGTCAATGGATTGCTGATGTAAAATACCAATATGGAAAGGATAAAATAGTTAAGAAAATTGAAATGGAAGGTATCGATTCTGAAAGGAATTTTTCATTTGAAATTAATGTTATTAAAAGAGATTTAAAAGAGTTATTAGATATAAACTTCAATAAATTTTAATGATCTCTAAGACTAAAATATTACTATTTTTTTGCATTTGTTTAAATGGTAGATTGTTGAGCCAGGATATCAACCATTTACGATCTCAACGGGAGAAAAGTAAATCGGAGATTTTGAAGACCGAGGAACTCTTGAAAAAGACGCAGGAAAATACAAAGAACGAATTTCAAAATCTTAAGTTGATAAACAGGAATATTTCATTAAGAAATGGGATTATTAAAGGTATTAGCAATGAAATTAATTTGTTAAATGAAAAAATTGCAAAAAATGCTTCAACAATTGATACTTTGGAAAAACAAATCGTTGATTTAAAGATCGATTACGGTAATGTAATTTATAAATCATATTTGAATAAAAGCGCATATCACCGGTCTCAATACATATTTGCGGCATCTGATTTTAATCAGGCTTTTAAAAGGCTCAAATATATGCAGCAGTACTCCAGGTTCAGGAAAGGCCAGGCTGAAAAGATTGAATTGAAAAGGGAAGAGCTTAGGGAGATTAACAGAAAGCAGGAAGAGGATAAATTGAATAGAAAGGCCTTGTTATTGGATGAGCAAAGTGAAATGGCAGAATTGAATAATGATAGAAAAGATCAGGAAATATACCTTGGAAAACTCAATAAGCAGGAAAAGAAGATTAAGCGGGAGCTCGAGGCTCAAAGAGCTACTTTCAACAAGCTTGAAAGAGAGATTTCGAAACTTATTGCTGCGGGAACGGGTAGTGAAACAAGCAGTTCTGGTATGAAAATGACGCCGGAGGAGAAAATAATCTCTCATGAATTTAGTCAGAATAAAGGAAGATTACCCTGGCCGGTGGCCAGAGGAGTGATATCTATGGGACATGGACGTCAGAATGCAACTGGTTTAAAAAATGTTGAAATAGAGAATCTTGGGATATATATTGTTACGGATGATAATGCCTCTGTACAATCGGTTTTTGATGGAAAAGTTTCCTCTATTTTATCGTTGGCTGGAGGTAATATGGCTGTTCTGGTTAAGCATGGTGAATACTTTTCAGTTTATGTAAACATTACTGCCGTTAAGGTTAAGGTGGGAGATACCATCAAAATCAAACAGGAAATCGGGCGCGCTTCACATGATGGAAAAGATGGAAATCCAGAATTTAATTTTCAGATTTGGAAGGGTAAAGAAAACCTGGATCCGGAAAATTGGCTTGCAAAATGAAAAATCAAACTATATTGAAAGAAAAAGAAGAAAAAGTTGAAAATAGACTTCAACATTTCATCAGAAGATATTATAAGATTAGAATCTTTCATGGAATCGTAATTGTTTTTTCACTCGGTTTTTTATTATTGCTGGGTTTGGTGTTCTTTGGAAATGCCTTTTATATAAGTCCGGGTGTTAGGAGTGTTATCGTTATTTCAATAATACTATTTTCAATTGTATTATGTGGAATGTTGATAATTAGACCTTTTGCTCAAATGTTAGGTTGGATTAAAGGTATAAGCTTTACCAAGGCAAGTGAAATTATTCAACAGAAGCATAAAAATATTGAGGATCGTATTATTAATATTATTGAGTTAAATGAAGAAAAAATTGGTAGAAATAACGTCCTATATGATTATGCAATAGATCAGAAATCAGAGAAAATTAGTGTTTTTAATTTTGATGAAGCCATTTCAATAAAAGTTTTGCTAAAACGTATTGTATGGTTAGGACTATTATTTTGTATATGTTTATCTACTTTTTTATTATGGCCTGATTTTGTAAGAAAGGGAATAGGATCTGTATTGATTGCAAATGAGCAAGATGGAATGATCGGAAGATTTTCGTTTGTTCTAAATAATGAAAAGTTAGAGGTTGAATCTGGAAAAGATTTTCTCCTTAAGTTTAATGTTAATTCAGATTATCCACCTGAAAACGTCGTTATTAAATTTAGTAATTCAAATGAACGTGTTGATAAAGTCTCTGGAGAATATCAATATTTATTCATGGCGGTAAATTCCACCATTAATTTTCGTTTAGTTGCTGATGGAACAGAATCCGAAGAGTTTGTGCTAAAAGTTCTGAGGAAGCCGGAAGTTAGTAATATTAAAATTAAAGTAATAGCTCCTGCATACACTAGCCTGGAGAGTTTAGTTATTGAAAACGATGGAAATGTTGAAGTTCCGGTGGGATCCAGGTTACAGTGGATGATAAAAACGGTAAATACTGATGAACTTTTCTTTGTTATAAATAGTGATACTCTACCATTGGAGAAAAAATCCAATCAATGGGATCATGATATTATTAGTGAATCTGCCATTAATTATGAAATCATTTGTAAGAATTTGAATGGTTTGGTAACAAATTATAATTATAAAATATCGATTGTAAAGGATTTATTTCCAACTATTGAAGTTTCAGAAAGCCGCGATAGTTCCATGGTGGATTTTGTTTTTGTTCAAGGAATTGTTCAGGATGACTATGGATTCTCAAAGCTTGAAGTAATTAAAAATTCCAATGGAGAAGAAAAAGTAACAAAATTGGAAATTAAAGAATCTTCGATTTATGATACTTTTTATTATTCGATTACTCCCGATAGTATTAGTGGTGTATATTATTTTAGGGTATGGGATAACGATAAATTAGGAGGCCCTAAGTTTACGGATAGCCGAAAAATTACCTTAAGAACTTTGTCAAAAAGTGAAAGGGAAAGTGTAAACGAAATGCTTGTTGATAGTATAAAGAAATCAATTGGGGAAGGAGTAAGTGCTGTAGAAAAGCTTCGAAAAGAAGTTAGTTTGTTTAAAATGGAGCAAGTAATGGGTGATTTGAAGCCTTGGGAAATTCAGGAAAAGATGAAGGAGCTGATGGATTTGAAAAAGGAAGTGGTTGATTATCTTAACAATATTGCCAAAGCTGATAAGGAATTTACTGATAATGAAAAGCTGCTGAACGAAGATAAGGAATTTACAGAAAAGGCTAAGCAGATTCAGGAATTGATGGAAAATCTGATGGATGACGAGATGAAAGATCTGCTTAAGCAGTTTGAGGAATTAGCAAAAGAGTTTAATCTTCAAAAAGCGAATGAATTAACAGAAAAAGTAGAGCTTAATTTGGAGAAGCTTAAGGAACAAATGGACATGAGCCTCGAGTTGATGAAGAAGTATGACATGGAAAAGGATCTTCAAAAACAAATTGAAAAGCTTAATCAAATGGCAGATAGCTTAAATAAAGGGAATGGATCTGAGAAGGAAGATGGAGAAAAGCTTAAAGAGGATTTTAAATCATGGGAAAAAGAGTATGAAAAGAAGCTAAGTGAAGATAGCCAGTTGAAAAAACCTATGGGATTAGATTCTTTAAAGAAAGAAAGGGAAGATGTAAAAAAATCTGCAGAGGAAATGAGCAAAAGTAATGATGGAAAACAATCTGGAGATAAAAGGGAAAAGGCTGGTAAGGATATCAAAAATTTAGCAAAGAAAATGCAGAGTATGATGGGTATGATGGGGGGAGAATCGGAATTTGTTGATCTGGAGGATTTGAGGCAAATTAGAAACTCGTTGAATGATTTTAGTGAAATTCAAGAGGAATTGAATACTAGGGTTTTAAAGATTGGAAGCAATAATCCAACATTTACGGAAGTAATCAAGGAGGAAAAGAAGCTGGAAAGCAAATTTTTTAATATCAGGGATAGCCTAAAGAGTATTGGATACAAGCAGCCGATTGTAGCAAAAATGATTGGTGAAGAATTGTTCCACGTGGAAACATCGCTAAGAAATTTGTTTGAAAACTATACCGGTAATAAAGTAAATGTGGTTAGAATTGAACAAAATAGAATTATGACGGATGTTAATACCATAGCGGTTAAGTTGGATGAATTGATAAGAAACATGCAGGAAGCTAAGGGTGCTGGAGAAGGCAAGAAGGGATTTATGGATTCCAAGAAACCAAAAGATAGTGATCAGAAAGGTTCGGAAAAGTTGGGTAAAACAAAATCACAACAGGAATCCTTAAAAGAGCAATTGAAAAGTTCCATTCAAAAAATGAAATCAGGAACAACTGGAAAAAAGGAAAGAGGAGAAATGGCAAAAATGCTTGGCGAGCGTGAAATGATGAGAAAAGCTCTTGAAAAGGTTTTACAGGATGGAGGTATTGGAAACGATGCGAGGGAAAAAGCAAAAGAAGCTTTGGATATGATGAAAGAAGTAGAAAAGGATATCATATACAATCGGCTTAGCGATCAAACTCTGGAAAAGGACAACTTAATTAAAACGAAATTGCTTGAAGCGGAGAATGCCGAAAAAGAAAGAGAAAATGAAAACCGTAGGGAGTCAAAAGAATTTAAGGGAAGGTTTGAGCCAGAGCAAAGAAAAATTGAAAAGCAAATTGAACAGAGCAAATCATGGGAACAAACATTGAAATATAATGAGTTGAAACTAAAAAGGTTTTATCAGGAAAAGTACCTTGATTATATGAAATCAAATAAGAGATAATTATGGCAGTTCATTTTATTGAGGAGGACAGAAAGGCTTATGGCTTTAATCGGACCGTAGTAAAAAAGTGGCTGGATGAGGTGGTAAAGTTAGAGGGCAAGAAAACAGGAAAGATTAACTACGTTTTTTGTAGCGATGACTATTTGGTTGGGGTGAATATGGAGTTTTTGAAGCGAGATTATTTTACCGATGTGATTTCGTTTGATTATAGCATAAAGAATGAAGTGAGTGGTGATATTTTAATCAGTGTGGATAGGGTGGGGGAAAATGCAAAAAATATTGGTGTTTCTGATATAGAAGAAATGAAAAGAATAATGGTTCATGGACTGTTGCATTTGATTGGTTATGATGACGGTACAGATGAAACTAAAGCCATTATGAGTGCCAGGGAAGATTTATATCTTGGCCTTAGTCAGTAAGAAGTTAAATATGCAAAGGAAAACGAGATATGCTGAAGGAATATGATGTGATTGTTGTAGGTGCAGGGCACGCTGGTTGCGAAGCTGCATCAGCTTCAGCAAATATGGGATCAAAAACTCTGTTGATCACAATGGACATGAATCGAATGGCATTCATGTCATGCAACCCTGCAATGGGTGGAATTGCAAAAGGACAAATTGTAAGAGAGATTGATGCCTTAGGAGGACAGTCGGGTTTAGTTACTGACGCAACAACTTTACAATTCAGGATGCTAAACAAAAGTAAGGGACCTGCCATGTGGAGCCCAAGAGCACAATGTGATAGGGTTATGTTTAGTTTGGATTGGAGAAGGAGGATGGAGAAAATTCTAAATCTGGATTTTTGGCAGGATACAGTTAAAGACATCATTATTGAAAGCAACCAAGCTGTTGGAGTTGAAACAAATCTTGGAGTAATTTTCAGATCGAAGACTATTGTTTTAACCAATGGTACTTTTTTGAATGGCCTTATGCATGTTGGAAAAAACAAGCAAAGAGGGGGAAGAGCTTCTGAACAGGGTGTGTATGGTTTATCGGAAAAGTTGGAGGCAGTTGGATTTACAAAAGGAAGAATGAAAACCGGAACGCCGGCAAGATTAGATGGACGCTCAATTAATTTCTCTATGCTTGGCGAGCAGCCTGGTGATGATGTAATTGTGCCGTTTAGCTACTTAAACCCAACAAAAAAAGCTGAGAATTCTTTGTCCTGCTTTATCGCCTGGACATCATCGGAAGTACATAAAGTTTTGGAAACCGGTTTCACCGATTCACCTATGTTTGATGGTACCATTTCCGGGGTAGGACCAAGATACTGTCCTAGCATAGAATCGAAATTGATTACGTTTTCAGAAAAGGATAAACACCAATTGTTTGTTGAGCCGGAAGGAAGAAATTCTATTGAGTATTATTTAAATGGGTTTTCCTCTTCACTTCCTTGGGCTGTTCAGCTCGAAGCACTAAGAAAAATTGTAGGGTTTGAAAATGTTCAGATGTTTCGTCCGGGATATGCAATCGAGTATGATTTTTTTAATCCAACTCAGCTTAAGGCTACTTTAGAAACAAAGATGGTATCAGGTTTATATTTTGCCGGACAAATAAATGGAACTACCGGGTATGAAGAAGCGGGAGCGCAGGGTATTATTGCCGGAATAAACGCGCACTTGAAAAGTAAAGAAAAAGGAGAATTTGTTTTAAATAGGGATCAGGCATATATCGGTGTTTTAATCGACGACCTGGTAACAAAAGGAGTGGATGAGCCTTATAGAATGTTTACCTCAAGAGCAGAGTATAGAATTTTATTACGTCAGGATAATGCCGACGAAAGGCTTACACCATTAAGCTATGAGATTGGTTTAGCAACAGAGGACCGGATGAAGGTTGTGGAAAAGAAAAATTCAGGATCACGTAAACTGATTAAGTTTCTGGAATCAACATCGGTTTCCCCTAACGACATTAACGGTCAATTAGAATTATTTGGAACTGCTGCTATTAAACAAAAAGTAAAATTGAAGGATTTGGTTGCTCGCCCGCAAGTTTCCATTTCGGATTTGAGAGGAAGTATTGGTGAGTTAAATGATACCATTGATGGATTTGACGAATGGGTTCCGGAAATAATTGAGGGGGCAGAAATTTTAATTAAGTATAGCGGATACATAGAAAGAGAGAAGATCATTGCTGAAAAAATCAAAAGGTTAGAATATTTAAAACTTCCTGATTGGTTAAAGTATACAGATATAATGGGTTTAACTATGGAAGCTCGACAAAAGCTTTCAGAGATTAGGCCGGATACAATTGCCCAGGCAAGTAGAATACCTGGTGTTAGTCCATCTGATATAAGTGTTCTACTTGTTATGCTGGGAAGATAAAGTGTTCCACGTGGAACATTAAGCTTTTATTTCGATAATGGATTATAAAGATGTGTATTATCAATGCGTTATGATATGAATACTCAAGATTTTCACGGTTGGTTCGCTGACTTTGACCAGCAAAATTTCTATTACGGCAAGTTGTCTGTTGAAAATGGAAGGATTCAGGCGATTGAAGAAACAGGAGAAATCCGATTAACCTGGGATCAAAGGGATCAGGTTAGACCAGTAATTTTACCTGGATTGATTGATTCGCATGTGCACATTGAGAGCTCCATGCTGATGCCATCCCGTTTTGCCATGCAGGCAGTTAGGTTCGGAACGGTTGCAACCGTTTCAGATCCGCATGAAATTGCAAATGTTCTGGGCTTACCCGGTATCCGTTTGATGTTGCAAGATGCCGGACAAGCTTGTTTTAAAATCTACTTTACCGCACCTTCCTGTGTACCTGCAACCATGCTGGAAACGGCCGGCGCTAATCTTAAAGCAGAAGATCTGAATGACCTTTTTGTGGAAAGGAATGTGGTGGCTCTGGGTGAAATGATGAACTACCCCGGAGTTTTGGCTTCAGATCCGGAAGTGATTGATAAATTAAATCTGGCAAAAAGGTATGGCAAAAGAGTGGATGGCCATGCCCCGGGGTTATCCGGACCGGAATTGGACCTGTATATTCAAGCTGGAATTGATACCGATCATGAGTGTTCTGAATGGTCTGAGGCGGAAGAAAAAATACAAAAAGGAATGAAGGTCCTGATCCGCGAGGGCAGTTCGGCACGGAATTTTGAAAAGCTGTATCCACTAAT
>CAIXKO010000501.1 GCA_903919925.1 uncultured Bacteroidota bacterium | reverse complement strand
GGACAATCTGCCTGCCGCCGATCAGATTATCTGTAAAAATATCACAGACGCCATACGTGAGATCAGGAAGGATACCAATACCTATATCGTTATTGTAACGCGTGGTCACCGAGATGATGCCAATGCACTGAAACAATGCATTGGCTCTGAAGCCGGCTATATCGGAATGATGGGAAGTAAAACCAAGGTTGCCAAGGTGCACGATGATTTCATCAAAAACCAGTGGGCAACTGAAGAACAGTGGCAGAAAGTTCATACGCCGATTGGTCTGAAAATAGGATCGGTTACCGTTGAGGAAATTGCCGTCAGCATCGCTGCGCAGCTGGTTCTTCAAAGAAGCCTGAATCTCAACCGATGACCGGCATTTGGGCAATAGTGCTTGCTGCCGGTGAGTCCAGGAGAATGGGCTCGCCCAAAATGATCCTGCCTTATGAAGGGAAGACCATTATTGAAAAGGTGCTTGATCATATTCTGGCTTCGGAAGTTGAAAATGTGGTGACTGTACTCGGCTGCCATCAGGAGGAGATCCTGAAAGTCATAGAAAACATTCCTGTATTTCGCTGTTATAATGGTAATTACAAAGAAGGCATGTTTTCATCGGTGCAATGCGGTTTTGACTTTTTACCAGAGAACTACCGGGCAGCAGTTGTTTTCCTGGGTGACCAGCCAATGGCAGAAACCATCGTCATCAACCGTCTGATAAAAGCTTATCTGGATTCTGATAAGGGAATTGCTATTCCGGTTTTCGATAACAAGCGCGGGCATCCACTTTTGGTGGACCGAAAATACAGGGATGAGATTTTAACCCTGGATGAATCTGACGGAATGCGCGGATTTCTCAGAAGGCATCTGGATGACATACTGGAAGTTGACACGGTAAATCCATCAATTTTGAAGGATATAGATACCCGGGAGGAGTATCTGGACGAAATAAACAAGATTAATGGCCAATTATGATGAGCGACCTGACAATTAATTTTAAAATCTGGCTTGAAACGGAAACCCAAAGAGAAGCCCTGGGAGATGATGCATGGAAACTGCTGAAAACCATTGATGAAACCGGGTCAATGACGGCTGCTATAATTCCCCTTGGATTAAACTACCGGGCTACCTGGAATCGTCTGAATAAAATCGAAGAAATTTTGGGTTTTCCAGTAATTGACAGGCAGCGAGGGGGTATAACGGGAGGAAAAACCGTTTTAACACCGTATGGCAAAGCAATTGTAATAGCGTTTGATCGGTTCCATGCCAAATACGATGCGATGATTGCGCAGGCTTTAGCGGAAACAGTCAGCGAAATAAAGCAGCAACTCCTATAAAGAATTGCGAATCAAATCGAACAGATTATATATAATATCAAATTAACTATTTGATATTGAGCAGCTCACTGGCATCGTCCAATACCTTATTCTCAAATCCTTTCAGGTAGATTTCGGTTGTTTCCTCCTTGGTGTGACCCATCATTTCCTTGATTATAGCTGAAGAGGTGCCCTGGCTCTTCAGGACCGAGGCAAACGTGTGCCGGGCAACGTAAGTGGTTAGCGGGGTTTCGATTTCCAGGGTTTTGCCAATTTCCTTTAAAACCCGGTTAACCAGCCGGGTGGCAGTTTTGATCCGGGTGTATTGTTTAGCCGTATCGCTTATGGAATCATTCAGGATGGTGAATACATATCCTTTGGTCGAATAGTTGTGGCAGTAGTTTAGGATTTCCCGCAAGGTTTCAATGATCGGGATCCTGAAGGATTTCGTGTACCGGGTTTTGGTCCGGAAATACTCGATGTAATTTGACAGGCAAGAGGTCACTGGTTCGAATCCAGTAT
>CAIXKO010000500.1 GCA_903919925.1 uncultured Bacteroidota bacterium | reverse complement strand
GGCGGCAGGATTTATTTCGTGAATCAGCTTGTTGGCCAGTGCAAGGTAAACCAGCGCGTCCGCATCAACACCTGCGTCAAAATAGGCATCATAAGAGGTAAAATCGCGCCCCAAACCATGATCAAAATAAAGCATGCTGGTTACGCCATCAAACCGGAAACCATCAAACCCATACTCATCGATCCAATATTTGCAGTTGGAGAGCAGAAAATGAAGGGTTTCATTCTTGCCATAATCAAAACACAAAGAATCCCAGGCCGGATGTTCCCTACGGTGATCGGTGTGAAAAAGCATACCGGGGGTTCCATCATACAGGCCTGGACCTTCTAATACATTTTTAACTGCATGGGAATGAACAATATCCATGATAACCCGGATGCCCAAAACATGCGCATTCGAAATCAGCAGCCTCAGATCATCCGGGGTGCCAAAACGGCTCGATACAGCGAAGAAATTGGACACATGATAGCCAAATGAGCCATAATACGGGTGCTCTTGTATTGCCATCAGCTGAATGGTGTTGTATCCCAGTTTTGATATGCGCGGGAGAATGTTAACCCGGAATTCGTTGAAGGTGCTCACTTTGCCTTCTTCTGACGACATACCGGTGTGTGCTTCATATATTAAGGTTGGTATTAATCCATGGTCAGCATTGCTCAATGGACGACTAACCTCTTGATAACTGGTTGGGTTCCATACCTGGGCATTAAAAACCTTGGTTACTTCATCCTGAACTACGCGATTGGCGTACAGAGGAATCCGGTGATCGGCTCCACCCGGCCACGATATCCATAATTTGTATTCATCGAGATGGTGGATATCATTTTCGTCCAGATGAAGTTCCCACTGTCCGGGCTCCGGTTGCGAAAACTGAAAGCGATCCTCAATGCGCCAATAATTAAAAGAGCCGGTAAGCCACATTGCTGTAGCGTTTGGCGCCCATTCATGCATTACCCAGCCATGGTCTTTTTTATGTAAACCAAAATAGTGATGACCATTGGCAAAGGAACTCAATAACCTGGTTTCAGGAACCAGCTCTCTGATCTTGAGATTAATATGATCCATACGGGCCACAACCTGGTTCAGGTAGGGCATCATATAGGAATCGCGCTGGATAATGCCGGGGATATTCATATCAGGAAATTCTTTTTAAAACTTCAACTAGCAGATCCCAAAATTTTACGGTCGACGAAATGCATAACCGCTCATCAGGTGAATGTACACCCTTTATGGTGGGGCCAAATGAAATCATGTCCATATCAGGATATTTCTCGAGAAATAATCCACATTCCAGCCCTGCGTGAATGGCCTTTACCAATGGTTTTTGCTGAAACAGATCGATGTAGGCTTGCTCCATAATTTTTAAAACCGGTGAATCGGGATTGGGATTCCAACCAGGGTATCCAGTTGATTTTTCAGTGAAGGCCCCGGCAAGCAGAAAAACGCTCTCCACCATGTTAGACATGTTCCGCTTGGCCGATCCGATTGAACTACGCTGGCTGGTGGTTATTTTTATCCGGTCCTCGTCAAACTTCACTGCTGCCAGATTGGTTGAGGTTTCCACCAGTCCGGGTATTGTCTGGCTCCACGATAGAACCCCGTGCGGGCAGGCATAAATCGCATTCAGCAGGTTACACTGGGTATCTTCATCGATTACCCATTCAGGCAGCGGATAATCCGAAATTTCCATTTTCAATTCCGGCTCGGTCCTGATGAATTCCAGTTTCATCTCCTCTTGAAAACCAGCGAATGCCTGCATGAGTTTTTCTTTGTTGCCTCCCGGAAGGGTTATAACAGCAACTGCCTCGCGGGCAATTGCATTACGGAGATTTCCGCCATCGAGATGATGAATTCTTATTTCGAAATCATCGGAAAATTCCCACAAGAAGCGATTCAAAATTTTGTTGGCATTTCCCAGCCCTTTATGAATTTCATCGCCCGAATGTCCTCCGCAAAGCCCTTTTACATTCAGTTTCATGGCAATGTCACCTTCGGGAACAAATTCCCGGAGGTAATCGAACCAGGCTGTGAGGTCCATACCTCCTGCACAACCAATATACAGTTCCCCCTCATCTTCTGAATCGAGGTTGAGCAGAACGTTACTTTGCATAAAGCCCGGCATGATCCCGAATGCTCCATTAAGGCCGGTTTCCTCGGCCACGGTAAACAAACATTCCAAGGGCCCGTGAGCCAGATTATCTGCATCCAGCACCGCCATTTGCGCCGCGATACCAATGCCATCGTCCCCACCTAAAGTGGTACCTTTTGCTTTTACCCAGTCACCATCAATGTATGCCTGAATGGGATCGGTCAGAAAATCGAATTCTGTACCGGCATTTTTCTCGCACACCATATCAAGATGGCTTTGCAAACAAACTCCAGGATGATTTTCTTTGCCCGGTGTAGCTGGTTTACGGATGATCAGATTGCCAGCTTCATCAACCTGATATACGAGGTTACGGGCTTCGGCAAACCGGATCAGATATTCACGGATTTGCTCTTCATGATCACTGGGACGCGGAATGCTGAGAACACTGGCAAAGTGCTGCCAGAGTGCGTTGGGTTTAAGGTGAACTAATTCCGACATGATTTTAAGGTTTTTGTAAAGATATACCTAATCCGCGGCTATTGCTCTCCGAATAAAAAAAACTATATTTACCTATCAAATCATTATTAGCAAATTGATTAATATCTAAGTTTTTATGACCAAACGAACCATTGTAGCGTTACCGGGCGACGGAATTGGTACTGTCGTTCTTCAGGCGGCTATCCGGGTATTGGATGCCGCTGGTTTTGAAGCAGTTTATGAATATGCCGACATTGGCTGGGAGTTCTGGAAATCAGAAGGCAACCCATTGCCCGATCGTACTATCAAACTTTTAGAACAACACAAAATCGGATTATTCGGGGCAATTACCTCAAAACCAAAGGATGCCGCAGCGGCTGAACTTGCTCCTGAATTGCAGGGTAAAGGTTACGTTTATGCCAGTCCGATTGTGGGCATGCGCCAGCTTTTTGATCTCGATATTTGTATTCGTCCCTGCCGCACTTACCTGGGCAATCCGCTGAATTTTGTCAGACGGGGCGCTGAAGGGAATATTGAAGAACCTTTTGTTGATGTTGTCATCTTTCGCCAAAATACGGAGTGTTTGTACAGCGGGGTAGAGTGGTCCAACCCTCCGGAGCAGGTGTATGAAGCGTTTAAGACACACAAATCCTTTCTGAAGAATTTTGGGAAAGTACCAAAAGAAGAAATATCTATCTCAGCCCGGATCTTTACTAAAAAATACACGGGAAGGATACTGAAAGCCGCATTTGAGCATGCACGCAATAACGGATACAAATCAGTTACCGTTTGTGAAAAGCCTAATGTAATCAGGGAAACCAGCGGCATGATGTACAAGATGGCGCAGGATATGCAGAAAAATGAATACCCAGGAATTCAGCTCTGGAATACCAATATAGATGCCCAGATGATGTGGCTCACCAAGAATCCTGAGGATTATGGGGTGATCGTAGCCGGTAACATGTTTGGCGATATCGTTTCCGATGGCTTTGCCGGCCTGATCGGTGGATTGGGATTTGCCTGTTCCGCCAATCTGGGT
>CAIXKO010000499.1 GCA_903919925.1 uncultured Bacteroidota bacterium | reverse complement strand
GCAACTGGAGTGAAGCCATTACCTTTTCCTTGTTGATTTTTCCTGCAATTTGGAATGTGGCTAAATCCGGCGAAATGAATGAGGAATAATAAGCCTTGAGGTCATCGAGGGTAATATTGTTCACCGTTTCTTCGGTTCCACCGGCACTGATTCCAAAAATATGCTTATCGCCATAAACCAATTTCTGGAAAAGTTCCGATGCCATGGAATTCGGGTTTGCCTTTTGCCTTTTCAAATTATTAAGTGCACGTACTTTTGCCAATCCAAATTCCTCAGCGTCCCAGCGGGGCTCCAAAAGCATTTCTTGAACAAGCGCAAGGGTTTTATCATAATTACGCACCAAAGTATTTCCACTGATTGAAATGCCTGTACCTGATGCATTGATCCTGATACTTGAACCCAGGCTCTCAATAGCCTCCTGGAGCTCCAGAGGTGTCTTGGTTTTGGTTCCTTCGTTCATGAGCTGACCAACCAAACTGGCAACTCCCGACTTATCAAAAGTATCGAGGAAATGCCCACCCTTAATGGAAATGTTAAATTGTACCAGCGGAAGCTCTGTCTGTTCAATTCCGAGTACTCTCATCCCATTGGATAATTTTTCATCCCAGATCACAGGCAAGTTAATTGACGGATCGGGTCCATCCTTTGGCATTACCGAACGATCAAAAGTGGAAGGAGATTTTTTAACAACTTCTTCCGGTGCATTTTCATCGATCTTCACTTGGGTGGCATTTAGGATATCCTCCTCTTTAACTCCGGCGTTCATTGATCCGTCAGCTACCAAATCGGCCTGTCCTTTGGGAACAAAACTGGTAGCCAGATAAGGTTTGCCCTTGATATATTTGTCATATACGCGGATAATATCAGCTTTAGTAACTGCCTTTACCCGATCGATATCTTTTTTGTAAAAATCAGGAGAACCTGCATATTCATTGTAATTGGCAAGTTGCCTCGATTTTCCGAGGATGCTGCTGATCCCATTGTAGAAACCGGTTTCCTGACCGGCCTTTATACGGTCAACATCTGCTTCAGTAAATCCCACTTTTTCAAATCGTGCCAATGCTTCAAAAATGGCACTCTCCACTTCCTTAAGGCCGATTCCTTCATTGGCAGTTACCGAAATATTGAATGTTCCGGCCACTTCCATACTTCCATTGTTGGCCCGGGCACTAGAGGTAAGCTTTTTCTCTTTGACCAAAACCTGGTATAAAGGCGCTTTCTTTCCGCTCGATAAAAGTTGACCTAAATAATCGAGCGCATAACTATCCGGACTAAACTGCTCAACAGTCGACCAAACCATCCTCAGTTGAGGCGCCTTTGCAAAATTATCCTCATGATAAAGCTTTTTTGTTTCGCTAAGCTTAACCGGGACCGGTTTAGGATCAGTCAGGTTTGCACCACGCTTGATCTCTCCAAAGTACTTTTCGATCAACTGCTTTGCTGTAGCCGGATCAAAATCGCCGGATAATACCAGTGTAGCATTGTTTGGTACATAAAACTTTGCATGAAAAGCTTTTACATCATCGATGGTTGCATTAAAAAGATCCTCCATTTCACCGATAACCGTCCAGCTGTATGGATGTCCTTTCGGATAAAAATTTTTGGCAACCACTCCTGAGGTATGGCCATAAGCAGCATTGTCAACACTTTGACGCTTTTCATTTTGTACCACATTCTGCTGGATGTTGAATGTTTTTTTGGTGATGGTATTCTCCAGAAATCCCATCCTATCGCTCTCCAGCCAAAGCACTTTTTCAAGGGCGTTTTTTGGAACGAGTTCATAATAGGTGGTTGCATCATTTCCGGTTCCGCCATTTAAAGTACCTCCGGCATCCTGAACAATTTTAAAAAATTGATCTTCAGGTACATTCTCCGACCGCTGAAACATAATATGCTCAAACAGGTGAGCAAAGCCGGTTCGCCCAACCGATTCCCGGCCCGATCCCACATGGTATTGGATGGTAAGTGCTACAATCGGATCGGAATGATCCTCACTGAGAATAACATCCAAACCATTTTTTAATGTGTACTTTTCATAAGGTATGTTCAGGTCCGTTTTTGGTTGCGAGTTGCAGCCCGAAATCAGGAGTGCTGCAAAAACGAGTAAACAGGCAAATTTCTTCATTTGAGTATATTAAAATTGTTGATAGTTCAATTCCGATCGTTCTATTTCTTAATCATTACGGCTTTCCCAAAGCCAAGGGTACTCAGCGGTTCCGCCTGCGTTGCAGCATCACCCGAGATAACATAAAACATACGATCTGGATTTATATATTTCTCAGCCAGAGCCTTATGCTGATCCACCGTCATGTTCTTTATTGTTTCCTGCTCAATTCTGACATAATCTTTTGGCAGCTGATACAGGCTGATATCACCAAGCATCCCGGTGAGAGCGCCCAAGGTCTCGAAATTTAGTGCATACGATTTTATCAGGTAATTACGTGTCATTTCCAAATCCTTTTCCGAAATCCCGTTCCGGTAGTTTTCCATCAAACTTTTGAAAATCTGAACTGATTCCAATGTTGCGGAAGAGCGAACCATGGAAGCTGCGGTAAAAGGTCCCGGAATATAAGAACCACTGAATTGTGTGCTGGCACCATATGTAAATCCCTTCTGCTCACGAAGTATCTGGTTAACCTGCGATAAAAAATTGCCGCCAAGAAAATCATTCATTACCGTTGCGGCAAAGTAATCAGGATCTGTTTGCGCCAAAGAAAGATTACCAATCCTGATAGTTGATTGCTTGGCACCCGGAACGTCGATGAAATAGATTTCAGATTTCACGAGTGGAGCCGGGAGCGGGTAGCTTGGAAAAAGCACTTCCTTACTCTGCCATTTAGATGCCAAACCTTGCAACGACTTCATGATCTGTTCTTTCTTGATATTGCCGGCAACATGGAAGTTGGCTGCTGCCGGTGACATATTGGCCGCATACCACGATTTCAGGTCTTCAATCGTCATTGCAGGAACCGATTCCAGCGTTCCACTGGCATTAGTGGAAAAAATATGGGCATCGCCATAAACCTTTTGCATGAAAGTTTCGCCTGCAAGTGCAACAGGACTGGCTTTCTGCCGCTTCAGGTTATTAATTACCCGGGTTTGAGCTAAAGCAAACTCATCAGCATCCCAGCGGGGCTCCAGCAATATTTCTTCCATTAACGCAAGGGTAGCATCAAAGTTCCTTACCAAGCAGTTGCCACTTAGGGTAATCGCTGTGTTTGAAGAACTAATATTGAGTCGTGCGCCTAAAGCTTCAATAGCCTCTTCCAGTTCCTGGGGGGTCCGGTTTTTAGTACCCTGATTCATCAATGAAGCCATCATGGAAGCAACGCCAGGTTTATTCAGTTGATCCAAATAATGGCCGCCCTTCAATACAATATTAAACTGGACCAATGGGAGCTCATTTTGCTCGATACCCCAAACGGCCAATCCGTTGGATAGCTTATCGTTCCAAACAGCGGGAATGGTAACCACCGGCTCGGGCCCGTCGGCCGGGATTACAGTCCTGTCAAAAGCAGTCGGCGTTTTAACCACCTCGTCAACCGTGGATTCATCAATCTTAACCTCAGTTGCCGTAAGAATATCCTCTTCCTTAACCCCTGCAGGTACAGATCCCTCTGCAGCTAAATCAGGTTGTCCCTTAGGTACAAAGCTGGTAGCCAGATAGGGCTTGCCTTTGATATATTTTTCATATACGCGGATAATATCCGCTTTGGTTACCGCCTTGGTTTTTTCCAGGTCGGTTTTGTAATAATCGGGTGAACCGGCAAACTCATTATATTGAGCCAATTGGAAAGATTTGCCCAGAATACTGCTGATTCCATTGTAAAAACCTGTTTCTAATCCAGCTTTAATCCGTTCCACATCCGCTTCAGTAAAACTTTCTGTTTCAAATCGTTTAAATGATTCGAATACAGCTGCTTCAACATCTTTCAGATTGACTCCCTCGTTGGCAGTTACGGTAACGGTAAAAGTTCCGGCAACTTCCTGACTGCCATTTTCGGCTCTTGGACGAGAAGCCAGCTTTTTCTCCTTTTCGATCACTTTATACATCGGAGCCTTTTTCCCGCGCGATAACAATTGGCCGAGGTAATCGAGCGCGTAACTATCCGGGCTAAACTGCTGTACGGTTGGCCAAACCATGGTTAGCTGACCTGCCCTGGCAAAATTATCCTCGTGAAACAGCTTTTGGGTTTGTGTGAAAATTACCGGCTGAGGTGCAGGATCCTGAAGCTTTTTTCCAGCCTTAATCTCACCAAAGTATTTCTCAATCAGTTTTTTAGCTTCAGCAGGGTCAAAATCCCCGGATAAAACCAGGGTTGCATTGTTTGGTACATAAAAAGTATCGTGGAAAGTCTTGGCATCGTCAACGGATGCTTTAAACAAGTCTTCCATTTCTCCGATAACCGTCCAGCTGTATGGATGGCCCTTTGGATACAGATTCTTAGCAATCACCCAATCAGTATAGCCATAAGGGGCATTATCTTCATATTGCCGCTTCTCGTTTTGAACAACATTCTGCTGAATGTTCAATGCTTTTTTGTTGATTGCATTGGTCAGGAATCCTAGGCGGTCCGATTCCAGCCATAATACCTTTTCAAGGGCATTTTTTGATACCACCTCAAAATACGACGTTGCATCATTCCCAGTTCCGGCATTGGATGATCCACCGGCATTTTGTATGATTTCGTCGAACTGCCCAAGTTTCACATTCTCGGATCGCGAGAACATAAAATGCTCAAACAAATGGGCAAAACCGGTTCGCCCAACCGATTCACGGCCGGAACCAGCATGAAACTGGATGGCATAAGCAATGATCGGATCGGAATGATCTTCATGAAGAATCACATCAAGCCCGTTGGCAAGAGTAAATTTCTCAAACGGAATGTTCAGCTCTGATTTTGGCTGATTATTGCATCCGGCAAGCAGTAGAAATGCCAGGATCAGTGGAAAGAAAAACTTTTTCATTGGAAGATATTTAGATTTGTTGGTAATTCAATCGGGTGTCAGATTCATCGGCACATTTTCTCGTAATAGTCTTGGTCACCTGCTCAGCCTTAAACCTGTTTTTTTCGCCGGTGATGCTGTCTTTAATAGTCAGGCTAGCGATCCCCGTTGGACCAAACATGGCCATTCTGATATTACACGGGATTTCTTTCCCATCCACCGTGGTTAACCTGGAATCGCCGGTAATGGAAGTGAGCGGAGTAACAAAACTCTGAGCATTCAGGTTGGTAACGAACACCAAACCTCCAAACAAAATCAGGAAGGAAATTCTTTTTGCGATCATGACATTATTCATTATTAAAACTCATGATTAAAGCATTATGCAATCAATAGTGGATATAGGCAACCATCTGTCGATAAATCAGCTGGGAAAGTTAGGAAAGCCGGTTAAGAAATCCGGAGGGCGAAAGTTAAAAATTGTGAAAATTTCGGACCTCACCCTTTTTGCAGTAAAAAAAATGGTTTTGTCAATGTCACTTGTCACTCGTCACTACTCCCCTACTGTTCCAGTTTCCCGACATCTTCAATCTTTAAGCCGGTTTGGTGTGCAATGTCAGTGAGGGAAGCACCGTATTTTTTCAGTTGACGGGCAAAATTTATGGCCATGAGTTGTTCGCGTTCTTCGGCTACCAGATGGCGTCGAAAATCCTCATCCATCAGAGGTCCCTGGAGGTATTGGGCAATATCGGCAAACTCTTCGGGTACCGTTGGCAAATCTAAAATGTATCCACGATCAGTACTCCACGCTTGATTAAACAGCAACAAAAACTTTTCCAAACGGGTTTTTTGTTTTTCAGGTAACCGCAGCAATTGAATGATGTGGGTTGGAACTAAAGGATTTTTTCAGCAATTTCACCGCAAAACCAAAAACGATGAAACTAAACTGGATCGACCTTACCATTGTCCTTGTTTACTTGGTGGCGGTGGCCATGATTGGATTTTTAATCCGCAAAAAAGCATCCTCCGGGCTCGAAAATTATTTCCTTGCCGGCCGTAGTTTACCCTGGTGGGTACTCGGCATTGCAGGCTGCTCAAGCTATATCGATATTGCGGGAATCATGGCATTGGTTGGAGCGCTGTTTTATCTCGGGCTAAAAACCGTGTGGATGACCAATATTTTCTGGGGTTGGTTTATGATGGCCGGGTACATGGCTTTTCAGGCCAAATGGATCCGCCGATCCGGGGTGATGTCATTTGCTGAATGGAACGAAACCCGTTTTGGAAAAAACCGCGATGCAGAGATGGCCAGGCTCGCATCGGCAATTTTCCTGCTTGTTCTAATGGTATTTAACCTGATGTACATGGCTGTTGGCATTGGGAAATTTGCCGAGGATTTCTTTCCTCTTACCCGCTGGCAATCCACGCTGATTGTTTTTGGTGTAGTTGGAATTTATGTAACGCTGGGAGGTTTTTACGGAGTGGTAATCACGGATATCCTTCAAACCGCCCTGATTGCCGTTGGTGCTATCGTAATGATTATCATGGTATTTACCGGTGGTATTGGAGCCGACCTTGCCGCATCAAAACCGGAAGGATGGAGTTCCCTGGCCCTGAACTGGCACCTTTGGCCCGGCTACCTCGATTCCACACCGGCTGCCTATCAGCATTTCAACTTGTTTGGACCTTTAATGATTATTGGGTTTACCTGGATGATGTTCAGGGTATTAGCCGGCCCAAACGTATGGGATTTTCAATTTTTCCTCACTACCCGCACTCCGCGCGATGCCGCGTTAGCCGGGGGTATGTGGACCTTTATGTTTATCCTCCGCTGGATCATTGCAATTGCTTTCCTGCTGTTCGGGATCTCCATACTAGGTTCGGCAACAACCAATATCGACGGAGAAAAAATATTGCCGCTGGTAATTTCCAGGCTGCCGGTTGGCCTCAGTGGCCTCTTTCTCGCTGTAATGCTGGCAGCGCTCATGTCAACGCTCGATGCCATGATCAATGTCACCGCCAATGTGGTCACCAATGACTTTATCAAACGTTACTTTTTTAAGAAACTCCCTGAAAACAAGATCATCCGTATTGGTCAGCTAGCCTCGGTTTGTGCCCTTTTGCTTGGATTCGTGTTTAGTCTGGCGTTCGATAACGTGATCTCTGCCTGGGAAACCATGATTTTTGTGGTGGTTACTATGATCCTTGTTCCAGCCACCATGCGCTGGCACTGGTGGCGGTTCAGCGCAAAAGCCTTTGTTTGGAGCATGATCGCCACAGCGGCTTTTATTGTGATTCAGAAACTCTTTTTCGGCTCCATTTCTGCAACCAACTCACTTGGAATCAATATTATATCAAGTTTAATTATAACGGTTACCATCGGATTTATTGTCAAACCAACTGACAAACAGATATTGGTGAAATTTTACAGCAAAATCAAACCTTTCGGTTTTTGGGGCCCCATCCGCAAAGAATCAGTTGCTCAAGGACTGATGAAAGCCAATGACAAGGAGCCTATGTGGGATGCCATTAACGGTTTGATCGCACCGGTATTTCAATTTACCGTAGCGCTCCTGCCGTTTTATATGTTTCTCAGAAAATGGCCGCAATTTTGGCTGGTAACCCTTATTCTGGCTGCGATAACTGTTGTATTGTATTTTACCTGGTACAAAAATCTTCCGTCTAAAGATGAAAAATAAGGTTCACCTGATCTGCAATGCACATCTCGATCCCGTTTGGCAGTGGCGATGGACCGAAGGCTGCTCCGAGGCGATCGCTACTTTCCGCAATGCCGTGGAAATCATCCATGAATATCCTGAATTGATTTTCAATCATAACGAAGCTATTCTGTATCAATGGGTAAAAAAGTTTGACAACCGGCTATTTCAGGAGATCAGAAATCTTGTTGAACAAAAACGATGGTTTATCTCAGGCGGTTGGTTTTTGCAGCCGGATGTTAACCTTCCTCCTTACGAAAATCTGGTGCGTCATATCCGTTTTGGCCGCGATTTCTTTCAATCGGAATTTGGTGTGGAGCCTAAAGTAGCCTACAATTTCGACTCGTTCGGGCATCCTTCCGGTTTGCCAAAACTGCTCCGCGATTTTGGATATGAGTTTTATATCCATCAGAGACCTGAAAAAGAATTCCTTGATTTACCGGGCAGTTTGTATAATTGGAAGGGATTAGATAACAGCACAATCCCTGCCTATCGGATTGAAATTGGCTTGTATCATACCGAACGGAAAAATATATCTCAGCGCCTGGAGGAGTCCACAAATCTGGCATTGGAATTAAACCGGGATGTAGCTCTTTTCTGGGGGCTTGGCGATCACGGCGGAGGTGCCACAAGGATTGATCTCGAGCGGATCCGTCAATTCACCGCCACTGAGCAGCGGGTAGATTTTATGCACAGCACAACCGATCGTTTTTATGAAGCCATAAAACCACTGATTACGGATTTGCCCGTTTATGAAGGGAGTCTGCAACGTGTTTTTACCGGCTGCTATACCTCATTGGCGCGCATCAAACGGCGAGCTGCTGAAGCCAGTGCAGCTGCAATCCAGGCAGAACGGCTGTTGCAGCATCACCCCACCCCTCCAAAACCCTTAAACTCATCAGCTGTTGACGATATCTGGCAAGATATCCTGTTCAACGATTTTCATGATATCCTCCCGGGTTCCTGCACTGAGCCCGCAGAGCAGGATGCGCTTGATTTGTACGGCCGTGCGATGGAAAATATCCGCCGGCTAAACATGGAAACCATTACCGCAATTAATCAATCATCCGATTCTTTAAAAGCTCATATTCCGGTAACCGTTTTCAATTCAAACCAATCGTTAACCACTTTCCCGGTGGTGTTTGAGTGCATGAGCGATTATCGCCCTTTTTGGGAAGGCGAATGGGTTTTAAAATTGTTCGACCGCCAGGGCCGCGAGATTCCCAGCCAGGAAGAGCAGCCTGAAGCCCGCCTGCCTTTTCACCGCTGGCGGCGGAAAATCAGCTTCCTCGCCAAGGACCTGGAGTTGGGAGTACACCATTTTTATCTGAAACCTATAGAAACGGATAATCCGCCAGCTGATAATCCGATGGCACCCGCCCCTGCGGCTCCTGGCCAACCTCCGGCGATTTCTTTTCTCATCATGCCAGATACAGCCGATTCATGGGGTACCAATACTTTTGCCTGGCGCCAGGTGGAAGGAAAGTTTGAACAGAAATTTCCGGAACGGGTTATCGAAACCGGTCCGGTCAGGACCATTTATGAATCAACACAAACTTTTCATCACAGCAAGATTACTGTGCATCGTGTTCAATACTCCGATTGGCCGGTTACAGAATATAATATCCGCATCCAGTGGAATGAAGAGCAAAAAAGGCTCAAACTGGCTATTCCTGCTGAGCTGAATGATCCGCGGTTATTTGCGCAGATTCCGGGTGGCTCCGAAGAGTTTCCTCCCGATGGGCAGGAATATGTTCACGGCACCTGGATCAGGCTCGAGTCCACGGATACCCAAAATCCAATACCTGAAACCCGTTTCATTGCTCATAACGGCCTGCACGGTTTCGATTTTGATGGTAAGGAAGTTCGGCTGTCCGTGTTGCGCAGTGCTGCCTATTGCCATGAGCAGGGCTATGATCTGAACAATGGCCGGTCGCACAAATTCATGGATATGGGCATTCATGAAATCAGGCTGGCACTATGCGACGGGGGCATCAACGGGCAGGCAATCAATGAATGGTTACAGGCGCCTCCATTGGTTTGGGCGCATCTTCCGATCGGATAAAAAAAAATTACCTTTGAACAAATTTCTTAAAATGAAAAGATTATCCACCCTTTTTTCCAGCCTTTTACTATCCTTACTTTTCCTGGCAGGGATGACAGCTTTTGCGCAAAAGAATAAAGCAGTATTGGAAGTAACCAGGCTTCGTACTGAATATCAGGTTAATCCAATAGGGATAGATGCCCTTCAACCCCGCTTCAGCTGGGAGATCAAAACCAATGTCCGGAATGTTAAGCAAACGGCTTATGAACTCCGGATCAGTTTCACTTCTGAAAAGCTAAAAGGCGGCAGCCAACTGGTGTGGGAAAGTAAAAAGGTTCAATCCGATGAGAGTAATCAGGTGGTTTATGATGGCCCGGCAATTGAATCCGGGAAAAGATATTATTGGACCGTCAGGGTTTGGGACAATCAAAATCGGGTGAGCGATTGGGCCCCGGCTGCTTTTTGGGAGACCGGGTTGCTAAAACCTGCCGACTGGAAAGCTTCCTGGATCGAGCCCACCACCATTGCCGACGCAAAGAAGGAAGAACCTTGCCCCATGATCCGCAAATCCTTTAAGCTCGAAAAAGAGGTGAAATCGGCCCGTTTATATATTACCGCACATGGCCTGTATGAACTTCAGGTAAACGGTAAAAAGCCCAACGACTGGCTGTTCACTCCCGGATGGACCAGCTATAACAAGCATCTGCAATATCAGACTTACGATTTAACCGGCTTGCTTAAAAAGGGCGACAACGCCATGGGGGTAACGCTCGGGAACGGATGGTATCGGGGTGATCTCGGCTGGAGCAAGGAACGGAACCTTTATGGTAACCAAATTGGTGTGCTTGCACAGTTATCGGTTGAGTATACTGATGGAACAAACACCCTGATCATCACCGATAAAAGTTGGAAATTTTCAGCCGGACCTATTTTGATGTCCGAGATTTATCATGGTGAGAAATATGATGCCCGGCTGGAATTCCCTGGCTGGAGCACTCCGGCATTTATTGATAATGCATGGAAAACGGTTGTAGTTAAGGAATATAGCAAAGACAACCTCACTGCCCAAAGTGGCCCGCACGTGCGGCGCCTGGCTGAGCTGACACCAATCAAAATTTTTACCGCTCCCAATGGTGACACGTTGGTTGATATGGGCCAGAATATGGTTGGCTGGGTGAAATTTAAAGTCAGCGGAATCGCTGGCCGGAAAGTTACCATCCGCCATGCTGAAGTGCTCGACAAGGAAGGAAACATGTACTACACCAATTTGAGGGCGGCAAAGCAAACCATCGTTTACACTTTGAAAGGCGCTGGAATTGAAGTATTTGAACCCCATTTTACCTTTCAGGGATTCCGCTTTGTAAAAGTCTCCGGATTTACCTCAATGCCTGCGAAAGAAGATATTACCGGCATGGTTATTCACTCCGATATGCCACCTGCCGGTGATTTTGCCTGTTCGGATCCCATGCTCAACCAGCTCCAGCATAATATTCAATGGGGATTGATGGGCAATTTCCTCGATGTGCCCACTGATTGTCCTCAACGCGACGAGCGCCTCGGATGGACTGGCGATGCACAGGTTTTCTCACCTACCGCCTGCTTCAACCGCGATGCCGCAACGTTTTATACCAAGTGGCTCAAGGATGTGGCTTTTGATCAGCTTCCCGATGGCCGCGGACCGCATGTGATCCCCGATATTCTAAAAGATGGCGGATCAGCCGGATGGGCCGATGCAACCGTTATTGTTCCCTGGACGGTTTACCGCCAATACGGCGATAAACGTATACT
>CAIXKO010000498.1 GCA_903919925.1 uncultured Bacteroidota bacterium | reverse complement strand
TTCTCTCCATTGTCGATGTACTTGCATTCTGCAAAGCGAAGTATCTGGTTCTTCTCAAGGTTGCGATCAACATCGAAGTGAAGCTGCTCAATGTTGGCGTTGTAGCGGAAGCGTGCGTTGCGTATTTGCCTTTCCACACGCCGGTTATTGCGGTCATCCCATTCTGATTCGATTAGGAAGGACACCATCTCATCGGCCGTAAACTTTGTCAACCGGCCATCTTCGATACTCAGTTTAAAAGCATTGGCCATTCCGTAGAACTTGAGCTGTCTCATTTTTTGCATGATTGTTTCATTCATTGTGTTTGATTTTTAAGTGTGACAATATGATAAGGGTCACCCGCCATGGCGGGTGACCCTTTAATAAACTATTTGTAATAATTTTTTCCGCGGATATTTTTATGCAGAGGCATGATCTTTCCTCCTTCCTCACCATCTAAGGGTATCTGGTCCATCTTCCGCTCCAGGATCGTTTTGATGGTCATGTAGCTGTAGTCATTGTAAAGGATTGCACGGCAACATGCTTTATCAAGACGCTCATTGCCAAGCTTTGAGGCAAAGCTCAGTATTCCCTGGCAGGAACGGTATGCCTGTTCAGGATGCTGGCGCTTTTCCAGGATAACTATGATATACTGGTGTGTGTTTTCACCCACATTGGCAGCCCGCTCAATAAATTTCTCTGGCGTCCATTCTGTCATAAACCGATTTTTATAAGCCATGTGTTCATCTACAGTAGTGTACCGAAAGGCGGTCCTGTCACGCATATGATAAGCAATACGCTCATACCGGTAAAAAACCTCCACCACTGTCTGGCTGTAAAATATATTGACCTTCTTTCCAATATACTGATAGGGAACACTATAGTAGTTCTTGTCTTCTGCCATACACACATAGTTGTTTTTCATCACAGTTGCCACCTTCTTTCGTTTAAGGTCGTAACGGCGAAGTGGTAATGATTGAAGTTCCATGCGTTCAACCTCTTCAAACAGCTGACGACGTGTATAGGGCCGGTTGCTCATAGGCCGGTTATTATGCTCCTCCAGCGCCTTCCTTATTGCGATGTTAAGCTCTTCAAGAGAAGTAAACACCCGATCGCCAAGTACCGCATAAATGGTCTTGTAAATGATTTTAACCACTCCTTCCACCAGTGCTTTGTGTTTGGGCTTATAAGGTCCAGCGGGTAAAGCAGTCATGTTGTAATGCAGGGTAAAATCACTGAAGGCTTCGTTTAGCGTGGGTTCGTACTTGCTGCTTTTGATCACCGCTGACTTTAAATTATCCGTCACGATGGCCTGCGGCGCACCGCCAAAGTAATGAATGGCGTTTTCGCATGAACCGATAAACTCTTCCTTCTGTTGTGTATAAGAGGCTTCCACATAGGTTAGCTGGCTTGCTCCAAGGATGGCTGCAAAAACTTCTACGTCTTTTATTTCTCCTGTTGAGTCGTTAACAATCTGGAGATGCTGACCCGCATAATCCACATACATCTTATCTCCGGCCTTGTGCTCAACGTGCATGGACGAGTTCACATGCTTTGACCATTGATTATAGTGGTTGCGGAACTGAGTCTCACGATAACCATCAGGATGTGATTCATAATATTTTCTCCATACTGAGTCCTTGGTAACTCCTTTGCGTTTAAGGGCTTTTTCAACCTCCGGAAAGATCTCAATTAGTTCCTGTAGTCGTTTATCAGGTTCTTTCTGATCTTTGATAGAAAACAGTTGCTCTAACTCCGTATCACTCATTGCTTCGAGCTCCTCGAGAGGCCTGTTCATGGCAATGTATTGCCGGATATACTTCTTTACTGTGTTGCGCGTGGCTCCGGCCTTTTCACTAATGGCTTTCTTGCTTACACCCTGGGTGTACTGTCGAAGAATACTTCTGATTTTTGTCATTTTTATTAAGTTATTAGACATGATTAAAAAATATTGAGAAGCTCAACATTACTCAATCATTGCCTTAAAACGACATGATAAAAATGACTTGGGAAGGTGGTCAAT
>CAIXKO010000497.1 GCA_903919925.1 uncultured Bacteroidota bacterium | reverse complement strand
TCAATGGCCTGGATGAATCCCGAACCGGGCGTGTCGAACCAGGGCAATTCATCGAAAAAAATGGTTTTCCGCTGATCTTCATTTTTACCGGTATACTCCATGAGTTGCTGAAAGGCCATAAACCAATCGGTTGGTGGATTTCTGTCCGCATCAGGCCATACTTTTTGTAATGCAATATGGAAATTGGTCAATTGCTGAGTCCGGTTGGCATTACCCAATGCGGTAACCTGAAAGGTAAACTGCTGATTGAATGCTGCCCGTATCAGAAAAGTTTTGCCAACGCGCCTTCTTCCATACACCGCAACAAACTCGGGTTTGTCTGACTCTGCCAGCGACCTTAGTAAGTTAAGCTCCTGCTGACGGCCTGTGATTTCATTCATAATCATTGAACGATTTGGCTGTAAATATAACAAGAATCCGACTTATAGCCAAATTGCTCATTCGATTAGGCTTTAAGTGGTAAATAATTACGACTTATAGCCAAATGTAAAGATAGCTCTACCCTGTCAAAGCCATTGACCATTTAGTTTTATGGCCCTGCCTTGCTCCTACCAACGGGATAAAAAATCTGCGGGTAAAGGTCAGAGGGATAAACTTTTCGATCATTTTTGTATTTCCCGGAGTCTTCGAATGAGTACCAAATCTGACAAAAATTTGTCCTTTAAAATCAAAATTGTTTCTTTGTAAAGCAATTGAAACCCGCTCTGATACCTTACTTTATTCATAAAAATACTCAAATTGGCCGCTCTACATCGCAGTGTCACTCGTCACTTGTCACTTCTTTAACATATTCATTTAACCGGTAATATCATGAAAACCCTCCAAAACATTAAAACCACTAAATCTTTTCTTCTTATTTCTTTAACCTTATTATTTATTTCCGGATTTGCCGGCTGCAAAAAAACCGCTGACCCGGTGGAACTCGTTTTTTCCAGCTGGAGAATTGATGATGTGGATGAAATGAACCGGGTAAATGCCTTGTTCACCAAAGCAAATCCGGATATAACCATTCGATTTGAAACGCATGATCCTATACCTTACGATGGGATTATAAAAAGCGATTTAGCCAAGGGCTCGGGGGCCGATATTATATTTCTCTGGTCGTACGATAAGGGACGGTCATACTACGATAGCGGTTATCTTCTTGATCTTACACGGGTTATCCCAAACCTGACCTCTTATGCGCATGTTCCCCTGATGGCCTGGAGTACGGAAGGTGGTGTAACTTACGGAGCGCCCTCGGTAGGGGTTACGCACGGTATTTATTACAACAAATCGATTTTTGCCAAATACAATATTTCGGAACCTGCCACCTGGAGTGAGTTTATTGCAGCCTGCGATAAGCTATTACTGGCCGGTGAAACGGTAATTGCCCAGGGAGCCGGCGATAATAGCTGGACACTCAACCGGGTGGTATTCTGCGGACTGGGTGCCAATTTTTATGGGGGAGAAACTGCCAGACAGGCACTCATTGCAAAGACCATGAAACTGACCGATGCCAATTTTATTGAGGCTTTCAATGCGGTTTATTCATTGAAAAAATACCTGCCGAAAAACTTTGAAACTCTGGGCTACGAAGCTTCCAAGGTTATGTTCGCATCTGGCAAAGCCGCGATGTTTATCGGTGGCTCCTGGGAAATCAGTGTGTTTGAAGGCCTGGGTGCAAACAGCTCAACTATCGGATGGTTTGCCCCCCCGGTTAAAAAAGCGGGCGATAAGCTGCAATATTGCTTTCAGGTTGACGCTGCAATCGGAATCAATAAAAATTCCAAAAATCCCGATGCTGCACTCGAATATGTAAAATGGGCCGCCGGTTCAGAATATGCACAGGCTGTTATGACCGAGCTCCCGGGATTCTTTTCCTATACGCCGGGTGCAGCTGCACCAACCAATCCTCTGGCACAGAAAATGTTTAATGCAGCTGCAAATGCCACGCTCACCGTACGTTTGATGGATGAGAAACTTAATCTCACAACACCCGGTGGCGATGCGTGGATGAATGAAGCCCTTCAGGGAATGATGCTTGGAACGTTTACCCCGGAGGCTGCTGCCGCTTATGTTCAGGGAAAACTGTAAAATGATTATTCCTTGATAATCTTCCGGTAAAACGATTCCAGGTCCGTTTTTATCATTACCACGTATATTCCGCTGGGGTGATCACTGATATTGATAACTGATTGCCGGCTGATCAGGATTACCTTTCCGGCGAAATCAGTAACCACTATCTGGTTGATATCAATGCCTTTAACTTGAAACAGGCCGGTGCCGGGGTTTGGATAGATAACCAAATCAGATGGTTCAAGCGTTTCGGGATTTGTGCCGGAAGTTGACGGGGTCCATTTTAATGAACCATATGAAAAACTGGGAAAGTTTGCCAAAACCAGATTCTGAGAATCTTTGCCTTTTATGAAATTGAAGGTTGCATAGTTTCCTGTTGAGTTCTTATCCGTAAGTTCCATCATCAGCACGTAACGGCCATCGGCAACCAGTTTCCGGTTTCTATCGGTACCGTCCCATTTACAAGTACGTGTACCATGGCTGCTTTGCGTTGCCCCTGTAATCGCATCCACGGTGTTGAACGCGCTGCCTGCGGTGGTGGAGGAAGCTTCCCATATATTGAGGTGTGTTTTACGATCGCCTGCATAGGCGAGTAAGGTTTTCACGAATCTGCCGGTGCTATCCTGAACCCAGATAGCCAGTACGTTGCGCGGTGCATACTTGCCTCCGGTGGTGCTGGTGGTTACCGAAACGCTCAAGTTTCCGCTAGTTTGCGCGCTTAGCAGGAAAATGTTCAGGCAGAATGCGCTTACGAAAAATGCTTTTTTAATCATCTTGTTCCTCGTCGATGGGCTGCGCTATGTGAATCCTATTTCAGTTCCTTCAGTATCCTCAAAGCCTCATCAACATGTTTGCTGGTTTGGGTTTGCGAGTTAAAGGTATAAACTACCTTACCCGATTTATCAACCACGTAAGTAACCCTGCCAGGCAATAAACCAAACAAATCAGTTGGAACACCAAACTGTTTGCGGATCTTGTTCCCCTTGTCGCTCAACAAAGTATAACTCAAACGGTGCTTTTCGGCGAACTTCTTATGACTCTCAACCGATTGCCCGCTGATACCGATGATCATGGCGTTTGCTTCAGTGAAAACCTCAAATTGGTCGCGGAAATAGCAGGCTTCTGCAGTACAACCCGGACTGTCATCTTTTGGATAGAAAAAAATAACCAGGTTCTTTTTTCCGAGTTCGGAATGGATATCAAACAAATTGCCATTCTGGTCGGCTAAGGAGAATTGCGGGATCAAGCTCCCGTTTTCAATTTTATTCATATTCTGATTTGGATTATCGGATTTACAACTACTCAACAGCAACAGCAATAAAAACAGGGATAAGCTATAACGATAAGCTATTTTGAGTTTTGGATATTTCATTTTTTTGGAAACCATGGAATGAAAGCGCTCGTCTTTTCGACATAATCTTTGTAAAGAGGCTTCGTTTCTTTTAATGTTTTTTCGAGCAGGGCAACACCCGAAACTTTAATGATCAAAGCTGTCATTAAAACCGATCCCAAAATCGGAATATAACTGCCTCCTGATACACAAATGATTGCATAGCCGAACCAAACCGCCACATCGCCAAAATAGTTGGGGTGGCGGGTGTAATGCCAGAACCCTTTGTCAAGAACTTTACCTTTATTTGCAGGATTGGCCTTAAATCGTGATAATTGTATGTCGCCACCTGCTTCAAAAATCAATCCGGTGAGCCATACCAAAACGCCAACAAAATCAAAAATCGATAATGCTCCTTCTGTTCGATAATATTGGGCACCCAGCAACGGCGCCGAAATGAGCCACATCAGTATCCCTTGCAATAGAAAAGTTTGAAAAAAACTGATCCACCAATAACGGTTTTCCCCATAATCGCGGCGGAATTTCTGATATCTGAAATCTTCGCCTTTACCATGATTGCGCCAGCCCAGGTAAATGGAAAGTCGTAATCCCCAAATAGATACCATGCTTAATAGTAGAATCTTACGCGGTTCTGTACCCTCGGTCAGGAAAAAATATACCGTGCAAGCCACTACAAATCCAATACCCCAGAACATATCAACAATGCTCACATTTTTGATCAGTACGCTGATCAGCCACAACACAAACATCATGGATAAAATGGCACCAAAAGCACACAAATAAATCTGAATAAATGTCATAATAAATTATTAATCAAACATAAACGCAACCGATGCCGTACCGATCCCTGCATTTGCACCAATTACCGGTGAAATATCCACTACTGCAACGGGATTTTTACCGGTAAATTCCTGCATTTTTTGTGAGTACCAATCTGCAGCACCCTGATTATGTGCATGCAAAACAATATAGTTCCATATTTCCCGGTCCTTGCATATCAAATGAAGGTGTTCCATCACTTTTTTCATATTTGCTTTTTGGCTGAACGCCTTGCCAAATATGTAGGTTTTCCCATCTTCACCCATCGATACTATTGGGTTTATATTCAGTAGATTAGCAACAAAACCTTTTAAGTATGATACCCGGCCGCCTCGAACCATGTATTTGAGCGTTTTTACGCTGACAAAAATGCGCGTGTCCCTGATCCATTTTTCGGCTTTTAAAACAATCTCGTCATGACTAAGACCATCTTTAATGGCCTCAACCGTGCGAAGCGCGATTAAACCCAGCGACCCTGAAAGGTTTTTCGAGTTTAAAACAGTAACCGGCTTGTTAAACTCCTTACTGGCAACCTGTCCGGCCCGGTAACTACTGTAAAAGGTGCCGCTGAACTTGTCTGTCAGATGTATCGCGATCACCGAATCATAATACAGCAACAATTGGGAATATAAATTGCTGAATGCCTTCTCGTTAACCTGCGATGTTTTTGGAAACTCCTCATGCTCCTTTAGCATCGTATAAAACTGGTCGGGCTGTATAGTTATTTTATCGAGGTAATGACTTTCACCAAAATTAATATTGATAGGAAGCATATTAATCTGATAATAATCAATTAGTTCCTGCGGTAAATCGCAGGTTGAATCGGTGACAAATGCAATTTTCCATTTTCGGTTAAATATCACCTCACTCTGACGAACCATATCCTCGGCTTTTTGAAAAGTGACGAGGCTGATATCTTTTAGCTGATGGAATAATTTTGCCGGATCATTGGTATGAACATGTACGTGCTTGGTTTTATCGTTTCCGCCAATTACCACTGAATCACCGTTTTGCTGTAATATCGCAGAAAGTGTTTTCTGATCAGCCGATAGGTTTCTTAAAATGCCCTCTGTGCAATATCTGAATTCAACTTTTTGTGCAATATGTTCATTTCCAGATATCAAAACAAGCGGTTCCGATTTTGAACGCAGCAGTTTACGGATGCTGTTTGAATGAATAAAATCAACGATACCATCAATGAAAAATGAAAATGCATTGGCGCCGGCGTCTACTACATTGGCCTTTGCCAAAACCATTAGCTTTAATTTTGTTTCAGCCAGCGATTTTTGAATGACTGTTTTC
>CAIXKO010000496.1 GCA_903919925.1 uncultured Bacteroidota bacterium | reverse complement strand
TGCAAACCAGCGGTGTTAGCTATAATGAATATGCTTTGCCGGTAATTTACCGTGTTTTAGCGCAAGATGGTACCACTCAGGATTACACAGTTATTGTTAATCTTAGCAGCGATACCACTGCTCCGGTTGTGTTTAATACTATTCAAACAGCATCTAATTCCGTAGGACAATTCGTTGCCGTTCAGAGTAGTGAAGCTACCGGTAAGGTATATATTATCAAGGATGGTGCCCCGCAAGTATCAGTTGCTAACCTGGATGCCTCCGTTGCCGCTGGTTTGGGAAGATCATCGAATGTAAATCAGGCCAATACTGATGTGAATGTTTCCACTTCAGGATTGGAATACGGTATCTATTATGCTTATGCAGTTGATGCGGCCGGCAATAAATCGGAGAAGGGAGTAAATCCGATTACTGTAAATGATTTAACACCTCCGGCAGTTTTTGTAACCGGAGTGGTGGTTTCCAATTCTCCTTCCAATTCAGTAAACGTAAGAAGTTCAGAGAGTAAAGGTTATGTTTATTTAATTAAAGATGATGTTCAACCGAGGATCACAAAATCTGATTTGGACCGTGCTGTTGGAGCGCTAAAAGGTCAGAAGGCAGCTGTTATGGCTGCCAATGCTGATGTTCCGATTAGTGTTAGTGAATTGAAACCGGGTAATTACCACGCTTTTGCGGTTGATAGTCATAATAATATTTCAGCAGAAAGTGAAAATATGGTTGTGGTGACTCAGGCCAGCACTATTAAGACGATTTTGAATTTTAGTTTCAATGGGTTCAATCCTCCGGCTTTGGGGCAGATAAATGGAACTTCAATTACCGTTAGAGTACAGGTAGGGACTCCATTGACATCGTTAATAGCCACCTTTACCTTGTTATCTCCGAAATCGAGAGTGTATGTTGGATTAGTGGAACAGACGAGCGGATCAACGCCAAACAATTTCACAAACACGGTAATTTATAAGGTTGAAGCCGAAGATGGATCTACGCTTGATTACACTGTTACTGTAAGTTACAATACTTTTACGGCTGATCAGGAATGGGGTAATACGATTAAAGTATATCCGAATCCGGTATCGGACAGGCTGACTATTGAGATGAGCCAGGTTGCAGATCGGATAATGATTGTAAATGCATTAGGACAAACCATGACTGATTTGCAGGAGGTTGGAAGCAATACGGTAATTGTTGAAACCGGCTTATGGAGCAAAGGAATTTACCTGATCAGGTTTTACAATTCCGAGAAGTTTCTAGGAGTGTGGAAGGTGATCAAGAATTAGGATGGAAGCAATAGGATGAAAGCTGATTAAGGGAATAGGATGAAGGCGGTAATAGGCCAGGTTAAGGGGTGAAAGAGGCGTATAGCTGATGCCGGTAATCGTTTCGGTTGGATGGTAGGCATTCCTCAATTGTAGCAACGTTTTGAGTGGTGTAGCGCATTTTATCGAGCAGTTCCGGGGCCCTGTGCATTCCCTCGCCGATGTTGATCATGACACGTTCACCATCGCGCAAGGTGTTGGTTTTCAATGCTTCGAAGAAGCCTCCAACTGCAATTGCGGCTGCGGGCCCAATACGGACAGATGTTTCAAAAGCAACCAGGCGGGCAACATCCACATGGAGTTCTTCATTAAAGGTAAGGAACTCACCCTCAGTTGAGTGAACAAGATTAGCTAAAATCGGGTAGGTTTGAGGATTGCCGTTTGCCAGTGTCGGAATGCGTGTCAGGGGATGTTCTAGAATCGGGAAGCGATTTTTCCAACCTTCGCTAAAGCCTTCTTTTTTTGCCTGGTCCCAGGCCATAGTCATTGGATTGCAGCCGCTTGCCTGAATTAATACATACCGGGGTTCTTTTTCAAAAAGCTTCAGGTGACGAATATCTTCGAGGCCTTTATGAATGGCAATCGGCCCGGTTCCACCTGCCAAAGCCTGAATGTAAACATCCGGGACATAGCCCAACTGGCGCAACCATTCAAAAACCTGTGTTTTTTTAGCTTCTACACGGGCGGGGTCGATGTTACCACCCGACATGTGGATCTTATGTTTTTTCGAGAACTCTGCACATAAATGCTTTGCCAGAGAATAGTCTCCTTTAACCCGGAAAACACGTTGACCGTAGCATCCAACACCTGCTTCATTGGCGGCGAGTGCATCTTCGGGAATGAAAACTGATAATGATATGCCTGCCAATGCCAGATAGTGGGCGAATGCGTTTGCAATATTTCCAGTGCTGGCGACGCAGTAATCACTAATACCATTTTCCTTTAAAACCGAGGCGGCAACGGCAGCTGCAACATCCTTAAATGTACCGGTTCCTGGGTTTGTATCATTTCGATAGGCTAATACGGTGATTTCCAGATTGTAATACTGGTAGGCAAATTCTTCAAGAAACTTCCATCGGTCTACCGGAATAACTCCTTCACCTTCAGTAATAATATTATTGCGATCAACCAGAGGGAGATAATCAAAGTAATGGAAAAGGGAATCGGGGTGGCCCGCCCTATTATTGATGAGATCGGGTAATTTTAGGTAATCGTTTGAATACTTAACATCAACCCAATTTTTATTGCAAGCTGAGCATTTCTGACCTTCGTTGAACCATTGAGGAAACCCATCAATTTTGTTGCCGCAGTTACGGCAAACGAAGTGGTACTTATTGATTTCCATGAGATTTAGAGGATTAGATAATCATTCCGGCGGCTACAGTTTCATAACTGCCTTCATCAATGAGAACGAGGCTTCCGGTTATCCGGTTTTTAAAATAGGAATCAAAGAAAAGAGGCTTGGTTGTTTTAATCCGGATTTTACCGATGTCATTCATTCCGATCCTAAGGTTTGAACGGTCTTGCTCCAGGGAGTTTATGTCCATTTTGTAGTCGATCCCGCGAATAATGCAACGTGCATCGCGTGAGGTATGGCGAATAATATATTTTCCGGCAGGATTAAGCGGTTTCTCATGAAACCAGCAGATCATAATGTCTAATTCATTGGATATCTGGGGTATGTTGCCTTTTTTTACGATCATGTCACCACGGCTGATATCGATATCATGGGAGAGCCTGAGGGTAACGGATTCAGATACATTTGCTTCCGTTACGCTGGTTTCAAACAGGTCGATTGATCCGATGGTAGATTCTTGCATTCCTGGCAGGACAACCACCTCATCATTAGTTGAAAAGCAGCCTCCCGCCACTCTGCCGGCATATCCGCGATAGTCATGGAAATCATCTGAAATCGGACGGATCACATACTGAACGGGAAAGCGGGCATCAACGCGGTTCAGATCGGAGGTAATATCAATTGTTTCGAGCAGGTGAAGTAGTGTGGGACCTGAATACCATGACATAATTTCAGACGGGTGCACAACATTATCGCCATTGAGAGCGCTGATAGGCATAAACCGGATATCTGGAATAGAAAGTTTATCCGACATTTTCAGAAAATCCTGCCGGATCTCATTGAATCTTGATTCAGAATAATCCACCAGATCCATTTTGTTCACGCAGATGATCAAATGAGGAATCTGCAATAAATGAGCAATATAAGAATGTCGGATTGTTTGTTCATACACACCGTTTCTGGCATCGATCAGCACAATTGCGAGGTTTGCCGTAGAAGCTCCGGTAACCATGTTACGGGTATATTGTATATGACCGGGGGTATCGGCAATAATAAATTTACGCAGCGGAGTCGCAAAATATCGGTAGGCAACATCTATGGTAATCCCTTGTTCTCTTTCGGCGCGAAGGCCATCAGTAAGAAGTGCAAGGTTAATTTGCTCATTACCACGACGAATGCTATCGCGTTCAATCGCTTCGAGTTGATCTTCAAAAATTGATTTACTATCATAAAGCAGCCGACCGATCAGAGTGGATTTACCATCGTCCACGCTACCGGCGGTTGTGAAACGCAGGAGCTGCATATTAAGATAGGCTTCGGAGCTAAAATCGGATTCAAACATAGGAGGTTATAAGGTATCTGGTATCAGGTAGGTAATGTCGGTTATGGGTTTTGTTATCGCTAAAGTTTTTGCGGCTAGAAATATCCTTCGCGTTTGCGGTCTTCCAT
>CAIXKO010000495.1 GCA_903919925.1 uncultured Bacteroidota bacterium | reverse complement strand
CTCTTTCCCCCTCCCTTTTTCAGGGAGGGGGCCAGGGGGTGGGTACTTTAAAAGCCTATGCACGAATAGTTTGCGGGTTATTAGGTTTGGGCCAAAATGGCAACATGCTGGCAGTCTCTACCTGCTACCCTCTGGCGGACCAGGGACTGGCGGTAAAAGGCACGCAATTATGCGTCTCTACCTGCTACCCTCTGGCGGACTGGGGACTGCCAACTGCCGGCTGCGATTAAATTCTTTCCTGTCTTGTTGAACGATTCCGCCATTTCAGCGACACAATCATCGGTTTGATTGAATTTATTATTGAAAACTCCCTTTTTGTCTCATTTTTGGTAAAAATTAACGATTAACAATAAACAACATGAAAGCTCAACCTTTTATCCTGCTCTCCGCTTTGTTGTTATTGGCATTGCCCCTGACCTGTTTTTCTCAAACATCAGATTATTCCTTCAGAAGTTCCATCAACCTGGAGATGAAAATTGCAAAAGGGCTCAAACTTGAACTGGCACCCGAATACAGGTTAAACTCAAGTGGAGATGCCAATACCATGCTTGTTCAGGCCGGCCTCAATTACAAAGTGGCAAAATGGCTCAGTGTAGGAGGTTATTACCGGTTGAGTGGCTCTAAAATTCAGGACACTGAAACAGTTGGCGGATCGTCATTCGATTATTCAAATCGCTTTGCAATCGATGCAAACACAAAGATCAGTTTCAAAAGATTTACCACTAAACTCCGGGTAAGGTTCTGTAATTTTTCAGATTTTGACAGCCAGACCGATGATAAAACCAATTATTTAAGATATCGTTTAGGATTGGATTACAATATAAAAGGAGTCAAACTGACCCCTTACGCATCTGCTGAGTTTTATCAGAAACTGAGTACCGGTCTATTCAGCAAATCGCGATACAGCATTGGTGCAGAGTATGAATTGAATAAACACAATGCAATATCAGCCGGATATACGTTTGCGGACAAATTCAAAACCAACACCAATTACCACATTTTCGAGCTGACCTATAAAATCACCTTTTAATATTAATAGCCATGAAAAGATATTTTAACCTGGCCGGAATGCTCATTATCTTATTATTCTGTTGCTGCGAGAAACAAGAAACAACCAATGAAGAGATCGCGATTGAAACCCCGGACTGGACGGAAACTACACACTCTTCTGCTGTTGGACCGGATTATACCACCGTTTTTCAGCAGGATAAAGTAAAGCGGCTGGATATAGTGATTGGCAGCACCAACTGGTCAGCTATTCAAACCGATCTGGCCGGTATGCCCCGCTCAGGTCCCGGTCAGCCACTCGATGGTACGTTTGATCCTATATGGGTTTCCTGTGATTTTATGTTTAATGGCACTCAATGGTACAAGGTTGGAATCCGTGTAAAAGGCAATTCCAGTTTGAGGACCACCTACCAGATGGGTTTAAAGAAGTTCTCGTTTAAACTCGATTTCGACCAGTTTGAGAATACCTACCCCGCCATTAATAATCAGCGCTTTTACGGATTTAAGCAATTAAACCTGAATAACAATTTTGAGGATCAGTCGCTGATGCGGGAAAAAGTTGCCGGAGATCTTTTCAGGGAATTCGGCGTGCCGGCGGCTAAATCGGCCTGGTACGAGGTATATATCGATATCGGAAGCGGACCGCAATATTTTGGATTGTATACCCTGGTTGAAGAGGTTGATGATACTGTTATCAACACCCAATTCACCGATGGAACAGGCAATGTTTACAAGCCAGAGGGTAACGGGGCAAGTTTTGCCACAGGATCTTATACCACAGCCGATTATTATAAAAAGACAAACGTTTCAGCCGCTGATTATACTGATATCAAAGCGTTTTATGACGCAATAAACAATGGATTACGCACCACGGACCCTTTAGCGTGGAGGGCATTAATGGAAACCAGGATCAATATGAACACTTATCTCAAATGGCTGGCTGCTAATACGGTGATGCAGAACTGGGATACTTACGGCAGGATGACGCACAATTACTATCTGTACAACGACCCCACACAGGCAAAATTCGTATGGATCCCATGGGATAACAATGAGTCGCTTCAGGATGGCAAGAGCGGCGGAGCAATCAACATGGATCTGAGTGGAGTGTCCAGCCAATGGCCAATGAT
>CAIXKO010000494.1 GCA_903919925.1 uncultured Bacteroidota bacterium | reverse complement strand
TCCTGGTTTGCGCTGATATATCGGGCACTGCCCATGCGTTGAGCCAATCCGGGTTCAGCTGCATCCTGCAAACGGCTGATAATTGGGTTGCCCCTGAAGCGGATGCCGAGATCTTTTAGCTGTGTTTCCAGCGATTTCAGTTCCTTCATCGTATTTTCGGGTCCACCGTAAGTGAATACCAGCTGTTTGCCATATTGAACCAGTATGGAAAGGCCTTCCATTTCCGACATGGCGGCATTTACACTATTGCCCAATTTAGTGGCCTTTTCGATAAATGCGATTACCGAAGCACGATCTTTGGCAGGCAGGGTGAAATTATTGATGAGGCGGAAAGAGAATGGTTCCGGACCGGCCAGCTGGGTAATTACACCCCCAGCATTGCGCGCCAGTTCCACTGTATATTTTCCCGGTAGGGCAGTTGCCGAAGCCGGGGGCGTTCCCATGGGGTTAGCTTTACCTCCCGGATTTACGAGACCGGGAATCTCCAGATCATAATCCCATGTGGTTCTGGATATACCGGTTGACTGGCTCGATTTGATCGTTTTAACTACCTTACCTGCTGCATCTTTAATAGTAAAAATCAGGAACGGAGTTTCCTCTTCTTCTTCTGCCCTGAGGTCAGCGTAGGTTGGATAAGGAGGATTGGTGCCATCTTTCCGGGCCTTTGATTGGGCCTCTTTGCGGATTTGTTTCAGCGTTTTAACCTGATCTTTAATAAAATAAGTAAAGGTTACACCATAGGCCGGGTTTGGGGCACTGAAATAACTGTGTCCCTGGCCATATTTCCCATCGGTTTGACTAAACATGATGCCTTCCTTAATCGGATAAATGTGGGCATCCTTGTCGAGATCGGCAGGTTCAAAATTCCTCAATGGAGTATAATCATCCAGAATAAAGAATCCACGGCCGAAGCTGGCGAGAACGAGGTCGTTTTCGCGTTCCTGAATAACCACATCATAAATGGCTATGGTGGGCAAGCCGGATTTCAACTGTATCCATTTTTCACCCGAATTTATTGATACCCAGAACCCGAATTCAGTACCCAGGAACAGGATCTCTTTTTTCACCGGATCTTGCTGAATGGCGTGCACCATACCGTTTTCAGGCAAGTTGGATGCAATTGATTTCCATGTTTTTCCCAGATCGGTACTTTTAAAAAGGTAAGGTTTGAAGTCGGCCCTTTTAAGATTGTTAAAGCTGACATACAGCGTGTTTGCATCATATTTATCGGGAAGTATACAGCTTACATAAGTCATTTCAGGAACACCTGGAACGGATTCAATTTTGGTCCAGTTTTTACCATCATCAGTGGTAATCTGGATCAAACCGTCGTCGGTACCAACAAACAGGTTTCCCTGCTTGAGAGGTGATTCGGCCAATGCCACAATGTTACCCCAAACGGATGTTGAATTGTTTTTTGAAACTGCATCTATATTTTGAACAACGCCCATTACCGGCAGCTTGTTGCGATCCATCTGGCGGGTGAGATCGGGTGAAATCACCGACCATTTATTGCCGTAGTTTGGAGATTTAAATAGTTTATTAGCAGCAAAATAGAGGGTTTTATGATCATATTTTGAAATCAGCACCGGGGAGTTCCAGTTCCAACGATAAGCGTCTCCGAGGGGTTCCTGAGGCTGAATTCCGACTGCCTCACCGCTTTTTCGGTCATACCGTACCAATCCGCCAAATTGTGATTCGGAGTAAACGATATCCGGGTTGGTTGGATCCACCTGCTGAAAGAAACCATCGCCACCGCAAGTTACCCACCAATCGTCGTTAACAACGCCGATATTGCGGAACCCGCGTGAAGGTCCACCAAAGGAATTATTATCCTGGGTACCCCCATAAACATTGTAAAAGGGCAAATCATTATCCACGGCAACTCGATAAAACTGGGTAACCGGTAAATTTGGTTTGTACTGCCAGGTTTGAGCGCGGTCGAAAGTCTCATACATCCCACCATCGGAACCAATAATATAGTGTTTTGAATCGCGCGGATCCATCCAGAAGCAGTGGTTATCCACATGTTTTTTATCTTCTCCGAGCATTCTCCAGGTAGCTCCTCCGTCATCGGTAACCTGAGCAACGGTTTCCATCGAATACACGCGGTCAACATCCCAAAGATCGCAGTAAATACGGCTATAATATTGAGCTGAGCCCGATTCATGACCACTCATTTTCTGCCAGCTTATGCCGCAGTTGGTTGTTCTGAAGAAACCACCTGAACCTTCGGCAGCTTCAACTATTGCATAAACAACATCAGGGTTAACGGGTGATATTGCCAGCCCGATACGGCCGATATCCCCGCCAGGCAAACCGTCATTTATCTTATTGAATGTTTTCCCGGCATCAATCGTTTTGTACACTGCAGATTCCGGCCCACCGTTTACCAATGTCCACACGTGACGGCGGCGCTGATAAGCGGAAACATAAATAATGTCGGGATTACGCGGATCCATCTCGATATCGGAAATTCCGGTGTTTTCACTGATTTCCAATATTTTATTCCAGGTGGTTCCTCCATCGGTGGTTTTATACAAACCGCGATCGCCGCCCGGTCCCCAAAGTGGCCCCTGACAAGAAACGTACACCACATTCGAGTTTCTTGGGTCGATACGGATACGCCCGATATGCTCCGATTTACCCAGCCCCATGTTTTTAAAGGAGCCGCCGCCATCAACCGATTTATATACTCCATCGCCATAACCTATGGCACGCTGCGAGTTGTATTCCCCTGTGCCAACCCATACTACCAGCGGATTGTTGGGATCAACGGTAACCGGACCAACGGACCAGGATCCGTAATTGTCGAACACTGATTGCCAGGTGGTACCATTATTGGTGGTTTTCCATACCCCCCCGGCTGCAACACCAATATAATATTCGCTGAAATTTTTCGGATTTACGGCAATGTCGGCAACCCGCCCTGAGGTAAAGGCCGGTCCGATACTGCGGAATTTCAGGGCACTGAATGTAGAGGAAGATACGGGATCTTTTTTTGGCTCCTCTTTAGCGGTTTTCTTGTCGGCAGCCTGAACAATGCCAAACATGAAGCCTAGCATGATCACGGCAATCAAGCTTTTAAGCACGGATGGAAATTTTATCATATCGTAAACGTTGTTATGGTTTTAAAATTGCAAGGTACAATTCTTCGAAAGATGGCATTCAGCCTGGCGGTTAAAAAATGTTAAACAACGATTGCGTATATTTGCCGATTGAAATAATATAACAAAATGGCAAAGAAAATTCTTGCCCTGGCTTTCCTGTTTTTTCCACTTCTTCTTCATTCTCAGAGCGTAAGAGATACCAGCATGCAATTGCACATGTTCTCATTTCACCTGAGCGGTCATCTACCTGCCGGCGATATCGGATCGCGATATGGACTAAACTCAGGCGTTGGGGGTTCATATTGGTTTAAAACCAAATCGAACTGGCTGATGGCGGCTGATTTTACCTTCCTTTTCAGCAATAAATTCAAGGAAGATAGTATCCTCAGCGGGTTGAGAGATCACTCCGGCTATTTTATTACCAACCTTGGAGAGCAAATGTTTCCAACGATCAGCCAACGCGGCTTTTACACTGGATTGAGGGTGGGAAAAATCTTTCCGGTGATTGGCCCAAATCCGAACTCTGGCTTAATGATCACTGCATCAGCAGGATTGCTTCAATATAAATCATTTTTCCGACTGGAGGAGAATTCTATTCCAATCATCATGGGGGATTATGTAAAACTCTACGATTACCTGACTAACGGATTTTCAATGAATCAGTTCATCGGATATCTTCATCTGGATAGTAAACAGCCGATCAATTTTTACGCCGGATTCGAGTTTCATCAAGCGTGGACGATGTGCCGGCGCGATTGGGTTTATAATTTACATGGACCTGATAACAACGTGCGCCGGGATTTTCTTTTCGGTTTCCGCATTGGATGGATTTTCCCGATGGGCAAAAAGAATATTGGAACCTACACTTACTTTTAGCTGGTATGTTCCTGATTTATCAGATCGGTATCAGGTTATATTACCTGATTATTTTGCTGGCTTCACCCTTCTCCCGTAGCGCGAATCAATGGCTCAACGGCCGTAAGGCTAATCGTTTATCGGTTTTAAAATGGAAAGCCGATAAACATTTCCGTACCATCTGGATGCATGTTTCCTCACTGGGCGAGTTTGAGCAAGGCAGACCGATAATCGAGCGTTGGAAATCGAAGTTCCCTGATGATAGAATTCTGCTGAGTTTTTATAGTCCTTCCGGATATAACATCCGCAAAAATTATCCCCTGGCCGATCTGGTTTTCTACCTTCCGCTGGATACTGCAAAAAACATGAATCAGCTGATCGATCAATTGCAGCCCGATCTTTTTATTCTGGTGAAATATGATTTCTGGCCCAACCTTTTACGGGTTCTGCACCAAAGAAATATCCCGGCCTGCCTGATTTCTGCCCGATTCCGTCCGGATCAATATTTCTTTAAAACCTGGGGCCGGTATTTTCTTCGCCAGCTTCATCACTTTAAATGGATTTTTGTTCAGGACGAATTTTCTCAACAACTGCTTCGAAAATTTCAATTTGAACAAGTGGTTGTTGCCGGTGATACACGTGTGGATGCGGTGATGAATTCAAACAGGCAACCATCATCAGCCAACCGAAAAAGGGTGTTAATCGGAGGCAGCACCTGGCCTCCCGAGGAGAATATGCTTGCCAAACTGTGGAAAACCGGAGGTTTTGAAGAATTTATTAAGGATTGGCGGTTGGTTATTGCTCCGCATGATATCTCGGAAGCTCATTTATTGCAGATTGAAGAATTGTTTCCCAAGGAGATAATCCGGTACAGCAAGATCAGTCTTCCATTGCAAGATGCCTTAGATCAGCATAATATCATTCTTATCGATTCAATAGGTTTACTATCATCATTATATGCCTCCGCTGATCTGGCCGTGATTGGTGGTGGTTTTGGAAAAGGAATCCATAACCTTTTGGAACCGGCCGCTTATGGCATTCCAATTATTTTCGGGCCTAAGTGGACAAAATTCCGGGAAGCTGAAAGCCTGATCGAAACCGGTGCGGCTTTTCCTGTTCAGGACTTTGAAAGTTTCTCAAAGATTGCAAAAAGAATATGCTCCGATTCAAAATTCCGCGTAGAATCAGGAAGTCTGGCACTCAATTACATGAAAAGCCAGATGGGTTGTAGTGATCTAATAATTAGAGTTTTATTGGAAAAATGGTGAACAATGCCTGTTCATAAATGGATATGAACCGGACAAACCACTGGAAACCAATTGCCTTATCTACCAACTTAAGGAATTGTTAATAAAATTGATTTTTTGGTTTGTAAACGAGGAGTAATTTTGATAGCACGACGAAAGTCAAGCTAAGAAGTAACCCCCTTTGTTTAACCCATTGAGTAACATACGTTATCAGTGCTATGTATATAGAAGAAATGTCTGTCAAAAAGGAAACAAGTCGCAAGACTTATAGTTTGGAAGAGGCAATTGATGCATCCCGCAAGTATTTTGACGGAGATGAGCTTGCCGCTACAGTATGGGTAAATAAGTATGCGCTGAAGGATTCAGCAGGCAATATTTACGAACTGTCCCCGGATGATATGCACAGGAGGATGGCTCGTGAGATTGCCCGGATTGAAAAGCGCTACCCAAGTCCCATGATGGAGGAGGAGCTTTACCAGCTTCTTAAGAATTTCACCTATATCATACCTCAGGGAGGACCGATGACAGGCATTGGTAATCCTTTCCAGGTTTCTTCGCTTTCGAACTGTTTTGTGATTGGCAGTGAAGGCTCCGCCGATTCGTATGGTGGAATTATGAAAATTGATCAGGAGCAGGTTCAATTGATGAAACGACGTGGAGGTGTGGGTCATGATTTGAGCCATATCCGACCAACCATGAGTCCGGTTAATAACTCAGCGCTGACTTCCACGGGCGTGGTTCCTTTCATGGAACGCTACTCAAATTCTACACGGGAAGTTGCCCAGGATGGCCGCCGTGGTGCCTTGATGCTGAGTATTTCCATCAAGCATCCGGATTCGGAACTTTTTATCGATGCAAAAACCGAAAAGGGCAAAGTTACTGGGGCAAATGTTTCGGTGAAAATCACCGATGAGTTTATGCAGGCAGTATTAAGCAACGGCATGTTCCGTCAGCAATTTCCTATTGTGTCCGATAAGCCGTCGCATATTAAAGATATAGATGCCCGGAAGCTCTGGGAAAAAATCATCCACAATGCATGGAAATCCGCGGAACCTGGCGTATTGTTCTGGGATACCGTTATCCGGGAATCTATTCCGGATTGCTATGCAGATCAGGGTTTTCAAACCGTATCGACCAATCCGTGCGGTGAGATTCCTCTCTGCCCTTATGATTCCTGCCGGTTGCTTGCACTCAACTTGTACTCGTACGTAAATAATCCTTTTACCAAGGATGCAAAGTTTGATTTCGATAAATTCAAAAAGCACGTTCATTTTGCACAGCGCATGATGGATGACATTATCGATCTGGAGATCGAAAAGATTGAAGGCATAATCGGGAAAATCAATGGCGATCCTGAAGATTATGAATTGAAACGCGTGGAGTTGAAACTTTGGGAAAATATCCGGAAGAAAACCGAGCAGGGCAGACGTACAGGAATCGGGATTACCGCCGAAGGCGATATGCTGGCAGCGCTGAACCTGACTTATGGTAGCGATATTGCTATTGATTTTGCTGTTGAAGTTCAGAAATGCCTTGCTGTTGAGGCTTATCGCTCATCAGTTGATATGGCCCGTGAGCGGGGAGCTTTCCCGATGTATGATTCACAACGCGAGAAAAACAATCCGTTTATCAACCGTATCCGTGAGGCTGATCCCAAATTGTATGAAGAAATGACGGCTGCCGGACGGCGCAATCTGGCTTTGCTAACCATTGCACCAACAGGTACCACCAGTTTGATGTCGCAAACCACCAGTGGAATTGAGCCGGTATTTTTGCCGGTTTATTCCCGTCGCCGCAAGGTGAATCCCAATGATCCCAAATGCAAAGTATCGTTTGTGGATCAGGCAGGTGATTCATGGGAGGAGTTTAATGTGTTTCATCATAAATTCATGGATTGGCTTAATATCAGCGGATACGATACTGCCCAAGTGAGGGACTATTCTTCTGCACAGATCGATGAATTGGTAAGAAAGTCGCCCTATTATAAATCCACCTCAGCTGATATCGACTGGGTAGCAAAAGTACGCATGCAGGGCGCTGTTCAAAAGTGGGTTGATCATTCTATTTCGGTTACGGTAAATTTACCAAACGATATAGCTGAAAGCACCGTTGCCGATGTGTATAGAACCGCGTGGGAGCATGGTTGTAAGGGAGTTACCGTTTATCGTGAGGGCTCACGCGATGGTGTGCTGATCAAGAATAAAGAGAAAAAGGAAGAGAAAACGCAAAAAAATGAAGGGCATAAGCGTCCGCCGGTTCTGGAAGCCGAACTTCTCCGGTTTAAGAATGAGGATGAGGAATGGATAGCATTTGTTGGGATGCTCAATAACCAGCCTTATGAGATTTTTACCGGTCGGGCCGAAGAAGATACGCTGGTCATTCCAAGAACTATCACCCATGGTCAGATCATAAAAGTTAAAGCCATTGATGGTGCACGCTACGATTTTCACTACAAGGATAAGTTTGGCAATCCCTGCACAGTGGGCGGGTTATCCTATATGTTTGACAAAGAATTCTGGAATTATGCCAAATTGATTTCCGGCGTTTTGCGTCACGGAATGCCTATTCCCTATGTTGTTACCTTGGTTTCCTCGCTGAGTTTGGATAATGAAAATATCAATTCCTGGAAAGCCGGTGTTGCCCGTGCGCTCAAGCAATTTATTCCTGATGGCACCAAAGCCTCCAAGGGAGAGCGTTGTGAGGAGTGCGATGGCGATGAGATGATCTATCAGGAAGGCTGCCTCATTTGCGTAAAATGCGGACATAGCAAGTGCGGATAGAGCTTTGCGCCTTTGCCAGGCATTTGATGGGTTTTTCGGTTTCTGAAAAATTGTTTTCGTTATGATCGATCTTCGCAGCGATACCGTTACGCGTCCCACTCCCGGGATGCTGGAAGCTATGTTTTCCGCCAAAGTGGGTGATGATGTTTTCCGTGATGATCCCACCGTAAATGCCCTGGAAGAAAAAGCAGCACAGCTGTTTGGTCTTGAATCGGCCCTGTTTTGCCCATCGGGTACCATGACTAACCAGATCGCTATTAACGTACATACCCACCCGGGCGATGAAGTGATCTGCCATAAACATTCGCACGTTTATTATTACGAGGGCGGAGGCATGATGCGAAATTCCGGAGTATCGGTATGCCTGCTGGAAGGCGACCGAGGCCTGATAAAGGCTTCGGATGTTGCCCGCAGTGTTAATCCCGACGATGTGCATCGGCCGGTTACCCGTTTGGTTGAAGTGGAGAATACCATGAATAAAGGGGGCGGAGCTTGTTATAATTATGTAGATCTATTAGAAATACGTGCTGTTTGCGATGCCAATAATCTCCGGTTGCACCTCGATGGAGCCCGGCTCTTTAACGCGATGGCTGCAACCGCAACCACACCTGCAGATTACGGGGCAATCTTTGATTCCATCTCCATCTGCCTTTCAAAAGGACTGGGTGCACCGGTTGGTTCCCTGCTACTTGGAAATCAGGATTTTATTAATAAGGCACGCAGGGTGCGTAAAGCCTTTGGGGGCGGGATGCGCCAGGCCGGATATCTGGCAGCAGCCGGAATATTTGCGCTCGATCATCATGTTGACCGGTTAAGTGATGATCACAAAAAAGCACAGTACCTGGGAAAAGTACTGGCCGAATTACCTTATGTGGAGAGTGTTTTACCGGTGGAAACCAACATTCTGATTTATACCCTTACCGATCGTTTTTCCGAGAAAGAGTTTATCGCTATCCTCAAGCAGCACGATATTTATTGCGCCTCGATGGGACCGCAAATGATTCGCTTTGTTACACACCTGGATTTTACAGAAGAAATGCTGAACAGGGTAGAGCAGGTTTTAAGGTTCAAGGTTCAGTAGAAATTAAAATCGGGCAGGTAATTCTAAACCTCCAGCAAAACTACCGCGTTGGCCCATTCCTTCACGTGCGAAATGGACACGTGGATTTTTGTAATCCCTTTTTCATCCGCTACCTCTTTGGCTTTGCCGGTCAAACGAATTTCGGGTTTACCCAGTTCGACGTGGTAAACTTCGATCTGGTTAAACCCTATTCCGCTGGTAAAGCCTGTGCCTAAGGCCTTAACAAATGCCTCTTTGGCTGAAAACCGTGCTGCATAAAAGGGGGCAGGATCCCGGAAAGAATCGCTGTACGCAATTTCCTGATCAGTGAATACCCGCTTCTTGAATGCCTCGCCTTTGGAAGTAAAACCCCGTATGCGCTCTACTTCAATTATATCTGTGCCGATTCCATATATCATGGTGCGAAGATAAATAATATGGAATAAGACGCAAGGATAAATGAGGCAAGCGAGATATTAACGGCCAGACTCAGTTCTTTAAAAATCGAATAAATCCCCGAGAAGGCCTTTTTTCTTCTTTCGCCCGTACTGGTCATAGCCATGTTCATTATAATGCCCGTCGTGATGTTTATCATGATGTTCCTCATGATGACCGAACGGGCGGCTATTATCTGAAAAGTAGTTCCCCTGCTGCTGCGGAGCATAAGGCTGGTTCGATCGTTCGATAATCTTTTCCAGTTCACCGCGATCCAGCCAGATCCCACGGCATTTTGGACAGTAATCTATTTCAATACCTTGTTTATCAGCCATTACGAGTGGCACTTTGCAAATTGGACAATCCATTTTGTAATTATTTAATTATTGGTAATCAGTTTAGAGACCTCTATTTCATTTTCCGGTTCCGTATGGATATGCACATGAGCGCGGTTAACATTTTTCATTATCTCATCGTCAACCTGATGCGAAATATCATGCGCTTCATCGATACTCAGCCCGGGTTTAACATGAATGCAAACCTCAATGAAGGTGTCTGCACCTGCTGAGCGGATTTTTAGATCATGGTAATGTGTGATTTCTTTAATGTTTTTGATCGAGTTTTCAACTTTTATCTGAATATCAGGTGATACCCGGTCGAGCAGCATATCGATGGACCGCTTGCCCAGTTTGTAGCACACATAAATAACAATCATGGCAACAACCAAAGCTGCGATGGAATCGGCAAAGAAGAATCCGAAATTGGCGCAAATCAAACCCAGCAAAACAACCGTTGAACTCCAGATATCGGTAGAAAAGTGGAGTGCATCAGCTTCCAGGGCCTGGCTATTGTATTTCTTAGCAACCCGACTTAAAGCACGAGATCTGGAAAGGTCTATGATTATAGAGGTTACAATAACGACATAGCTCCACGCCGTAACCTCAATTTCAGTTTTACCTAAAATCAGCCGGTGCATAGCTTCATAAATGATCCAGAAGCAGGTTACAAAGAGTAGCAGGGTTTCAATCAATGCACTGAGGTTTTCCACTTTTCCATGACCATAATGATGTTCCTTATCTGCTGGTTTATCCGAAACTCTTACCGCAAATAGCGTTATCACGGCAGCAACCAGATCGAGGCCGGAGTGAAGCGCCTCAGAAAGTATTCCAAGACTTCCGGTCACCAAACCGACAATGAGTTTAAACCCTGTTAAAAATATGGCTGCTAAAACTGAAATGAATGCAACCCTGTTCTTTTCTTGTACCATCACCGTTATTCTAAATTATTATAAAGCAAATGCTGATGTTGAAAAGCATTTGTAAAAATGAAAAAAATAATCAGGATACGATTTCAGGAGGTTGCCAGCAAGGCGGCGGACCTGAGAGGGTTCTATCAGGAATGAGGAATGTTATTTCATCAACCAGGTAGAAATCTGGTTGGAACTCTAGTCGGGGTATTTCATGGAAAATATCGTCGCAGTGGGGCACATCGATCAGGGAATGTGAAGCTACATCGCCATTGGTAATGGGTTGATTATCTGAATTATAAAATGTGGCTGTGTGTCGCAACAAGGTATTATCATGATGGCCGGTGGTGCTGGCTACCACGATGAATACGAAGAGGATGCGAATGAATGCAACGAAATTCATTTCGCAAATATACTTAAAAAGGGTAAATGGTAAATGGTAAAGGGTGAAGGAAGGGTGAAGGTGTAGGGGCGATCCTTGTGGTCGCCCGTCATCCTTGGGGTCTCACATCCTTGGGGTCTCACATCCTTGGGGTCTCGCATCCTTGGGGTCTTGCATCCTTGGGGTCACCGGCCATTCGATTTGGGCGACCACAAGGGGCGCCCCTACGCATGACAGGTAGGCCAATATATTTATGGAGAGAAATTTTAAAGGTATTTTTGCATAAAGTCGCAGCAATTCAATACCTCAATTTCTGAAAAATGAAAGTCGTGCTGGTCCTCAGTTACTATGGTGCGGCAGCCTGATTCAATGGCGGAATAATACTCTAACCCATCTTCGAAGTCAATGATTTTTTTATCGCTGATGGTTTTTAAAACCGCTTCCTGATTAGTGGTGGCTATCTGGATATGGGATACCAGAAGAGCAATTTTTTCCCCTGCCATAGAGGAACCACTTTTCTTTTCTGCAAAATAAAAAGCAATGGCCAGACAAATGGGAGAGGTAAATATTTCAATATTCATTCCGTCAGCCGCACTGAGGATCCTGGAAGCAAAGCTGAAAAGCGGGTACTCTTTGTTTAGGACCGCTACAAGGACGTTGGCATCAAGAAAAATCTTCATTTCCCCGATTGGAGGAATTCGTTTTTCAAGTCTTTGCGGGAAGCAGGACAAAATCGACTTTCCAGGTTGAGGATTGACAAACGTTAATGGGCCAATGTGCCAATGTGCCAATGGGGCAATGTGCCAATGGGGCAATGTGCCAATGGGGCAATGTGCCAATGGGGCAATGGGGCAATGGGGCAATGTGGCAATGTGGCAATGGGCCAATGTGCCAATGTGCCAATGTGCTATTGTGCTAATGTGCCAATGGTATTTAAGGAAAGTTACTGCAAACACTCATGATCATGCTCACTTTTACCTTTCCCCCCTTTCTTTCCTTTCCCCCTTACTTTACCCTTCACCATTTACCCTTCACCCTTCACCCTTCTATTGACCGTAAAGGTCAATAATCTGCTGCTTGGTTTTTCCAAGAATATCATATTTCAAACCTACTTTACGGAAGGCGTCGAGGGCTTTATCGAGGTGATGAATTTCATGACCTGCAGATATCTGGGTGCGTATACGGGCCTGACCGTTGGGTACTACCGGAAAAAAGAAACCGACTGCATATACCCCTTCGGCAAACAGATCGCGTGATACGTCCTGGGCGAGTTTAGCGTTGAACAGCATAACCGGAACAATCGGGGAATCGCCCTCCTTGAGAACAAATCCGGCTTCGGTTAACCCTTTTCTCCAGTGCGCGGCATTACGTTCCAGCTTATCGCGGCGCTCGGTGGATTCACTCAGAATATCGAGTACTTTAAGAACACCTGCCACCACAACTGGGGCTATAGTGTTGGAAAACAAGTATGGACGGGCCTTTTGACGGCACATGGCCACCACTTCCTTACGCCCGCTCACACAACCGCCGGATGCACCACCGAGAGCTTTTCCAAACGTGGTAGTGATGATATCCACTTTTCCCATCATCCCGTGATGTTCATGGGTTCCGCGGCCGGTTTTGCCAATGAAACCCGATGAATGTGATTCATCGATCAGGAGCATGGCATCGTATTTTTCACAAAGGGCAACGAGTTCATCCACTTTGGCCATATCACCGTCCATGGAATAAATACCATCGTTCACTACGAGTTTTATTCGCTTATCGGCATGTAGCTGGAGTTTTTCTTCGAGATGCTCCATGTTCGAGTGCTTGAAAGTATCGTGCATGGCTGAGCACAGCCGGATACCGTCAACGAGGGAGGCATGCACCAGGCGATCGGAAATTATCACATCCTCCTGAGTAAGAATGGCTTCGAAAACACCGGCATTGGCATCCATACAGGATGGGAAGAGGATGGTATCCTCGGTTCCCAGGAATTCGGTCATTCTGGCTTCCAGCTCGCGGTGAATATCTTGTGTTCCGCAAATAAACCTCACGGACGACATGCCGTAACCGCGTGTATCCAGTCCTTCATGAGCGGCCTTGATAACGGCCGGGTGGCTGGATAAACCTAAGTAGTTGTTAGCGCAGATGTTAATCACTTTTTTTACCTCAGAGCCGGCTGGGAATTCAACTTCGATATCAGCTGCCTGAGGTGAATGGATGAACCGCTCCTGCTTGTAGAGGCCTGCCTGGGCAATAGCATCAAGCTGATCGCGATAGATTTTTTTGGTTTGGTCAGAGTATCCCATAGTTTGTTGATAATAAGGTTGTTGATGATAAAAAGCTCCTCGCCTGAAGTCCGGGGGTACTGTTGAAAAAGAACCGGAAACCGGGCTTCAGGTTGGGCTTAGCAATTGAACAGCACCAATGCTGCTCTGCAAATCATAAAAATTCCTGGACGAGGTTTGCGATTTTGGTAACGTTATCAAAAGCATCGGGAGTGGCCCGCTCATCCGGAATGGAGATTTTATACTTCAGTTCCAGGAATCTTTTGAGAGATACCATGGAAAATGAATCTACTAATCCACCGGAAATCAGTGGGGTATCAAATGTTACATCATCATCGTCCTCAGCGTATTCATTGATTACGTACTTGAGGATGGCTTCTTTCATTTCGTGAATGTCTGGCATATAATCTATTTTTTTAGTTAGCAATTAATCATTTTCAAGGGTGGAAATATCGCCGATCTCCTCGCCCCACTCTTTGGCATGGAGCACGCGCCGCATAATTTTTCCGCTTCGGGTTTTTGGCAGCAAATCCATATATTCGATCTCCTGCGGCATGGCAAAGGGAGAAAGCTTTTTCCGGATAAAATTCATGATTTCCAATTCGAGTTCCTGGCTGGGGTCAAATCCGGGCTTGAGGGTTACAAAGGCTTTAACCACCTCCATGTTTATCTCATCAGGCTTTGATACAACCGCAGACTCAGCAACTGCTTCGTGTTCGAGCAGTGCAGATTCCACTTCAAACGGACTGATTAAATGCCCACCGGTATTGATCACATCATCATCGCGGCCAATGAACCAAAAGTATCCATCTTTATCGATAGTAGAACGATCACCGGTGATGTACCATCCGTTTTTAAATTTCTTATCGAAAGTTTGCTGATTGTTCCAGTAAGTCCGCATCCTGGCGGGCCAATCATAGCGGAAAGCAATTAATCCAGGCTTACTAATCTCCGTGATGGGCTCAAAAGTATCTGGATCCAAAAGTGCAGGAGTGAGTCCAGGGAATGCTTTGCCCATGGATCCCGGCCGGATCTTCATCCCCGGGAAATTGGTAATCATCATGGAACCGGTTTCCGTTTGCCAGTAAGTATCGTGAAATGGTTTGCCGATGATTCTCTCCGACCATACAACAGCCTCAGCATTAAGTGGTTCTCCTACACTGGCCAGATGGCGGAGCGAGGTTAGATCGAACTGTTTTACCACCTCATTGCCAGCTTTCATGAGCGAGCGGATGGCAGTAGGTGCTGAATACCACATCGATATTTTATGCTTTTCGATGAACCGATACCAAACTTCAGCAGAAAAACCGGAATCCTTAACGCATTGAGTCACGCCGAGGCTCCAGGGCCCGATAATCCCATAACTGGTGCCGGTGACCCAGCCCGGATCGGCTGTGCACCAATAGATATCATCCTCCTGAAGATCAAGTACCCACTTGGTTGTAAGATATTGGGAGATCAATGAGGAATGAACATGTTTCACCCCTTTTGGCTGACCGGTGGTGCCGGAGGTATAATGCAGCAGCGAATGAGATTCGGCGGTGGTGGGGTAAACTTCAAAGTTCTCAACCGGGGTAGCCTGATCGAGCGAGAACGCAATTTCTTTAGGTTTCAGTGCTTTTTTGCCTTCGTCGTCCACCACAATAATGTGCTCCAGATTGGGAAGCTTATCCAAAATCTTCTGGACCTTGGGAGCGTGCTTCCTGGAAGTGATCACCGCTTTTGTTCCGGCATTTTCAAGCCTTACAAAAAGGGATTCATCACCAAATGCCGAGAACAGAGGTTGAGCAACGGCACCGATTTTCAGTATACCGAGAAAACCGATATAGAGTTCCGGGGCCTTATCCATGAAAAGGCATACCCGATCACCGTTGTTGATCCCGAGACTGCTTAGGAACGACCCGAAGGTATTGCTCAGGATCCGGAGATCGTTGAAAGTGTATTTACGTGTGGTTGCTTCATCGCGCCCTTCCCAGATGAGCGCTGTTTTATCTGCTTTGCCAAGCTGGCAGATACGGTCAGTACAGTACCAACCGATATTAATAGTATCGCCGGGTTTGTATCCGAGCTCATTTTCAGCAATTGACCAGCTGAAATCTTTCAGGCGGTCATCATACGATCCGATATTAGACATGAAAGTCAGGTTTAATGGTTACTCTGACTTAAAAATATCTAATTGCGATATATCAAAAACAATAAAAAAGTTGCTCTTCGACAATGATTTAAAACAATTAAAAGGCCATACAAATGAATGTATGGCCTGTAACAGATAGCGGGTTACGCAGATTCCACTATTGGATTGGTTTAGGTCGAAATTCAGGTGAGCGGCAAAATGTTAAGATCGCGGCCAACTTTTTCAAATGCGGCAACCACTTTTTCGAGCTGATCATGGGAGTGTGCAGCGGAGAGTTGAACACGGATACGGGCTTCTCCTTTTGGCACAACGGGGAAATAAAACCCGATCACGTAAATTCCTTCAGCCAGCAGGCGGGTAGCCACTTCCTGCGAGAGTTTTGCATCACCAAGCATAACGGCGCAGATTCCGGATTGGGTGGGTTTGATTTTAAATCCGAGACGGGTCATTTCCTTAACGAAAAAGCTCCGGTTTTCATGCAGTTTATCGAGCAGCTCGGTGGAACCGGTCATAATTTTGAAGGCTTCGATTCCGGCTCCGGCAACGGCAGGAGGGATGGAGTTAGAAAACAAATAGGGGCGGGAGCGCTGGCGCAGCATCCCGATTATTTCTTTTTTCCCGGTGGTGAATCCACCGATTGCGCCACCAAATGCTTTTCCCAAAGTTCCGGTAATAATTTCCACCTGGCCAATCAGGTTAAAATGTTCAGTGGTTCCGCGGCCGGTTTTCCCGATTACTCCGGCGGAATGCGATTCATCAACCATAATCATGGCATCGTATTTATCTGCCAGTGCCTTGATTTTATCGAGTGGAGGCACATTGCCGTCCATGGAAAACACGCCATCGGTAACAATCAGCCGGTAGCGGCAAGGTGCTGCCTGTTGGAGCTGATCTTCAAGGTCTTCCATATCGGCATTGGAATAGCGGAATCGCTGAGCTTTGCATAAGCGCACCCCATCAATAATGGAGGCATGGTTGAGAGTATCAGAAATAATGGCATCCTCATCGGAAAGCAAAGGTTCAAAAACGCCGCCATTGGCATCAAAAGCTGCTGCATATAATATGGTATCCTCTGTTCCGAAAAAATCAGAAATTGATTTTTCCAGCTCCTTATGAAGATTTGTGGTGCCGCAGATGAACCGGACAGACGACATTCCGTACCCATGTGAATCCATGGCAGCCTTAGCCGCTGCTATCAACCGGGGATTATTGGAAAAACCGAGGTAATTATTGGCACAGAAATTCAGCACTTCCTGTCCGGCTGACGTCCTGATCTGTGGTCCCTGAGGAGAAATCAGGATTCGCTCGTTTTTAAATAATCCTGCTGATTCAATCTCGCTCAACTGATGCTGCAAATGTTGCTGAAACTTATCGTACATATTAAAAATATTATGTTCGGAATGAAGCTCCAAAAGTACCAAGATTGCAGCAAATACAATGGGTTCAGGCACATCAGAATAGGTGATATTTATCATTAATAATGAGGCAATTAATTAAGATTTTTGTATGAAATTGTTACTTTTATTTTTATCGTTTTATTTTGTAATTATCTGAATACCAGAACTACTTATGAAGAATATCCTTTTAACCGGGTGCGGAGGCCAAATTGGCTCAGAACTGACTCTTGAATTGCGCAGGCGTTTGGGCGGCAGTCACGTTATTGGCAGTGATAAGCGCATCATCACCGAGGGCCCGCTGGCTGAAACCGGTCCGATGGAAACCATGGATGTGACCAATCCGGCTGAAATTGACGCCCTGGTTAAGAAATACAATATCGATACCATCTATCATCTGGCAGCGGTGTTATCGGCAGTTGGTGAAAAAAACCCGCAATTGGCCTGGAATATCGGGGTAAATGGCTTATACAATGTTCTGGAAACTGCGCGAAATAATAATTGTGCAGTATTTTTCCCCAGTTCGATTGGTGCGTTCGGGCCCACCACACCACTTGATTTTACTCCGCAGGATACCATTCAGCGGCCGGTATCGATGTATGGGGTAACCAAGGTGACCGGAGAATTGCTGTGCGATTACTATCATACCCGTTATGGTGTTGATACCCGTGGAGTTAGATTTCCAGGGATCATTTCAAACGATACACTGCCCGGAGGCGGTACTACGGATTACGCGGTGGAAATCTATTACGCGGCAATTAAGGACAAGAAGTTTACTTGTCCACTTCCAGCCGGTACCTTCCTGGATATGATGTACATGCCCGACGCCATTGATGCCGCCATCAATCTGATGGAAGCCGATCCGGCGAAGCTAAAGCATCGGAATTCATTCAATGTTACCGCCATGAGTTTTGACCCGGAGATTATTGCTGCTGAAATCAGGAAGCACATACCAGAATTTCAGATATCTTACGATCCTGATCCGGTAAAAGTATGTATTGCCAACTCGTGGCCCAACCAGATGGACGACAGCTGTGCCCGCACCGAGTGGGGCTGGAATCCGAAATTTGATCTGGCGATGATGACCGCGGATATGCTTAAAGTGATTGGTGAGAAGCATGCGAAAGGACTAATTTAATCAACATTAATATTTCCAGAAATGACAAGCCGTACAACTCTGTTTTCGCTGATGGCACTGGCTTTGCTTAGCTGTTTGTTAACAACGCAATGCACACAGCCGGAAAAGGATTCGCTGAAAGCGGGATTTATCAACCCACCGGATTCTGCCAGGCCCGGAGTTTATTGGTATTTCATGGATGGAAACACCACCCGTGAGGCTATGACAGCTGATCTGGAATCGATGAAAGAGGCTGGTATTGGTTATGTTCTGTTCCTGGAGGTTAACGTTGGAGTGCCGCGTGGCAAAGTGGATTTTTTGAGCGATGAATGGCAGAATTTGTATGTGCATGCAGTTCGCGAATCGGAGAGGTTGGGTATCAGGATCATACTGGGATCAGGGCCAGGTTGGGCCGGCAGTGGCGGTCCCTGGGTAAAACCGGAACAATCCATGATGCATTTGGTGGCTAGCACAACAGAAGTGAGGGGACCATCGGTATTCAATGAGGTTTTGGCAAAACCGGAACCCAAAAAGCCTTTCTTTGGAGAGGGAAGCCTTACACAAGAGTTAAAGGAAATTCGCGACGGATGGTATGAAGATGTGTTTGTATTGGCATTTCCAACACCCAATCCCAGCAGCCCGATCCCGGATATTGACGAGAAGGCCCTGTATTACCGCGCGCCCTATTCATCGCAGCCGGGCACCAAACAGTATCTTCCGGCTCCGGCAAACTACAAGGAAATTGCAGGAACAGCTATTGACCAATCGAAAATTGTTGATCTCACCAGTCTTTTGCAATCCGATGGTTCACTGAAATGGCAAGTGCCTGCGGGGAAATGGACGATTATGCGATTTGGGAAACGCAACAACGGCGCGGTTACGCGACCTGCTCCTATGCCCGGATTGGGTTTTGAATGCGATAAGTTTGATACGGTGGCTTTTGATGCTCATTTTGACGCTTATATCGGCAAGCTCCTGAAAAAGGTTGGTCCGCGTAAGTCCGAAACCGGTGGTGGTTGGACCATGATTCATATTGATAGCTGGGAAATGGGGTCGCAAAACTGGACGGGCGATTTCCGTGAACAATTTAAAAAGCGCCGGGGTTATGATCCTTTACTTTATCTGCCAACTTATGCAGGTCAAAAGGTAGGCAGCCTGGAGCTGAGCGAGCGATTTTTGTGGGATGTAAGACAAACCTCACAGGAACTGGTGGTTGAAAACCATGCCGGGAGGTTCAAGGAACTTGGCCGGCGAAACGGTTTCCGCCTGTCGATCGAACCTTATGATATGAACCCAACCGCGGACCTTAATCTCGGAGCTGTTGCCGACGTGCCGATGTGTGAATTCTGGACCGATAAATTTGGGTTTAATTCTGCTTTCAGTACCCTTGAAGCTACATCAATCGCTCATGTTCAGAGTAAACCGGTGGTTGCCGCGGAGTCCTTTACCGCCGATTCGTGGGAAGCCTGGAAAAAATATCCGGGTAACATGAAAGACCAGAGCGACTGGGCCTTCAGCATCGGGATCAACCGGTTCGTATATCATACTTTTGCCCATAAACCTTACGGCGATGGTTTAAAGCCAGGGGTAACCATGGGTCCGTACGGAGTGCATTGGGATCGCACGCAAACCTGGTGGCCCATGGTTCCAGCTTATCATAAATATGTATCCAGATGCTCGTTTCTTCTTTCGCAAGGGCTATCGGTGGCCGATATTTTGTACCTGACACCTGAGGGTGCACCTCAGGTTTTTCGCGCTCCGGCATCCGCATTGGAAGGAACAGAGGTATTGCCCGATAAGAGGGGTTACTCCTTTGATGGCTGCTCGCCTGAGATGCTGAAACTAGCTGAGGTTAAGGATAACGGGCGAATTGTTTTTCCAGGTGGAGCTTCCTACCGGATATTGGTTTTACCCGATGTGGAAACCATGACACCTGAGCTGCTCACAAAAATTGCTTCGCTGGTTAAGGCAGGTGCCAAGGTTACCGGAAATCCTCCGTCGAAATCACCTTCACTGGTAAATTTCCCTCAATGCGATGAACAGGTGAGGGCATTGGCTGCCAGTTTGTGGGGAAATAATTCTATCATTCCCACTCGTGCTTCGCTGGTAACCTCCTTAAATGCTGCCGGACAGATGGCTACCGAACTTTACCCCTTATATGATTCAACAGCAACTCTTTTGAAGAAATTGGGAGTCAATCCTGATTTTACCTCTTCCGGATCTATCCGGTATAACCATCGGAGTATGAGTGACCGCGAAGTGTATTTTGTTTCCAATCGCACCGATCAAATGGTTGAAGCGGATTGTATGTTCCGCGATGGAACGCCTGATGCAGAGCTCTGGGATGCTGTCACCGGAACAATCAAGCCGCTGAAAATCCAGAATTCATCATCATCAGGAATTTCGATCAAGATAAAATTTGACGTTTCACAAAGCTTCTTTGTTGTATTTAATAAAACGACTCAGCCCAAGAAAGATATTTCATTATCGGGCAATGGTCTTGTTGATTTAAAGCCTGTTACAATACTTGAAGGCCCATGGACGGTTTCCTTTGATACTACCTGGGGAGGTCCTGATAAAGTTGTTTTTGAAACCCTTGCCGATTGGACTGCCCGGCCTGAACAGGGTATCCGGTATTATTCAGGTATTGCCACTTATACAAAAACGTTTGATCTTCCGGAATCCGTGGGATCTGTAAAAGAACCGGCACTTTATCTTAATCTGGGGGTTGTGAAAAATCTGGCACAGGTAAAGCTGAATGGTAAGGACCTGGGAGTAATCTGGACTTCGCCATGGCAAGTTAACATTTCCGGCTCTGTGAAAAAGAACGGAAACAAATTGGAGATTAAAGTGGCTAACCTTTGGGCCAACAGGCTGATAGGTGATGAATTACTTCCCGATGATGGGGTAAAGGACGGTAAATGGCCGGATTGGCTTCTTAATGGTACTCCAAGAACGAGCGGCCGGTATACTTTTACCACGCACCGGTATTATAAGAAGGGCGATGCGCTGTTTGAATCAGGATTGTTGGGGCCGGTGAAGGTTGTGAGGGAGTGAGGAGGAGAGGATGTGAGGAAGTGAGGGAGTGAGGGAGTGAGGGAGTGAGGATGTGAGGATGTGAGGGAGTGAGGATGTGAGGATGTGAGGATGTGAGAGGGTGAAGAACGTGAAGAACGTGAAGAACGTGAAGAACGTGAAGAGGGTGAAGGGGCATAGCCGTCAACTAAAGGAATTGGAGCTTGATGCTATGCGAGTAGCGGATTGGTGGTTGATGAAAATGCGACGCAAATAAGCCGCCAAACGATGGCATCGGTGGAATAAATGTGACCGGGCAATGAATGCAAATTTCCACCAGTATCCTTTACTCAACGCGCCGTT
>CAIXKO010000493.1 GCA_903919925.1 uncultured Bacteroidota bacterium | reverse complement strand
TTGTACTGCTCCGGCGATTTAAAATCCCAGCCGCCCGGAACATCTTCCAGATCGAGCCGGTCATTTACGATGATTCCGGGTTGAAGCTGACGAACCATCTTTAATAAATTCTCTGAATCCCAGTCCTTCCGGTTCTTTCCATATTTGCCTGTTGGGGAAGAAAAATCTAGCCAGATGATATCGATCTTGCCATAATTAGTTAAAAGTTCTCTTACCTGATCTTTTAAGTACTGACGATATTTACTCATATCGCGGCCCTTGTTCAAACTATCGTATTCGGCATCCGTTTTACCACTTTGCGGATGGTTCCGATCGATAATATAATCGGGGTGATGCCAGTCGAGCAGTGAATAATAGAATCCTACTTTCATCCCCTCTGCCCGGAAAGCCTCCACATATTCCTTAATCAGGTCCTTTTTTACCGGAGTGTTGGTAGCTTTATAATCAGTGAATTTTGAATCAAACAAGCAAAAACCTTCGTGATGCTTGGTGGTCATTACCGCGTATTTCATACCGGCTTCTTTAGCCATCCGGGCCCACTCGCGTGGATTGTATAAATCGGGATTGAACTGCTCAAAGTATTTCAGATAGTCGGCTTCCGATATGCGCTCATTTTTCTTGACCCACTCGTGCCGGGCGGCCTGGGCATAAAGTCCAAAATGGATGAACATGCCAAACCGGTCATCGGTCCACCATTTCATACGGGCAGTTTTCTGTTCCTCGGTCTCTTTAGGTAACTGTGCAACTGATGCTGAAAAATTCATCATCAGGCTGGTGCAAATGACCAACGCTGCAAAAATGGATCGTTTATTCATTGTCTCTGATAATTTGTATTAAATCAATTGTTGTTATTCCGGTATCCAAACCTTTACTGGTTGCTCTTACGGTGATTTTACCATTGGCACCTTTTTTAGCTTTGACAATCACCAGTGCCAAGCCGTTGAATGCTTGTCGTTCAGTGCTCTTAAAAGGCACAAAACTGGTGGCATCACCATTATCGGTAGCCACAATTACGCCCGGACCTGATATTTCAAACTTGATCAGCTGATTCGACCGGGGCACCACTAAACCATTCTTATCTTCAACCTGAACGGTAATGTAAGCCAGATCAGGCTTGTCCGTTGAAAGTGATCTTTGGTCGGAAAGGAGGGTGAGTTTAGCCGCCTCGCCTGTTGTTCTCACGATATCGGATGCCCATTTTTGCCCGTTTTTATAGGCGGTTACCTCTACCTTTCCCGGTGCATATTTTACGCTGTCCCATACCAGGCGAAAATCCTGACCCGGCCGTTTTGCCTTCCGCCCCTGACTTTTTCCGTTGATAAAAAGTTCAGCTTCATCACCCGAAGTATACACATGAACCGGAGTGATTTTTCCGATTCTTTCTTTCCAGTTCCAATGTGGCAAAATATGAGCCATCGGAATTTCGGGTAACCATTGAGATTGATAAAGATAAAACCGGTCCTTTGGAAATCCGGCCAAATCAACGATTCCGAAATAGCTGCTCCGCGATGGCGGGTTGGTTTTCCGGATTTCGGCGAGTTTCTTTTCCAGATCGGCCTTTTTCGAAGGATCGTTTCTGAAATTCAACAGATTGGTTTCATCGGAATTATACGGAGTAGGTTCACCCAGATAATCAAATCCGGTCCATACATATTCCCCTAAAAGATTTGGGAATTTGGCATTTACCCGAAACTGGTCATCCGGAATGCATCCCCAGTCGGGTTTTGCCAGATCATAAGAGGATATCTGCCAGTTCTGGTAATCCTTATCAAAGTAATACTCTCCGCGTGAAGTTACGCAAGACGATGTTTCACTGCCAACGGTTGGCTTGTTCATATATCGCGGATCGGCATCCCATTTGGCCTGCTGACCAAAGAAATAGTTTACCCCCATAATATCGAGGGCCACGGGCGATCCGTCGTTCCTGCTGTTATCCGGATCGTTGTAACCGTTTGAAACAGGGCGGGTGGGATCTTCGGCGCGTACAATATCTGCCAGATGTTTGGTCATCTCCACGTTGCGCTGATCGGGGACCTCATTGCCTATCGACCAGATAAATACCGATGGATTGTTGCGGTCGCGGCGAACCAGGGCCTTCAGGTCCTTTTCATGCCATTCATCGTACATTTGGCTGTAATCGAGTTTTCGCTTACCCTCCTTCCAGCAATCGAAAGCTTCATCCCAAACTAAAAAGCCCATTTGGTCGGCAAGCTCAATCAAATCAGGAGCCGGCGGATTATGAGAAGTTCGCAATGAATTGCAACCCATTTCTTTCAATATCCGCAACTGGCGGCGCAAAGCACTGGTATTCATTGCCGCTCCCAACGCCCCCAGATCATGGTGATTGCAGGTTCCTTGTATCGCCACGCGCCGGCCATTCAAAAGAAATCCCTTGTTTGCCGTAAACTCCAATGTGCGGATACCAAATACAGAATTGTACTGATCTATTATTCTTCCATTTACCCGTATTATCGTTTTGGCAACATATCGGAACGGAGAATTGATATCCCACCTTTTGGGTTTAACAACCAACGCTTTTGTTGAAACGGTGGAACTGGATCCTGCTTCAATTTTTATGGTCGATTCATTAAAGGAAGTCACATTTCCTCTGGCCACATTTTGGTTGTCGAGCTCATAAATAGTAGTCCGGATAACCGCATCAACCGGAATATCAGATTGGTTATCTACAGTAACATCCATCTTAACCAGTGCCGATGCATCGGTAATTTCAGGTGTGGTAATATAGGTTCCCCAATGCCCCACATGCACCGGACTGGTTTTCACCAGCCAAACATGCCTGTATATCCCGGCTCCCGGATACCATCGGGATTCCCATTTTTCCGTGTCGCAGCGGACCGCCAGAATATTTTTCTGACCGAATTTCAGGTAGGGTGTTAAATCCATCCGAAAGGAGCTGTATCCATATGGCCATGTTCCGATATAATTCCCATTGAGCCATACCTTTGCATTGGCCATGGCTCCATCGAAATCGATAAATACTTTTTTGCCCGTATCCACCGTACTAACGGTAAAGTGTTTGCGGTACCAGCCTATGCCCTGATACGGCAATTTTCCAGTTTCCCCTTTCAGCTCAATCCGGAATGGACCTTCAACGGCAAAATCGTGTGGAAGGTCGAGCTTTCTCCACGCTGAATCCACCAGGTCAGGATTTTCCAACCCGGCAGGCTCAATTACCGAGGTGCCGTCGGCCTGCAAACCGTACCGCATAAAAAGCCATTTTTCATCAAACGATTGTGTACTTGCCGCTCCCATCCGCATGATGGGCTGATTAATCTGGGCACTTACCTGCTTTGCCGCAGTTACAGCCATTAATAGCATGAGGATAGTTATGAATCGGATTTTCCTGAGTTGGACTTTTTTTTTCATTCGGGTGCTTTTACTTCTTTTTTTACAAAGTTATCACTTCCAATCAAAAACGTGTCATTTAACCACTGTCGTAATTTCCAATTCGAAAACTTTGTACCAGTAGAAAAATGCTTCCGGATTTGATTTCTTTAGCCGATTGAGTTTTGTATTCATTTGTTGACCAATAACCCAATCTTTCAGTTGCAACGGATCGCCATACTTTTCAATAATTTTAGAATCATAATCACCAATATGATCAAACAGGTTTCCAATGTCGTACGGCTGCTTTATTATTTCCATAATCATGCTGTCTCCGTTTATTAATTGGCAACAATTTAGAATTGCTGCCAAATTTTAGAGTTCGGTTTATCCCCCATTTCCAGTTCCAATATTCCGCCCTCTGATATTGTTTCATGCGGTATCCAGCACTGTTTATAAGGCTTTCCATTAAGTTTTGCCGATTGAATATAGATATTGGTTGCTGAATTGTTTCGGGCAATAATGGTAAAGGTTTTACCCGATGCATATTTTGGATCGAGCCTGATTTCGATCCGACTGAATACCGGGCTCGTAATCTCATACCGGGTATCGCCGGGGCACACCGGATGGAGACCACTGGCTGCCAGCACGTACCAGGCCGACATCTGGCCCACATCTTCATTTCCAACCAGCCCTTCCACCGAATTGTGATAGGCCCGGCGGCAGATCTCACGGGTCCATTTCTGGGTGAGCCAGGGTGCGCCCAACCGGTTAAACATAAACGGCACCTGATGTACCGGCTCATTGGGATGATTATAATAGTTGTTCCACATCATGTTTTCAGGCGATTTTTCGAAAAAGTCCGTAAGGTCAGCAATCATCTTATCGCTACCGCCCAGCAATCCCGCCAATCCATCGATATCGTGCGGCACAAACCATCCCTGCTGATAAGGATTGCTTTCCACCGACCCATATCCCTGCTCAAGCCTCCCATTTGCCGGCCAGGGTTCCCATTCGCCCCCTTTGTTTTTAGGCCGGAACCAGCCAACCGAACGATCAAAAATGTTGCGATAACTCTGAGCCCGCTTACGATACAAAACCTCATCTTCCGGCTTACCCAGATATTTTGCAAACTCCGCCATGCACCACTCCGAATAGGCATGCTCCAGCGTGGTAGATATATCCGATGAGTATCCGCGTACGCCATTGCCAAATTTCTCAACGGAATTGCGCGAATACTGATAGGCTTTGGCAACATCAAAATTCCGTATCCCCTTGGAATAAGCATCCACAATCACCGATACTGCCGGGTTTCCGATCATGCATCCGCTGTATGCATTCAGGAATTCCCATCTTTCCAGATAATTTGTTCCGTTTTCATCGGCAAGCTCCACGAGTGAGTTGATCATATCGTTTACAACACCAGGATTGATAATGGTTTGCAATGGAAACTGACTACGGAATACATCCCAGCCGCTGAATATCGTTCGTTTGGTGAAATTTCCGGTTTGCTTGATTTTCCCATCGCCTCCCGGATATTTACCATCCACATCGGCAAATGCCCTGGGGTCGATCAGGGTATGATAAAGGGCAGTATAAAAAATCGTTTTCTCCTCTTCCGTTCCACCCTCTATCTTGATTTTGTTCAAAGCCTGGTTCCACAGCTCACGCGTATCGTTTGCCACGTTATCGAAATCCCATCCTGTGACATCCGCCTCCAGATTTTTCCTCGCACCATCGATACTGACAAACGAAATACCCACCTTCATAACCACCTGTTCCCCCTTGCTTGTAGGGAATTCAGTGTAAAACCCAAGATGTTTGCCCTGCTTTTCCCTGCACCCTTTCAATATATTGGCCTCCGCGGTGATCTTCTGGAACTGCTCACTTTCAACAAATTCCCGTTTCCGATTAGTTCCCTCAGGAATTTTGGCACTCCACACTCCATAATTGGTGAGCGGCTTGTTGAACTTCGCATAAAAATAAACGGTATAATTTGGCTTACCGCCTCCATTGCCCCATCCACCACCATCGGGCGTGCATTTCATCCAGCCTTCGATACTATTCTGATCGGTTACTTTTACAAATTGTTCCGTTGAGGTACCGCCCACCCTTCTGGCCAGATCAATCTGAATGCGTGAAGTTTTACTTTCCGGAAACGTAAACCGGAGCATTCCGCTGTGGGGTGCTGCTGTGGCTTCGGCCCTGATATTGCAGTCGGAAAGCTGAACCGAATAGTATCCAGCTTTGGCTTGTTCGCTGGCTTTATCATATTTCGAACGGTATCCTGGGGAAACAGGATCTTCCTTACCGGAATTGGTTTTCATTGACCCCGTTGATGGCATCACCAGAAAATTGCCCAGATCGCCGTACCAGCCAATGCCGCTCATCTGAGTAAAAGCAAAGCCTTCAATAGTGGTATGCTCATAACTGTAACCCGGACCGTTATCGCCACCGGTTATGGTATTCGGACTCACCTGCACCAAGCCAAAAGGAGTGGCCGCGCCCGGAAATGTTTTACCCAGTCCGTGTGCCACCCCGGCCTTGCCCGTATTGGTGCTTGCTCCGATAAACGGGTTCACATAATC
>CAIXKO010000492.1 GCA_903919925.1 uncultured Bacteroidota bacterium | reverse complement strand
ATAAGGCATATGTAAAGTTTATTGTTATGTAAAGACGACCTTGTAGACGACTGATTTGCAAGGCCGTCTTATAAAATCCGTTTACATAATTTTATTCTTTCCAATGTTCATTAACCATTCTTTCAGAGAAGCGTTAACCTCCCAAAGAGGTTCTTCCGGATCCACGATCTTCTGACTTACGCCTTCGATGGCTTCTCGTTTACGGTGGTTGGAGAGCTTTGCATAGATTTCGGTGGTCTGCACGCTGGCATGACCTAGCAGGTCGCGTACAACTATGAGTTCGGTGCCTCCATCTACTAAGGCCATAGCAGTGGAATGTCGGAGCTTGTGGGGGCTGGTGTCCGCCGGGATGAGAGAAGGATTCAGGGATCGTGCCATATTAGCGTATTTTCTGAGCAAATGATTGATGCCCTGTCGTGTGAACTGATTCCCTGAGTGGTTGGTGAATAGGGGACGTTCAAGGTTATGCGGAAGAAAGACACCCGTTTTGGAGGTGTACTCTGCCAAGACCTTCCCAAGCTGTTTTATCATCGGAACATGTCGTTTTTTGCCTCCTTTGCCATGGATGACCAGATGACGAGGATGGTTCATTGACACATCGCGTCCTTTGATTTGGATGAGCTCGCTGACGCGTATGCCTGTGGTATACATCAGGAAAAACATGGCATAATCGCGTTGTCCTGTTGCCCTGTTTATCTGGCCCAATAGCAGGTTAATGCCCTCGGGCTTGAGGTAGGAAATTTCCTTTTGTTGACCTTTTTTGATTTTGATTTTTCTCACATCATCAGTTTGTGCCAGATATTCGGGCCGTTCGTAACGAACAAAGAGGGCAAAGCTTTTTAAAGCTGCAAGTCGTTGGTTTCGAGTTGCTATTGCCACAGACCGGTTTTGTTCCAGCCACTCGAGGAATAACAAGATGTTTTGCCTCGTAATATGGTGCAAGTCGATATTCTCAGCAGCCACATGCAGCACAGTTTCCATGTAGTCAATAAACTGCACGAAAGTGACTCTGTAGGTAGAGATGGTGCATCCTGATGCACCCAGATCATTAACGAGATAATTGCAAAAGTATTTGTGTAGCAATGATGCAAAGTCACTCTTCATAATGCACCTCCTTTCCAAAAACATCTTCGAGACTTGCATCGAACTTCTTCTGCAAGTAGGGATAAAGATTTACTGCAAGTCGCAGGTAACGCTCCGTGGCCATGATGCTGGAATGGCCCATATAAGCCGACAATATAGGCAGCGAAACGTACATGTCATGTCCACGCTCAATCATCTGCTTGAAAGCACCCACGGCATGTGTATGGCGCCAGTCGTGAAGGCGTTTGGTGCTCCCTGCAGCGGATGCTGCAGGGATGCCGGCCATGCAAAGCAGTCGGCCATGTACTTCCTCAAGCCAGTCGCACCGCAAAGCGCTACCCTTGCGGTTTGAAAAAATAAAGTCATCTTCTCCTAAAAGATAGAAGGATTTATGGCCATATTCCTTAAGCAATGCATGCATCGATTCTGACAGGACAGCGTAACGTTCCTTCGAACCCTTTGTGACCCGTAGTCTGATTATGCCCTCTTCAAGGTCAACGTCTTTCATTCTGATCATTAGCGTCTCAGTGACGCGAAGTCCGCAGCTGTATATTAGCCTGAACAATACGGGCAGTTGTATCTTGTTTTTTGGATTGCCAGGGAAGTCGTACGCATCCACTGCCTGGAAGTACCGGTAAATTTCGTCATCTGTATAGATATGGGGGACAAAATTGCTTTTAGGCGGTCGCACATCTCGCAGAAGTGATACTTTGTAACCCTTTACAAAAAGGAATTCAAAAAATCGCTTCGTGAAGTTGATTCGCATGTAATGGCCGTGATCGGACTCGCCATCACGACAGGAACGCCATAATGCTGACACTTCAGCATCAAAACCAATGAGAGATATTTTGTTGTCTTCCAGAAAAACATCAAGCTTCTTGAGATACAAGATGTCCTGGTCGATACAAATGCCTGTGGCCTGGCGATAATCGAGAAAGATATCGATTTCCCCAGCAAAAGCTGAGATGAATGACGGTCGGTTCATTTTGCAACCTCCTTCCTTTCTGTATACCAATAGCTGTTAAGGTTCGGCACCGGAAGTGAACACTCACGCAGACGGTCAATATCTATTTTGACATAGACCTTGGTTGACTCGGTCGTAGAATGCCCCAGGACAGTGCTAATCACCTGGAAGCCGATCCCCTGTTTGAGCATATTGGAGGCCAGGCTGAAACGGAGCGAGTGGGGTCCGTGTTTCTTTTTCTGCCATCCGTGTATCTTTGACCGGCGGAATGCGGCGGTAACAATTGAATGAATGGTTGGAGTTGTAAGGAGCTTGCCCCGCGTGACGTGGTCGTGGCTGACGATGATGACATTGTCAACTTCGGTTGGCCGGCCATGGCGTAAATAATCAATAATGGCGTTCCCGACAGACGAGAGCAGCGGGTATTGCACGGGTACATCGGTCTTGTATTGACTAAACGATACGGTGTTTCGTTCCCAGTCGATATGCTTAAGGCTAAGCCTGACTATGTCTGAGGCCCGCATCCCGTATTCCGCAGCAAGGAGAACAACAAGGTAATCTCGCTTTCCCTTGGGAGTGCTGCGATCGATAGCACTGATCAAAGATTTTATCTCCTCTGTGGTATAGGTTGTAGGGATCTCAAGACGTTTGGAGCGTCTTGGCTCTTTCAACACATAGGGCGACAAGTCTTTGCCCAGGATGCTGAAATCGAACAAGTATTGAAGCATCTCCCTGACAGTAGACTTATAACTGGTTCTATGACCACAGGCATCCGAGGTGAAAAACTCTTCGTTTAACTCGATGGTCACATTCTTGATATCCAACATTTTTTCATTTAGAAAGTTGTCATACCGACATAGAATCCAAAATTTATTCTGGATGGTTGTAGTTCGATATCCCTTTTCTTCCTCACACCAACGCATGTAGGGATACACATGGTCTTTTAGGATGGTGTAGAATTGATGTTCCTTAAGGGGCGTCCTTCCTTCAAAGGGTTCTCCTTTGATGAAGTTGCTGAGCAACCGTAGGACCCTTAAAGTGATTCTTTCCTTGCTTGGAAGACTTATAGCTGCTTCCCAACATCCGGTTTTTTCTAAGGCGTAGGCATGTATTACCTCATCGGACACACGATCAATGGATTGATAGTAAGCCCATTCGCAAAACAAACGACAGACTTTACCATAAGTCCAGCGAATTCCCTGACTGTAACCCATATCGATAAGCTCGAGTTGAAACTCATCGATAACTTTTTTGATTTTTTTCGGCATCGTTTTCATGTTTAATAGATTGATGCCTAAATGTATTCAATGCAATGTTATGTAAAGAAAAAATAGAAACCAAAGTTGATTAATAAGGTCTTAAGAAGAAATATCTACATAATAATAAACTTTACATATAGGTTTTTATGTAAATATTTACATAATAAGGCCCTGGTAGAAAACGAGGTTGGAATAATCTATACTAGAGTATATGCGAAATTGCGTAATCAGTTGTTTTTAAGTATGGCTTCACTCAATGAAGGTATTAAAGGAAAAATAAAGGATCACAATCAAACGCGGATGCAGATAAAGCCATATTCCCGGGAAGAAAAGTTTTTAGCCGATGAAAAGCATTTACTTAAACCTTTGCCTGAACAACCCTTCCAGTTAAAATACTACAGGGAGCTGATCGTGGCAAAAAACAATCATATACTCCTGTACATTGACAAACATTATTATAGTGTTCCACACGTGCATACCGGATCCATTGTAAAAGTGATTTATACACGTACCATGGTTCACATTTACGCCAAAGGAGAGCAGGTTGCGGTACATGTACGGGATTACAAAGCAGGAGAATATACCAGTGTGAAAGAGCACTTGTGTTCAGCGCACCAGCATTATAGGGACCGAAGTCCAAACTATTATCTGGATAAAGCCAGATCAAAATCCGACGTACTCCATCAACTCGTCGAGCTTCTTTTTAAGCAGAACCGACATCCGGAACAACTCTACAAGACCTGCGACGGGCTGTTGAGCCTGCAGCGAAAAACCGAAGCGGATGTCTTTTCCAAGGCCTGCCAAATGGCGATTGATTATCAGAGTTATTCGTACCGGTTTGTCTCCAATGTCCTTAAGAATAAAATGACCGACGAGCAGGAAGTCGTCCCGGAAAAACCATTACCGGTTCATAAAAATATCAGAGGAAGAGATTATTATAGGCAAACAACTATTGATTTTTAACTACTTAATTTTAACTATTTATGATGCAAATTGAATCACAACTAAGCCGGCTGCGTTTACACGGTATGGGCCGCAGTTGGCAGGCTTTGCTGGAAACCCGCAAGCAAAACGAACTCACTCTTAGCGAAGGTCTGGAACTGTT